>CAZEML010000005.1:0-50431 GCA_964513285.1 uncultured Candidatus Nemicrothrix sp.
CTACGAAGGCCAGGCCCGCGAGTACGAGTTCTCGTACGGCCAGCATAACTGGCACGACAACACGGTCCGCGAGTGCCTGGGCGTGCGAGCGGCCGTCGGCTTGTTCGACCAGACCTCCTTCGCCAAGGCTCGCGTGGAGGGCCCCGATGCGCTCGAGGTGCTCAACCACATCTCGGTGGCCAACATCGACGCCCCGATCCACAAGGCCGTCTACACCCAGTGGTGCAACCACAAGGGTGGCATCGAGGCCGATCTCACCGTGACCCGCATGGCCGACGACGCCTTCTTCGTCGTCACCGCGGCGGCGGCCGAGAACCGGGACTTCACCTGGCTCCGTCGGGCGGCGAAGGGCAAGGACGTCACCATCACCAACGTCACCCACGACTTCGTGATGCTCGGACTGATGGGTCCCAACAGTCGCAAGGTGCTGTCGCAGATCACCGACGCCGACCTGTCGAACGACGGCTTCCCCTTCGGCTGGAGCCAGCGGATCGAGGTCGCCGGCCAGCCGGTGCTCGCCCTGCGCATGAGCTATGTCGGCGAGCTCGGCTGGGAGCTCTACATGCCCAACGACAACGCCGGTGCCGTGTACGACGCGATCGTCGCGGCCGGCGCCGAGCACGGGCTGGTTCACGCCGGCTACCACGCGATGAACTCGCTGCGGCTCGAGGCGGGCATGCGCCACTGGGGGCACGACATCACCGACGAGGACACCCCGATCGAAGCCGGTCTCGGCTTCGCCATCGACTGGGACAAGGGTGACTTCCTCGGCCGTGACGCGCTGCTCGCCCAGAAGGACGCCCCGCGCTCGAAGCGGCTCATCCAGTTCAAGATCGAGGATCCTGAGCTGCTCACCTACCACGACGAGCCGCTCTACCGCGACGGCGTCGTCGTCGGCCGGACCTCGTCCTCGATGTGGTCAGCCACCCAGGACCGATGCTGCGCCATGGGCTACGTCGAACACCCCGACGGTGAAGGCATCACCAAGGCCTGGCTCGATGAGGCCGAGTGGGAGGTCAACATCGGCGGTGAGCGCGTGCCGGTGTCGACCTCGATCCGCTCCTGGTTCGACCCGCAGAACCAGCGCCCCCACCTGGAGGACTGATCGCTCGGGTCGTCGACGTCAGTCGGCGATCCGGGTCACCAGCACCGGGCAGGGCGCATGGCGGACCACCTCGGCCGTCACGCTTCCCGCCGCGAGCCGGTCGACACCGGTTCGGGCGTGGGTGGCCATGACGACGACGCTCGCCCGCCGAGCGGTCGCTTCGGTGACGAGTGCATCGGCGACGTGGCGGTCGTGGAAGACCTCGAAGTCCACCGCCTCCCGATCGCTCGATGCCATCAAGCGGTCGGCCGCTCGCTCGGCCCCGACGCTGTCGGTCGGCAGGTCCGATCCCCCCGGCCCGGTTCGGGCCAGGTCGAGCTCGCGGCTGGCCCGTGGATCCAGCACGTTGGCGACGAAGGGATCGAGATCGGTCTCGGCCAACAGCGCGGTGGTGAGCTGCAGCACGTCATCGTCGTCGCCCCCGGTGACCGACACGATCGCCGGCCCGTGGGTGCGGAAGCGGCCGCGGAGATACCCCGGGCCGATCAGCATCACCGGCTGGCCGGGACGGTGGAGGATGTCGTTGGCGACGCTGCCGAGCAGGGCCGCGGAGCGACCGCGGCCGTGCGATGCCATGACGATCATCGCCGGGCCATGGCGGTCGGCGAGCCGGCGAAGGTCACCGGCGACCGAGTCGGCGATGGGGACGACCTCCACCACGCGGGTGACCTCACCGGTCGCCTCCGACTGTTCGAGCACGGTTCGTTCGAGTTCGGTGGGGTCGGCGTCGTACGGATGGAACGCCACGATGCGGATCGGAGCGGACACTCGCCGAGCGAAACACGACGCCGGTCCGAGCGCCTCGGCCGCCTCCTCGGATCCGTCCAACGGAACGATGATCTCCTGGAACATGGTGACTCCTCGCTGGTGGTCTGCGGGTGTGGTCTCAGCGTGCGGGTGAGTGACCGGCCGCGGCCAGGGACCTAGGTCCCGATAGGGGTGCGGTGGGCGGTACGGTCACCCGGTGCGTCGGCTCGCCCCCCTTCTGTTCGCTGCGGTCGCGCTCCTGGTGTCGGCGTGCACCTCGGTCCCACCCGAAGACCTGCCACTGGCGCTCCCGGCGGAGGACGACGAGCCGGCGGCCACCAGCACGACGACCACGACCACCACCCTGCCCGAGGTGTTCGACTTCAACGGGGCGATCGCGGTCGGCGGGAACCTCGGCCTGGTCATCGTCGACGAAGAAGGCAATCGGCTCGCGGTCGCCCCCGACGAACCACAGGGGCAGGCCACCCAACCGACGTGGTCTCGCGACGGCGACCGCGCCGTCGCCCTGGTGCCGACGCCCACCGGGGCCGAGGTCGTGGTCCGCACCGTCGACGAGGCGTTCGTGCACCCCGCCCGCCGTGGCTACTTCTTCTTCTCGTGGAGTGGCGATGGCCGCTACATCGCCGCCCTCGGACCGGGTCCGCAGGGAACGACGATGGACATCCTCACCGACGAGGGCGAGCTCGCCACCGAGCTGAGTCTCGACACCCAGAGCTTCTACTTCGCATGGGAGCCCGGCGGCGACGACCTGGTCGTGCATCGTGACCGCACGCTCGAACTCGTGCGGGATCCGCTCGAACTCACGACCGTCGAGCCGTTGGGGGAGCCGGGGCAGTCGTTCCTCGCCCCGGCGTGGATCCCCGGCACTCGGGAGATCGTGATCGTCGACGAGGTCGACGACGGGCGGCTGATCCGGCTCGACGTCGACACCGGCGAGCGGATCGATCTCGGCCCGGTGGGCGCCGAGGCCGGCTTGGTCGTCTCGCCCGACGGCAGTCGACTCTTCTTGTCCCACAGCGGTCCGAACGTCGAGTTCAGCGACGACATCACCGCGTCGTTCCGACCCACCGATGCGGCACCGGCCCCGGCCATCGTCGATGGGGTCGGCGCTCCCGTTCCCGCACAGGAGCCCGAGGAGTCCACCGCGGCCTCTGAGATCGTCGTGCTCGAGACCGGGATGCGCATCCCGATCAACAACGAACTGTCGTTGTGGGGCGAGTGGTCCCGCAACGGTGAGTCGCTGCTGTTCCTGCAGCCCGGCGCCGACGCCGGCGTGTGGCGGGTGCTCGACATCAACGGGGTTCGTGAGATCGGGCGAGCGCAGCTGAGCGCGACCTTCTTCCGCAACTATGTGTTCTTCGCGTGGCAGTACGTGGAGTCGCCTCGCCTCTGGTCGCCGGACGGCGACGCCATCGTGTTCGGCGCGAGCGAGAACGGTGTGCCGGGGATCTATGTCCAGCCGCTCGACGGCGAGCGGACCCGGATCAGCGACGGCAACGTCGCCTTCTGGGCACCGGAGCTGCCGTCCAACGGCGAGTCACCGGCCTGACCGCTCGTCGTCCCGTCGAGGTGCGATCCTGGCGGGATGCGCTCGGTGCTCGCAACGGTGATGATGTCCTTGGTGGCCCTCGGCTGTTCGTCCGACGGGTCGACGGTCGCGGCACCGGTCGACGACGATCCAACGTCCACCTCGTCCACGTCGACCACGACCGAGTCGGCGCCGACGACGACCACCGAGTCGGCCGCGCCGACCACCACGACGAGCGAAGCGCCCGCCACCACGACCACCGAGCCCGCGGTGATGAGCGACGTGATCGCCGAGCCGGGTGTGCGTTCGGTCTGGTCGGGCACGATCGACGGCGACATCGCGATCAGCGTCTGGCTCGCCCAGGAGGACCGGTTTCTGTTCGGAGAGCTGGTCTACGACGCGGTTGGCGAGCCGATTCCGATCATCGGTGACGTCCGCCCGGCCTCGGATCTCGTCGTGCTGCACGAGTTCGCGCTCGACGGCAGCGTCACCGGAACGCTGGCGTTCAACGACACCGGTGACCGCTCGATCCCGCTCACGGGGTCCTGGAACGATCTCACCCTCGAGCTGACCTACGACGGCGTCGACGAGCAGCCGGCGGTCTTCGATCCCACCGTTCGGTCCGGCGAGTACCGCTACCAGTTCCCGCCGTTCGGCGAGGGCGACGACGACGCCTGGGGCCCGGCCGGCTATCTGGGGATCTCCGCGCTCGAGGACGGCGTGAGCGCGGTCGTCGAGATCCAGAACCACCGAGGAGCGCCGGGCTACAACCAGGCCTGGATCGAGCCGGTCGAACTGGCCTTGGACGGCAACCGCTTCGTGTTCGACAGCGACGACGTCGACCCGGACGCCTTCGACGGGCTCGACTGTGCGTTCGAGGTCGTCGTCTTCGACGGCTTCGCGTTCGTGGAGTACCTCGACGACCGGTGGGATTGCGCGTTCGGGTTCGGGGCGGCCGTGTCCGGGGTCTATGTGCTCACCGACTCGATCGTGGGCTGAGCCCGAGGTCAGTCGAAGACGATGACGCTGCGGGCGACCTCGCCCGACTTCATCGCTGCAAACGCCTCGTTGATCTCTCCGAGCCGTACCCGCTGGGTGACCATCGCATCGAGGTGCAGCTTGTCGTCGAGGTAGAACTCGACGAGCTGGGGCATGTCCTCGCGAAAGCGGTTCGAGCCCATGTTCGACCCGGTGAGGGTCTTCTCCATCAGCAGCGCTTCGGCGTCGATCTCGAGCTTCTGCCCCTGGGGCACCATGCCGATGACGACCGCGGTGCCGCCGTAGCGCACCATCTCGTACGCCTGCTCGGAGGTCGACTTCATGCCGACCGCTTCGAACGCGTAGTCGGCGCCGCCACCCGTGAGCTGGCGGACGGCGCGCACGGGGTCTTCGGTGGAGGCGTCGATCGTGTGGGTGGCGCCGAAGGTCAGCGCCGTCTCGAGCTTGGCCGGGCTGACGTCGATCGCGATGACCCTGCCGGCGCCGGCGATGGCCGCACCGTTGATCGCCGACAAGCCGATGCCGCCACAACCGATCACGGCGACGCTCGCGCCGACGGGTACGCGGGCGGTGTTGGTGACCGCGCCGAAGCCGGTCATCACCGCACAGCCGATGAGCGCTCCGCGGTCGAGGGGCATGTCGTCGCGCACCTGCACGCAGGCGCGTTCGTGGACGAGCATTTGCTCCGCGTAGGAGCCGAGGTTGTACAGCTGCACGAACGGTTCGCCGTTCTGCGACAACCGCGGTGACGCCGTCGGTGGCCGCCAGGTCTCCTTGCTCTCACAGAGCACGGGTCGGCCGGCGGTGCAGTTGCGGCACACGCCGCAGAACGCGGACATGCAGGTGATCACGTGGTCGCCGGGGGAGAGGTAGGTGACGCCGGGTCCGACGGCCTCGACGATGCCGGCGGATTCGTGGCCGGGCACGCACGGCATCGGGGTCTCGTACAGCCCTTCGATGAAGTGGAGGTCGGAGTGGCAGACACCGGCCGCAGCGGTGCGGATCAGGACCTCGCCGGGCCCGGGATCGTCGATGTCGACCTCTTCGATGGTCAACGGTTCGCCGGCGCTGCGCAGTACCGCTGCTCGCATGCTGCCCCTTCGAGATGGGTGGTCTTTACCGCCCGTTTCGGGGCGGTTCCGTAGGTTCGGAGCATGTCACAGCACACTCCCGCTCGGTACCACTCCCATCGGACCGTTCCCCAGGGCTGGAGTGACGACATCGGCCTCTCGGTGGCCTTCAGCCTTCTGCTGATCGTGCCCGCCGTGATCGTCGCCGGCATCCTCGGTGCCGTCGTGGCCCTCGTCGTCGGCCCGGTCCTGGGCTACCTCGCCAACCGGATGTTCGCCACGCCTGCGACCGTTCCGGTCACCACGTCGTGTTCGGTGTGCGGCGACCTGACGATCTCCCGCTCGGGCGTCTGCACCCGGCACCGCTGAGTCAGGCGAGGCGTTCGCCGATCGCCCGACAGGTCGCTTGCACGGCGGCGCCGATCTCGTCGAGGTCGCGCTCGCCCGGGAAGCGGTAGTCGGGGCCGTAGGCGTTGAGGGCGCCGACGGCGGTGTCGTCGGGCCCGACGATCAGGGCGCCGACGCCGTTGACGTCCTCGCTGAACTCCTGCTGGGTCCAGACCGTGCCGGCTCGGGCCTCGAGCACCTTCTGGCGCACGCCTTTGAGCGAGACGACGGTGCTCGGGGTGTAGGGCACGAGTCCGGTGGCGACGTGGGCCCGGATGGTGGCATCGGTCCAGGTGGCCATCAACGCCAGCCCGCCCGCGGAGGCGTGGTACGGGAGGCGCTCGCCGGTCCAGTCCTGCACCATCACCGAGCTCTCCGCCACGGCGGTGTCGATGTAGAGGGTGGCGTCGCCGTCGGCGATCGTGAGCGACACGTTCTCTTGCAGGAGGTCGGCCAACTCCACGATGTGGGGTCGGGCGACCTCCTTCAGCGCGCTCACGGGGGCACCCTGGTGCGACAGCGCGGCGAGGCCCGGCCCGATCGCGTAGCGACCACCGACGGTCTGGACCGCGCCCTGGTCTTCGAGTGCGATCAGCAGTCGCAGCACGGTCGACTTGGGCAGGCCCGCCTCGCGGGTGACGTCGGCGAGCGTCGAGGTGCCGGGTCGAGAGGCCAGGGCTCGAAGAACGGTGAACGCGCGGTCGATCGCCTGCATGACGTTAGATAGACTAACAGTCAGAGAACGGAACGTTCCACTCAGTGAAACACGCGCCGCGGGGCGGTCGTGGGTGAGTGAGCGTCACGATCTGCACATCACAGAACTGAGGGGAAATCAACCGTGAGGGATGAAGCGCGCGTCGTGATCATCGGTGGCGGCGCCATGGGCGTCGGCCTGCTGTACTTCCTGGCCCACGAGGGCTGGGGTCCCGACACCGTCCTGGTCGAGAAGGGTGAGCTCACCTCCGGGTCGACGTGGCACGCCGCCGGCCTGGTGCCGAACTTCATCGGCGATCTCAACATGGCGAAGGTCCATCAAGAGGCCATCTCGCTGTATCCCAAGATCGAGGAAGAGACCGGCCTGTCGTCGGGCTGGCACGGCTGCGGCGCCCTGCGCTTCGCCGTCTCGGACCAAGACGTGCTCTGGCATCGCCAGGTCAGCGCCCAACTCGACCAGCTCGGCATCGAGAACGAGATCGTCGGCAAGGACAAGATCCAAGAGCTCAACCCGCTCATGGAGAACATCGACGACGTCCAGTCCGCGCTCTGGACCCCCAACGACGGCTGGGCCGACCCGACCGGCGTCACCAACGCGATGGCCAAGGGCGCCCGCCAGCTCGGTGCCGAGATCGTCCGCAACAACCGTGTCACCGACATGAACCAGCTGCCCGACGGGCGCTGGGAGGTCATCACCGAACAGGGCCGCATCGTCGCCGAACACGTCGTCAACGCCGCCGGCCACTACGCCCCGCAGCTCGGCGCGATGGTCGGGATCGACGTGCCGATCGTGTCGGTGATCCACCAATACATCATCACCGAGCCGCTCGACGCGATGAAGGCGCTCGACTTCGAGATCCCCGTCACCCGCGACCCGATCTCGTCCTCGTATTACCGCCGCGAGATCGACGGCATCCTCATCGGCCCCTACGAGACCGCCGGTGCCCAGACCTACGGCGTCGACGGCATCGACTGGAACCTCGACTTCTACCTGACCCCGCCGGACATGGACGTCATCGCCGACTGCCTGATGGTCGCCCTGGACCGCGTCCCGGCGTGGGCCGACAGCGGCATCAAGAAGGTCGTCTCCGGACCGATCACCCACACGCCCGACTCCGGCTACCTCATGGGACCCCAGGCCGGGCTGCGCAACTACTGGCACTGCAGCGGCGCATCGATCGGCATCACCCAGGGTCCTGGCGCCGGCAAGTACCTCGCCCAGTGGATGGTGCACGGCCAGACCGAGATCAACGTGCGCGGCATGGATCCCCGCCGCTTCGGCACCCACGCCGGTGCGTCCGGTCAGTTCGCCGTCGACAAGGCGATCGAGGAATACCACCTCATGTACGCCACCCGTCCGCCCGGTGAGCACCACCCCGCGGCCCGCAAGCAGAAGACCAACCCGCTCTATGACCGCCTCGACGCCAAGGGCGCCCAGTGGGAGGAGGTCTATGGCTGGGAGCGTCCGCAGTACTACGGCGAGGCCGAGTCGCACACGTTCCAGCGCAGCAACGCCTTCGGCATCGTCGCCGATGAGGTCAAGGGCACCCGCGAGCGGGTCGGCATCGCCGACCTCACCGCCTTCGCCAAGTTCGAGGTCACCGGCGCCGACGCGGCGAAGCTCCTCGACCGGGTCAGCGCCAACAAGATCCCGGGCAAGGACGGCGGCATGCGCCTCGTCCACATGCTCACCGACCTGGGTGGCATCGAGTGTGAGATGACGATCACCCGCCTCGGCGAGGGTCGCTACTACCTGAACTCCGCGATCATGGGCACGACCCACGACGAGGACTGGCTCAACGACCACATCCTCGATGGCGAAGACGTCACCGTCACCGACGTCACCGACAGCCACGGCATCCTCGCCGTCACCGGACCCCGCTCGCGCGACGTGCTCGAGACGCTCACCGACGCCGACCTCCACGCTCCCGCCTTCCGGTGGCTGACCGCGCAGGAGATCACCGTCGCCGGGGTCGCCATGAAGGCCCTGCGGGTCAGCTACGTCGGCGAGCTCGGATGGGAGCTCCACATGCCGATCGAGTCGATGGGCGAGGTGTACGACGCGCTCGTCGCCGCCGGCGAACCGCACGGCATGGTGCACTTCGGCTCCTACGCGATGAACGTGATGCGCATCGAGAAGGGCTACAAGGCGTGGGGCTCGGAACTCACGACCGAGATCACCCCGATCGAGGCCCGCATCGAACGCTTCGTCGACTTCGACGGCGACTTCATC
Source organism: uncultured Candidatus Nemicrothrix sp. (assembly GCA_964513285.1). Taxonomy (GTDB): domain Bacteria; phylum Actinomycetota; class Acidimicrobiia; order Acidimicrobiales; family Aldehydirespiratoraceae; genus UBA11606. The sequence continues at coordinate 8,805 of CAZEML010000005.1, forward strand.
GGCAAGGACGCCACGGTCGCTCGCCGCGATCAGGCCGACCCGCTGTCGATGGTGCTCGTCTACTGCGAGATCGAGGACGGCGAGTCCGACCTGATCGGCAACGAGCCGGCCTACGGCGCGGACGGCGAGGTCATGGGCATCGGCACGTCCGGCGCCTACGGCCACGCGGTCGGCAAGTCGCTCGGCTTCGTGTACGTCGCCCCCGAGTACGAGGCGCCCGGTTCGACCTTCGAGCTCAACATGCTCGGTGTCCGCCGCACCGCCACCGTGCTCGCCGAACCGGCCTACGACCCAGCCAACGAGACCATCCGGGCCTGAGGGCCGCCCGACGAAATCGAGGCATCGAGATGACTGACGCTCCCGCCCGTCGCCGGTCCGGTGGTCGTGCCGGCCGCATCGCCGCTCGCCAGGCGCCGCTCCAGCAGGACATGCGCCCGGTTCGTCCCGGTCTACCCGGCGGGCTGTACAAGCCCCTGACCGAGGCCGACCTTCAGCAGGTCTACGACGCGGCGATCTGGCTACTCGAGAACGTCGGCATGGGCTCGCCGATCCCGGACTTCATCGAGGTCGTCACCGCGGCCGGCGGCCGCATGGAAGGCGACCGGCTCTACTACCCGAAGGCGATCGTCGAGCAGGCGATCCAGACCGCGGCCAAGGAGTTCATCTGGCACGCGTGGGACGAGTCGAAGTCGATCGAGGTCGGCGGCGACAAGGTCCACTTCGGGACCGGCGGCGCTGCGGTGCTCATGTACGACTATCCGTCGAACTCGTTCCGGCACTCGACCGGCGACGACGTCTACGACTGTGGCCGCCTCGTCGATGCGCTCGACAACATCCACTTCTACGTCCGCACGGTCGTGGCTCGGAACCACGAAGACAGCCGACTGCTCGACCTCAACACCGCGTACGGAGCGATCGCGTCGTGCCGTAAGCCGGTCGGCACGTCGTGGTTCGAGAAGCCGCACGTCTATGAGACCGTCGACATGCTCGACATGATGATGGGCGGCGAGGGCGAGTTCCGGAAGCGGCCGATCCTGGCCGCCAACAACACGTTCGTCGTACCGCCGATGCGCTTCGCCGAGGAGTCGATCAAGTGCATGGTCGCCCAGGTCGAGTGCGGCATGCCGATCAACCTCCTGTCGGCCGGTCAGGCCGGCGCGACCTCACCCGCGGCCCTCGCTGGTTCGCTCGCCCAGGCGCTCGCGGAGTGTCTCGCCGGGCTCACCACCGTCAACCTGATGTCGCCGGGCCACCCCTGCATCATGGGTTTGTGGCCGTTCGTCTCGGACCTGCGCACCGGCGCGATGAGCGGCGGCTCGGGCGAGGAAGGCGTGCTCAACGCCGCGGCGGCCCAGGTCGCCAACTGGCTCGGCCTGCCGTCCGGTGTCGCCGCGGGCATGGCCGACTCCAAGGTCCCCGACGCCCAGGCCGGCTACGAGAAGGGGCTCAACATCGCCCTCGCCGGCCACGCCGGCGCCAACATCGTCTACGAGTCGGCCGGCATGCTCGCCTCGTTGCTCGCCTGTTCGTTCGAAGGGCTCGTGATCGACAACGACATGCTCGGTTCGATCAACCGCACCGTTCGTGGCATCGAGGTCAACGCCGAGACCCTCTCGACCCAGGTCATCCAGGACGTGGTCACCGGCGCCGGCCACTTCCTCGGCAGCGACCAGACCCTCGAGCTGATGCAGCGCGAGTACATCTACCCCGACATCGGCGATCGAGACACGCCCGACAACTGGATGGATGCCGGCGGCAAGGACCAGCTCGTCCGCGCCCACGAGCGCACGACCGAGCTGCTCGAGAACCACTGGCCCGACCACATCGCCCCCGACATCGACGCCAAGGTGCGCGAGACCTTCGGCATCGACGTCAAGCAGCGACCTAGCGTCTGACCGGTCGACTCGTCGCCCACCCTCCGAACACTTCGTACCTGACACCAACCGTTCAGTGGTTGCCGGGGTTCGTCGAATCAGTGTTCGTCGAAGGCGATGACTGGTGGTGCCCAGCGACTGAGTGGATCCGCAGGCGAGCCATCGCCCCACGACGCAGTCGAGGAGTGGAGGGAGCGGACCAGCACCGCAGGGCGCTTGGCGTCGGAAACGAGCCGACCGCTCGGCTGGTCGATCTCGAACGCGGCATCATGGAGAAGGTCGACGTCGTCAAGGTGTCGCGGCCACGCGATCAATTCGGGGGGAGCGACGGGGTCGAGGGCCCGGAGGAGGCCCAGCCGACCCGCACGAGTTCCGGTCCACTCGACCAGATGGGCGATGCCGAGATGGCAGGTCGGCCGGTTGATCGCCAACAGCGCTGAGGCTTGATGATCCGGCCCAGCGAACTCCACCACGCGATAGTCGGCCAGCGGGTTCGCCAGTCGCCATCGCCAGAACGCCTGATCGCGGACCGGTTCGATCGCGTCGACGGCCCCATCCTCGGCGAGTCGGCGAGTCCACTCAGAACCAGAGCGTGGACGCGACACGGTGAGGTCGGCGATGCGCTGACGGTCCAGCTGCCCGAACGGGCCCATCGAGCGCCCCAGTCGCGTTCGGCGCATCGGAGGCCCCGTCCGTCGTGCGGTGGTACGGGGTGTGGTCGCCCGCCACCTGTGCATGAGCATCGTGGGGACGTAGGAACCCTGCGCGAGGTCGACCATCAGTCGATGCCCGTCGGACGCCAGTCGCTCAGCGAGGCGCTCGAGTAGCGCGACGAAGGTGGTCGAGGGTGCCCGGTGCCGGTCCACGACCAGGTCGCCGACGATCGGGATCACGAGATCGTGGCCATCGAGTCGCCAGCGCGAGCCATGGGCCGCCGCCAGCCCGACGATTCGCCCGTCGACGCGTGCCGCTGCTATCCGGGCCGTCATCGGCGCCGGGTTGTGGACGAACTTCCACTCTGCGTACGCGCGGTTGCGTTTCGGCCCCCCACCCCACAACTCGCCCCACAGGTCGAACGCCCCGCCGAGGTGTTCCGGGCTCAGCTCGACGACGTCGAAGTTGGTCGACATGTCACGTAGAACCAGAAGCTCCGCCGGTCCGGCGCTTCGACCACGACGGGACGTCCGTTGAAGTCGTACATCGAGATCTCGTCGAACCCTGCTGCGATCAGCTGATCGAACTGGTCGAGCTTGGTGATGAAGTAGGTGAGGCAACCCGGTCCGGCTTCGGGATCACTCCAGAGGGCGTACTCGTCGGTCTCGACCTGCCCGCCGCGGACCCGCCACCAGCTCGCGACGTTGCGCATCTGGGTTCGGGCCCAGGCCAGCGTCGGTCGTGTCGTGAGTCGGAGTGCCTTGATGTGGCCGCGGGCGTCTCGACTGTGGAACGAGAACACGAAGAGCCCACCGGGGACCAGAACTCGTCTCGCTTCGGCGAGGATGCGCAGGCGGGTTGGATGATCGACAGTGTCGATGCCGTTGAAGCTGAACAGCACCACGTCGAAGGTGTGGTCGCCGAATGTGTGAAGATCCGACGCATCGCCGCGTACAAAGGTTCCGGTGGGGTAGCGACGCCGACAGGCCTCGACCATGGCCGGCGAGAAGTCCAAACCGACGTAGGTGGAAGCGGTCGCCATGAGATGGCTGGAGGTCCGTCCTCCACCGACTCCGAGGTCGAGTACCGCGCCGCGGAACTCGTCAGCATGGTTGGCGATGATCTGCTTCTCGGGTTCGTTGAGACGGTCCGAGGCCGTGTACTCGGCAACGACCTCATCCACCAGATAGTGCTCGCGGTTGGTCACCGTCGGGTCGAAGGGTGAGGTCATCGTTCGTCGGTTCGCGCTCGGACGAAGGCGGCGATGCGCTCCGGAGTCCGGAATCGGTCGAGGTCGAGGTCATCGAAGCCCACGGTGACGCCATGGAGTTCCTCGAGCAGTTCGAAGAGTGTCATGAAACCGAGCGAGTCGAGGACGGCTTCGTTCACCAGGTCGGTGTCCGGGTCGATGTCCTCGACGGCCAGATGCGTCTCCAGGAACTCGATCGCCGCCGCCGGGGTCATCGGGCCACCTCGGTCCGCGTCGACGGTTCGAAGAGCTCGGCGACCGCCCGGTGATCGATCTTCCCGTTCGCGGTGGTCGGGATCGTGTCGACCGGTAGCCAGCGGCTGGGAATCATGTAGCTCGGGAGGTGGCCTCGCAGCATCTGGCGGAGCCGGGCAGGCGAGAGCGGTTCGGCCTCGTCGTTGACGACGTAGGTCGCCGCGATCTGGGTGCCGTCGAAACCGGATGACTGGAGCGCGACGACTGCGACGTCGTCGAGCTCATCGATCATGGCGAGTCCGGCAACGATCTCGTCGAGTTCGATGCGGTGGCCTCGCGACTTCACCTGACGGTCCCGTCGCCCCTCGAAGTGCAGGACCCCGTCGTGGTCTTGCCGGGCCAGATCGCCTGTTCGATACCGGCGCTCGGTCGCCGTGTGCACGAAGGCCTCGTCGGTACGGAGCGGGTCTTGCCAGTAGCCGTCGCTGAGGCCGACGCCGCCGATGTGGAGCTCGCCGATCGATCCGATCGGGGCGGGATCGCCATCGGGGCCGACGACGGTCGCCGTCTCTCCCGCACACGGCCGTCCGATGGGGATCGGTGGAGCGTCTGGCTCGGGACACTCGAGCACGTCGTGATACGTGCTGGCGATCGTGGTCTCGGTCGGTCCGTAGAGATTGGTGAAACGCCGTCCCGGTAGATGACGCATCCAGTAGTGCACCGTCGGTGTCGACAGGACCTCTCCACACCACAGCACCCGGCGGAGATTCGGCAGGTCGCGGCCCGCCAGCCCGTCGTAGCCGGCGACGGCGCGAAGGACCGACGGCACCGAGAACCATTGGGTCAGGCCACGATCGGCGATCACATCGACGAAGGTCGCTGGGAGGAGATCGTGCTCGGTCGAGGCGATGTGGATCTCCGCACCTGCGCTGAGCGAGCCGAAGACATCGTGCATTGCGAGGTCGAAGAACAGCGGAGCATGCGCTGAGTGCCGATCACCGGGCTGGACGTCGAAGTGTGCATTTGCCCAGTCGACGAAGGCGAGCACGTTTCGGTTCGAGATCGGAACGCCCTTTGGCAGTCCCGTGGACCCCGACGTGAAGAGCAGGTACGCGGTGCTGTTCGAGGTTCGGTCGGGGGAGGGCGTTCGGCCGGTCGAGATGAGGTCCTCGATCGCGACGACTGGCCCAGGCCAGGTGTCGCCTCCCGCCGCCAGGTCGAGCGAGTTCTCCCGGACGAAGATCTGCGGCTTGGCCGCGTCGAGCATCGCATGGCGCCGTCGGACCGGAGCGGTCGGGTCGAGGGGAACGAACGTCGCCCCGACCGCGTTCACGGCGAGCATCAAGGCGATCGTGTCCGCCTGCTTCGGAAGGGCGAAGGCGGCCCGCTGTCCCCGTCTGACGCCGTGGTCAAGGAGTCCTGTCGCGAGGCGACGGGTCCGGTCGAGGAGGTCGCCGTACGTCGTCGTCGAGTCCACGTCGACCACCGCGCGCGCCGTCGGCCACGCCTCGGCCGCACGCTCGAATCGGGTGAAGAGAGTCGACATACCGTCACCGGTGCGCGACGGCTGGGCCAGAAATACACCCATGCTCAGATCGGGCCACGCCGGGGCCGCTTCGGCGGGGCCCCCTCCATGCTCTAGAGTCCAGCCGAGCAAGTGCCGTCCCGGGGAGGACATCCAATGAAGATCGTGGTCGATTTCGATCTCTGCGAGAGCAACGCCATCTGCATGCAGATCGCGCCCGACGTGTTCGAGGTCCGCGACGATGACTTCCTGTACGTCCTCAACGAGAACCCCGACGACAGCGATCGTGAGCGCATGGAAGAGTGCGTCCAGCGCTGCCCCAAGCAGGCCATCTCGATCGAGGACTGATCGGGCCGCATGGCTCGACAATCGATCCACATCGTCGGCGCCTCGCTCGCCGGTATCCGCGCGGTGGAGGCCCTGCGCCGGCGCGGCTACGACGGACGAGTCGTCCTGCTCGGCGACGAACCGTATCGCCCCTATGACCGGCCGCCGCTCTCGAAGCAGGTGCTGGCCGGCGACTGGGACGTCGACCGCATCGCGCTCACCAAGCCCGAGAAATGGGATGAGCTCGATCTCGACTTCCGGCCGGGCGTCCAGGCCACCGGCTTCGACCTCGCCAGCCGGGTGCTGTCCACCAGCGACGGCGACGACACCGTCGACGGGCTGCTGATCGCGACCGGCGCTCGCTGTCGAACCCTTCCCGGCACCGAGGCCATGGCCGGCGTCCACGTGTTGCGCAGCCTCGACGACACGCTCGCGCTCCGAGCCGAGCTCGACGACGGCCCGAGTCGCGTCGTCGTCGTGGGTGCGGGTTTCATCGGGGCAGAAGTCGCCGCGACCTGTCGAGGCCGGGGCCTCGAGGTCTCGATGATCGAGGCGTTGCCGACCCCGCTCGGTCGCGTGCTCGGCGAGGAGATGGGCCAGGTCTGCGCCGACGTGCATCTCGAGCACGGGGTCGACCTCCGCACCGGTGTCGGCGTCGACCGGCTCGAAGCCGACGAAGGACGCGTCGCCCGCGTGGTGTTGACCGACGGTGCGGTGATCGACGCCGATGTTGTCGTGGTCGGCATCGGCGTGATCCCCAACACCGAGTGGCTCGAGGGCTCGGGCTTGACCATCGACAACGGGGTCGTGTGCGACGCCACGATGCTCGCCGCCCCCGGCGTCACCGCGGCGGGCGATGTCGCCCGCTGGCCCAATGGGCGGTTCGACGAGGTCATGCGCGTCGAGCACTGGGACAACGCCATCGAACAAGGGGTCCATGCCGCGGAGCGACTCCTCGTCGACGACGACGCCGCCACGCCGTTCGAGCCGGTGCCGTGGTTCTGGTCCGATCAGTACGACCGCAAGATCCAGCTGGCCGGCCGGGTGCGCGCCGACGACGAGACCCATCTCGCCACCGGGTCGCTCGAGGAGCGGCGCTTCGCCATGTTGTACGGCCGGGGCGGAAAGCTCGTCGGCGTGCTCGGGTTCAATCGGCCACGGCACGTCATGCAGTACAAGACGCTGATCCAGGACGGCGCCTCGTTCGCCGACGCGATCGCCGCTGCGATCTGACAGTGAACGCGCCCACCGCCGTCCTCCTCGTGCTCGCGGGCATCGCCGCGGTGATCGACTGGTGGGGGGTCAGCAAGGCGCGCGTCAGCGTCGAGTTCATCTCCAAGCCGCTCGTCATCATCGCCTTGATCGGCGCGGCGCTGTCGATCGACGCGAGCGACGGCATCGTGCGCGGGCTCGTGATCGCGGCCCTCGGGGCGGCCCTCGTCGGCGACGTCGTGCTCTCCACCCCCGACGCCCGGTTCGAGGCGGGTGTGTTCGCCCTGATGGTCGCCCACGTGCTCTACATCACCGCGTTTCTGCAGTCCGGCACGCTCGACCTCGGGGCCGAGATCATGGCTGGTCTACTCATCGTCGGTGTTGGCTTCGGCGCCGTGCCGCAGATCCTCGCCGGCGCGAGAGATCAGGGACGCGTCGTCTCGGTCGGGGTCATGGTCTTCGGCATTCTCGCCGCGACCATGGCCACGCTGGGTGCGGCTACCGCAGAGCCGACGGCGGCGCTCGGCGGGGCGCTGTTCCTCGCGTCTGACGCGCTCCTCGCCTGGAACCGGTTCGTCACGCCCGCCCCCGGCGGGCGTGCGCTGGTCCACGCCACCGACCATCTGGGTCAGTTGGGCCTTGTGCTCTGGCTCGCTGCCTGAACCGCCAGTTCGTCTGGCTCAACGAGTCTGAGTAATTCGGCTCATTTCGCTCCAGCGCCCTAGTACGCCCTGCGGTCGCTTCGCTACTACTGGCGTCCACGGCGACCGTGAGAGGGACGGAGCGGGACACGATGACCGACACCGAGCACCGGCTGAGGGGCCACCGGCATGCCGACCTGGCGACCGCGCCCGATCGAGATTTGCTCGCCGCGTGTCGCGCCGGCGATGCGCACGCGTGGGAGCTGCTGGTCGCCCGGTATGAACGACTCGCGTTCCACATCGCCCGGCGTGAAGGGCTTGATGTGGACGCCGCCTCCGACGTGGTGCAGACCACGTTCTCGGCGCTGCTCAGCAGCCTTGATCGGCTGGAGGACTCCGATCGGGTCGGGGCGTGGCTGGCGACGGTCGCCCGCCGACAATCGTGGCGCGTGCGCGAACGAGGTCGCCGAGAAGCGCCGATCATCGACGACGAGACGCAACTCGATGTCGCGGTCAACGACCCCGCGATCGAGCAACCGATGTGGGTCTACCAAGCGGTGCAGCAGCTCGGCGAGCCCTGTCGCACCCTGGTCACGGCCCTCTTCTTCGATCCGGCCGAACCCAGCTACGAGGACATCGCCTCTCGACTGGGGCGTCCGGTGGGGAGCATCGGGCCGGTGCGGGCACGGTGCCTCGGCCGCTTGAGGACGCTCCTCGCGTCCGACATGGAGGGTGTGGCATGAGCGAATCGAACGGGCGCAACGAGCGACTCGGTCGACGACTCGGTCAGGCCGAGGCCGACGCGATGTTGCGTGAGCTTCCGCCCTCGCTGCTCCCGACCGTCGATGCCCTCCTCGACGCTGGAGACGCGCTCCCGCTGGCTGAGGAGCCGCCGCCATCGTTGCGACACGAGCTCCGGAAGATCTTCGCCGAGCATCACCGGTCCGGAGTCGACGACATCGCGTCGAGTCTGATCGACTCGTATGTCGTTCGCGAGCCGGACTACGACAGCCGGCGAGCGGCGGCTCTGGCCGGAGTTCGCGGTCTGGCCGCGGGGACGACGCTCACCTACGGCCTCCCCGATGGAGAGGTCGTGAGCGTCGCGGCGGCCCATCATCGTTTCCGTCTCGACCTGGCGGTCCGGTGATGTCGGTCGCCAGTGACGACCTGGCGGTGGTCGTCGGCGCGGCGTCGACCGGGTCCGATGACGTCCTCGCCGCCGCGGTCGAAGCCTCGCTCGCGGCGGCTCCGGTCGAGCTGGGTGCCGCTGATGAGCACCACCGTCGAGTCCGGCGGGCACTCGTTGACGCCGGCCGATTCGGCCCGATCCCGGACCTCGACTACCGCCACGCACGCGTGTTGGTTCAGCTGGGCGATCTCGAGGGTGCGATCGAGCGGATCGATGCCGCCGCGGCTGGCTTTCGGTCCGCCGGGCGGTCCTTCGACGCCCTCCGGACCGGTCTTGGCCGGATCCACGCCCTCGGTGACTGCGGTCGGCATCGAGAAGGAATCGAGACCGGGCAGGCCGCGTTGGCCGAGATCACCCGCCTGATCGACACGGGCGCACTCGATCCTGACGACGAGAGCGTTCAGCGGACACGCGCAGCGTTCGACGAGAACACCGCCACGGCGTTGGGCTACCTCGGCCGTCACGCCGAAGCCTCGACTCGTCTCGAAGCCGCGAGCGAGGCCTATGGCCGGCTGGGACTCGACGACGACGCCAATCGGGCGCAGGCGATCCTGGGCATCGAACTCATGAACGCGGGGCGGCTCGCCGAGGCGGACCGAACGCTCTTGGTGGTTCAGAGCCGCTTCGATGCGCGCGGCGACGCATTCGAGGTCGCCAAGTGCCAGAGCCGTCGAGGGACGATCGCGCTGCGAGCTGGGCGCTGGGACGATGCCCTCTCGCTCCTGCAGAAGGCGGCGACGACCATGACGCGCCTCGACGCCGGTCCAGAGCGGGTCCGGGCCCTCGCCGCCCGCGCCTTCGTCCATCTCAGCCTCGGGCTCGTCGAGGAGGCGATCGCCGGCTACACGGTGGTGGCCGAGTCGAGCGGAACGATGGGTCTGGACACCGAGCTCGCCCACGCGTCGTTCGGACTCGGCATCGCGCTCGGCCGTCAGCAGCGGCGAGATGAGGGCAGCCGCGCGCTGGGACGGGCGATCGCGCTGTTCGAGAGCGTCGGGGATCAACCGATGGTCGCGCGCTGCCTTCTGGCCTTGAGCGACGTCGACGACGACCCGATCGAGCACGCCCTCGCCGCCCTCGACCTGCTCGACCCCGAGGAACGGCCCGCCGATGCCGCCTTCGCCCACCTTCGGGTTGCGGGTCTGGGACACGATGTCGAGTCTCACCTGCGAGCGGCCGAAGATCTGGCCGCCCCGCTGGGGTCGCCGCATCTGGATTGGCGGGTGGCATTCGCGCTCGCATCGCATGCCCACGATCAGGGGCGTTCTGCTGACGCGTTCGCCCACGCCCAGGTCGCCGTCGACATCGTCGACGGCATCCGGTCGTCGGCCCCCTCCGAACTGCTGCGTGACTCGATCGCCGGCGACCGGCGAGCGCCAGCCGTGCTGCTCGCGACCCTGTGCGAGCAGCTGGGTGACTTCGCCCGCGCTGCGGAGATCGCCGACCAGGCGAGACCGCTGCACCGCCATGCGCCCCCGATGCCGCGAACGACGCGACCGCATCGCCTCGACGACCTCTATACCGACCTCCTGCGGCTCCCGGCGATGGCCACGGAGCAGGTCCGCGAGGAGATTCGTGGCCTCGAGCAGCGGGATGCGAGCGCGACCGACGTCGGCACCGGCAGCGACCAGACCGTGGTGGTGTTCCAGCGGAGCCTCGAGGGCTTCGTCGGTCTGCTCCGACGTGCCGGGACATGGTCGCGCTTTGCGCTGACGGCAACCGATGGCGACGTCGACCGGGCGGTCGGCGATCTCGCCGCGCACTGGCGCCGCATGGTGGTTCCGGGCCTCGCTGACCGGCACGGGGACGAATTGCAGCTGCTCAGTGTCGAAGCGATCCGGCAGGTGGAGAAGCTGCTGTGGGCCCCGATCGCTGATCGACTTGCGCAGGCCGAGCCGGTGGTGGTCGTCGCCGATGGGATCCTCGCCGGCGTTCCGTTCCACGCATTCGCAGCGAACCGGGACCGGGTGCTGTCCGTCGCCCCTTCGGTTGGGCTGGCGGACTCGCTCGCACATCGTCGTCCGGCCTCGGGCGTTGTCGTCTTCGGTGTGCCGGACATGCAGGCACCGGCGGTCGGGGAAGAGGCGCGTCGAGTCGCTGCTGTCCACGATGGCGCGGTGCTCCGGATCGGCAACGATGCGAGCCATGAGGCTTTGGTCGCTGCCTTGCCGTCGGCGGGGATTGTGCACCTGGCTGCCCACGGTCTTCACCGCCCCGACAACCCCCGGTACTCCGCGATCCGCCTGGGAGATCTGTGGCTGACTGCGACCCGTGCCGAGGCGCTGCGTCTCGACGGCCAGATCGTCATCCTGAGCGCGTGCGATGTGGGCATCGATGCCGTCGCCCACGAGGCCTCGCCGATCGGTGGACTTCCTCGTGCGTTCCTCGCTGCCGGTGCCTCTGCGGTGATCGCAGCGGCGTGGCCGGTCGACGACCAGATCACCTTGGAGTTCATGGTGCACCTGCACGAGGCATTGCGTGCCGGCGAGTCGTCTGCGGAAGCGGTCCGTCGAGCCCGATCGATGGTCGCTCTCCGCCACCCCCATCCGTTTCATTGGGCCGCGTTTCACCATGTGGGCGCCGGCCAACCCGAAGGAGCATGATGCGCCGAATTGTTTCTGTTCTGCTCGCTGCGATGGTCATGACCGTCGCGCTGGCGAATCCCGCCGCAGCGAAGAAGAGCGACGAGCCCGAGATGCTGGTGATCCGTGTCACCAGCGGCGAAGTGGAGGATCTCGCCGACGAGCACGACTTCGCGGTGGTCGACACGCTGATCGCAAGCCGCGGTGTGTACGTGATCGAGGTCGTCGATCCTGGGAAGAAGTTCGAGAAGGATCTCGAGAAGGATCGCCGAGTCGCGTGGGTGGAGGACTACGAGGTTGAGCGGGCCGGCGACGACCACTGGTACGCCTGGCCGGCCACCGAAGTCGTCGGTGCCGCCGAAGCCGACCTCGGCGGCTGGAGCGAAGCCTTGCGTCTCGACGAGATCCATCAGTCGACGACCGGCGACGGTGTCGTGGTCGCGGTGATCGACACCGGGCTGGATGTCTCTCACCCCCATTTCGAGGGACGGGCCAGGGCCGGCTGGGATCTGGTCGACGACGACGCCGACGTCTCCGAGAGCCGGAACGGCGTCGACGACGACGGCGACGGTGTCGCGGACGAAGCGTTCGGACATGGCACCCACGTCGCCGGCGTGATCCACATCCTCGCCCCCGACGCAGAGATCGTCGGCTACCGAGCGCTGAACGACGACGGCGAAGGCGATGTCACGCTCATCGCCGAGGCGATCAACATGGCCGTCGAGGACGGTGCGGACGTGATCAACCTGAGTTTCGGCACCGCCACGAAGCCGAAGTCGAAGCTCCTGAAAGAGGCGCTCAAGGACGCCAAGTCCGAGGGCGTGACGGTCGTGGCCGCCGCTGGCAACGACGGCGGCAGCGCCAAGCGGTACCCCGCTGCGGAGAAGGACGTGGTGTCGGTCGGGGCGTTCAACCACGGCGGATCTGGATCAGCGACCTTCAGCTCGCGGGGGAAGTGGGTTGACGTCTCCGCCCCCGGCGTCGATGTGACCAGCGCGCTACCGGGAGGTGGCTATGGCACCTGGAGCGGTACGTCGATGGCGGCACCGGTCGTGACCGGGCAGGCCGCGCTCTTGTACCAGCTCGATCCCGACCCTAAGCCGAGTGACGTACGCAAGTGGATCCGAGACAGCGCGGACAAGGACGGCGGCGACACCGACAAGGGTCGGATCAACATCTTCGACAGCCTCCGCAAGGCCAGATAGCGGGACGGCCCGGACGGGCCCACATCGAGATCAACCAGCAGCGACGGTCGGGTGATGATCCGGCCGTCGCTGTATTTCTGCGGTGCGTTTCGGGCACTGGTTCGTTGGCGTGCGAGGGACGGACGCCGGAACGGACCCGGTCGTGGAAACCCTCACCTCCAAAGCGACTCCACTGGAGGCGACCGTCGCCCCCCAGCCGAGCGCGTTCAGCCGGTACCGGGGTTGGCGCCTCGTCGTGAAGCGGTCCGGCGATCGTGTCGTTGCCGCAGGAATCCTCTTGCTCCTCGCGCCGCTGCTCCTCGTCATTGGGGTGGCGGTGCGAGTGACCTCTCCCGGCCCGAGCCTGTTCCGCCAATACCGGGTCGGCCGCGGGGGTGAGCTGTTCGTCATCTACAAGTTCCGCACGATGCGGAGCGACGCCGAGTCGTGGCTCGCCGCTCAACCCGACCTCGCCCAGCAGCACCGAGACAACGACTTCAAGCTGGCGATCGAGGACGACGTTCGCATCACGCCACTCGGCCGGTTCTTGCGGCGCACGTCCTTGGACGAGCTGCCCCAACTCGTCAACGTCCTGCGCGGGGAGATGAGCCTCGTCGGACCCAGGCCGGTCGTGCCCGATGAGGCGGCCCGCTACGAGCAGTACCTCCCGTCCTACTACGCGGCGTACCCCGGCTTGACCGGGCTCTGGCAGGTATCGGGCCACGAGGCGGTCGGCTACCCCGAGCGGGCGCGCCTCGACGCCGACTATGTGGAGAGCTGGAGTCTTCGCCAAGACTTCTCGATCGCGGCGCGGACCGTCCCGGAGATGATCCGCAGCCGTCGAGCCCCACGACCAACCCTCATCGACCTGCGGTCGGCCCCGTCGGTGTCGCTGGTGGTCTCGACGATCGGTCGCCCGGCGGAGCTGACCCGACTGCTGGCATCGGTTGAGCGCGAGGCGGAGCTCGTCCAGCTCGAGGTGATCGTCGTGGACCAGAGCGACGGCGCCGCAACCGCCGATGTCGTCGACTGCTTTCGCGACAGCCTCCTGATTCGCCACGTGCCGTGTGAGCGAACGGGCGTGTCGCTGGGCCGCAACCGTGGCCTCGCCGAGGCGCGCGGACGCTATGTGATGTTCCCCGACGATGACGCCTGGCTATCGGGCACGACCCTGCAGCGAGCGGTGACGTTCTTGGAGGCCAACTTCGACGTTGACGGGTACTCGGCTCGGCTCGCCGACGAGCGCGGTGCGAACAGCATGTTGCGGTGGCGACGGCGCGCCCAGTGGGTCACCCGTCGCAACCATCATCAGACCTCGATCGGTTCGGCGCTCATCGTGCGTCGCTCGGCGGCTCACCGAGTCGCGGGGTTCGACGAGCAGATGGGTCCGGGCGCCGGCACCTGGTACGGGTCGTGTGAAGATGCGGACTTCCTCCTGAAGGTCGTCGGGCGGGGTCGCGTCTGGTACGACCCGCTCGCCGTCGTCCATCATCGAGACGACCGGTCCGATGAGGGCGATCATGCGGTGGCCAAGTCGTTCGCCTACGGCTGTGGGCAGGGCCGCCTGTGGCGTCGGCACCTTCCCCTTCCATGGGCGCTCCTCCTGCTCGCTCGCCGACTGGGAAGTTCGGTCGTCGCTGACCTGCGCGTGAGCCCCGGGGTGGGGCGGGTTCGTCGGGCGTGGGTTCGAGGCGCAGCCAACGGTCTCCTCGCCCGGCCACCCCTCGACATCGAGTTGGACGGACGCGTCGCTGCGCCGACACCAGCCCGAGAGTCGGCGCCGACGACCGGTGAGTTCGGCACGTCGTTTCGGTGGCGCCTGTTGCTGTCGGCGGCCGGTGTCACCGCGAGCTTCTCGCTGACCGTGTTCGCGGCACGAACCTTCGGGGCTGCCGAGCTGTCGGCGTTCTACGTGTTGGTGTCAGCACTGGCGATCGGGCCCGTCCTCGGCCGCTTCGGCTACGGAACCCACATCGTCCAGCGGCTCGGCGAGCTACGCGCAACCGCGGACTTCGACGTCGCCGTCGCGGCGGGACGCGCCGCGGTGCGCTCGACGTTCCTTCCCTCGGTCGGGGGCGCGGTTGTGCTCTCGAGTGTGCTGCTCGGGACCGTTCCTGGTGGTCGCTCGGCACCGGTCCTCGCCTGCGCCGCGGCGGTGGTCGCCGCGGAGTCGGTGCGAATGACGTATTCGGACGTGTTTCTCGGGCTCGGGCTCCCTCGGTGGAGCGCAGGCCTCGCCCATCAACTCCGAGCGGTCGTCGTCGTGGCCTCGGTGGGTGCTCTGGCCGCGGTCGGTGTGGCCTTCGACCTCCTCACAGTGCTCGCGGTGATGGTCGGCTGTGGCCTGCTGTTCGTCGGGATCGGCGCGGTCCGTCTGACCGCGCTCCAGGCAGAACGAGGCGCTCATACGGCAGAGGAGCGGCCGCTGCGGGCGCTGGTGTCGATCGGCGTCCCGTTCATGGTCGTCGACCTCGTCGCCCTCGCCGTCGCTCGCGGCGACGTGTGGATCTCATCGCTGGTGTTCGGGGAGGACGATGCGTCGCTGTACGGCACCGCGTCGATCCTGGCGATGCAGCTCGCCATCCCGGTGGGGCTCGCGAATGTCGCGCTCGCCCCGGTCGCCGCTGGCTACCTGAGCCAACGACGCACGGCCGAGCTCGAACGGCTCGTGCGGCGCCTCGTCACCGGACTCACGATCTTCGCGGTGCTCTCTCTGGTCGTCGTGGTCGCCGCTGGGTCCATCGGACTTCGCGTCGCGTTCGGCGAGCGTTTCGCCGACGCCCAACTCGAACTGATCATCCTGACGATCGGGAACCTCGGGCTGGTGGTGTTCGGCATGAGTCCGGTGGTGTTGGTGATGGCGGGGCGTCAGCGGCTGGCCATGCGGTTGTCGGCCGCCTGGCTCGGGTCTGCGGTGCCCTCGATGGTGGTGGCTGCCCTGCTCGCGGGCCGGGTTGGTCTCGCGATCGCATCGGCGACCGCGACGATCGGACTCGTGCTCGTGCTCGCTGTGGCCACATGGGTCACCACCGGGGTGGTCGTCACGCCGTACCTCTGGACCCGTCGGCGCCGGGGCGTCCGCCGCCGAGAGGACGTCCAGCGGTCCGTGCGCCGGTCGACGGTGGCGCGGGCACCCCGTTCGGTGTGGTGGTTGTGGCCGGCCGCGCCGCTCGTGCTCGTGACGATCCCGACCCTGGTGCTGTCAGGAGTGATCGATGAGGCGACCTTCGTCTCCGCGTGGCGCACGCCGAAGGCGATGGATCTCTCGACGTTCACGACCCTGCTCGGTGGGGCCCTCGCGCTGTTGGTCGGCATGTCGGCCCGCGCGCTCGTCCGGCGCACCCCCGCTCAGATTCCGCCGAGCCGGTTCGTGGCCTCGATTCCGACCCGCCGGCTCGAAGCGGCGTTCCAGCTGCTCGTCGCGGCGACCATGCTCGGGTACGCCGCGTGGATCAGCAACGGTGTGGTCAACGCTGGCCTCCGACTCTCCGATGTCGTCGACTTGCTCGCGACCCAGGACAACTCCGGCCTGGCACTGAAGGCCAAACTTCCGACGATCGCCGGGGTCACGACACTCACCCAGTTGGCGATCGCCGCGGTCATCATCGGTGTCGTCATCGACCTTCGTCGACCGACCCGTTGGGTACGTGTGACCTACCGACTCGTGATCGCTCTGGCTCTCGTACGTTCGTTCATGCTGGCCGAACGCCTCGCCGCGATCGAACTCCTCGTACCACTTGTCACCTTGCGGGTCGTCGCCGCATTCATTCGGGGCAATCGAGAGCAACGGCTCGGTGTCGCGCTGGCTCCGGCGTTCGCCGCGATCCTGCTGGTGACGGCCTTCGTCGGGTCCGAGGCGAGCCGCAGCTGGAACTTCTATCGGGACCAACGCGAGCAGTCGCTCGTGGCGTTCGGGACCGAGCGGCTCCTCGGCTACTACGTGACCGCCCACAACAACGGGGCGATCCTGCTCGACGAGGACACCCCGTCGACCGGCGTGCCGTTTGAGACCATCGCGTTCTTCTGGGAGGCGCCGCTCGACCCATTCGGGCCCGGGACGCCCGTACCCTTCGACGGGCCGGCGGTGGTCGCGGAAGCGGTCGACCATCGCAGCGAGGCACTCGGGCGGTCAGGCAATCCCGAGTTCAACAGTCCGAGCGGACTGGCCGCTCCGTTCGTGGACTTCGGCGTCGTGGGCGGCCTCGCGTTCTTCCTCGCCGCCGGCTTGGTGATCGGTGCGCTGCACACCGGCCTACTCCAGGGCACCAGCTGGGGAGTCTTCTTCTACCCGGTGATGTTCGTCGGGCTGCTCGAGCTCCCGCGGTACCAGTACTGGGCGCAGGGCCGTTCGACGCCGGCGTTGGTCGCGCTGGCGCTCGTCGCGGTCGTCGGCAGTCGACTCGACCGCCTCACCGCGACGCCGCCGCTGGTCGCGGACGTGCCCTACTTCGCCGACTGGGGTCGCCGCCTGGGTGAGGAGGCCACATGACTGGACGGTCGCGCTGGCTCGTCCTGGCGACCCACGTGCCGAGCGATGGCGCCGGCGGTGGGATGGCTCGCCAGACCGTCGAGCTGATCCGGGCTCTCCGCGCCCGTCCGGATCTCGACGTCTCGGTCCGTTGCCGACGCGACGCGGTGGGGTTTTTCGTCGACGAGGTCGGGCTGGCCGCGGACCGGGTGGTGGTCGGACGTGGGGGCGTCCTTCGGCGCTCGTTGGTCGAGTGGTTGGGTCGCCCGCGGCTTGCGGATGGCTCGGCGCCGGATGTCGTCGTGGGCCCCAAGCACCTGGTGCCGCGACGGACACGTGCGCTCACCGTTCTGGTCGTCCACGACTTCCTCCCGCTGGATCGGCCCGACGATTTCGGGTGGGTCAAACGGCGCCTGCTTCCGCTGCCCTACCTCGACTCGATTCGGCGCGCTGACGTGGTCGCGTGTGTGAGCGAGGCCACCGAGGAGCGCCTCCAGACTCACACCGGCAGGCGTCGGCGTGTCGTCGTGGCGCCGAACGCGCTGTCGACCTCCCTGTCGACCGCACCGCCGCGGCCGGTCGACGGGCTGGAGGGTGGCCGGTTCGCGCTCGTCGTCGGTGACCCGTCACCGCGGAAGAATCTGCCGTTCGTGTTCGAGGTCTGGGAGCGGGTGCAGCGAGCCGTCCCGGACCTCCGGCTCGTGCGCGTGGGGCCGCCGGGATGGGGACTCGACGAGTCGTCGGCGGCTCGTGATCGTCTGCTGGCCCGAGGCGGTCTCGTCGAACTCGGACATGTGTCTGATGGGCAGCTCAGGTGGCTGTATGAACACGCGGCGATGACCCTCTGCCCGAGTCTGCTGGAGGGCTTCGGGCTGCCGGTCCTCGAGGCGATGGCGTTCAGCAGCCCAGTGCTCTTGTCGCCCGACCCTGCACAGGTCGAGGTCGCTGCCGGTCGCGGCACCGTCGTGCCGTTGGAGGTCGACGCCTGGGTAGCTGCAGTGAAGGCGACGGCCACACGACGCCGCTCGCCGTCGGCGGTCCTCGGTACCGCGCCTCGTTGGACCTGGAACGACACCGCCGATGCGCTCTGCGTCGCGACCCGCCCCTCGGGGCGGCAGGACCCACCGCTCGTCCTGCACGTCGCCCAACCCGTGAGCGAGGGGGTCGCCCACTGTGTCGTGGAGACCGCTCGCTGGCAGGCCGACCACGGCATCCGCCCCGTGGTGGCCTGCCCGGCTCCGTCGGCGCTCGCCTCGGAACTCGAGTCGGCCGGGATCGACGTGGTGCCGTGGAAGGCCACCCGCGCTCCGGGGCCGGCGACGGTCGGGGAGACCGTCCGACTCGCGCGGGCGGTGCGGCGGATCCAGCCGGATCTCATCCACTTGCACTCGTCGAAGGCCGGGGTCGCGGGGCGGCTCGCGGTGCGGGGGCGGAGGCCGACGGTCTTCCAACCCCATGGATGGTCATTCCTCGCGGTGACGGGTCTGCCGCACCGACTCGCGAGGCGTTGGGAGGCAGCGGCCGCTCGGTGGACCGATGCGGCGGTGAGTGTCAGCGATGGCGAGCAGCGCCTCGCGGAACGCGCCGGAATCGACTTGCCCGAGCACGTGGTCATCCCGAACACGATCGAGGTGCCACCCCGTGTCGGATCGGCGGCCGGCTCACGACTCCGGGCAGAGCTCGGTCTCGGCGCTGCTCCGGTCGTGGTCTGCGTCGGACGGCTCTCCGAGCAGAAGGGCCAAGACCTCCTCGTGGCTGCGTGGCCCGCCGTCTTGGCGGCGGTTCCGGCCGCTCGACTCGTGCTCGTCGGTGAGGGGCCGGCTCGCGATGCCCTGCAGACCAACGCACCTCGCAGCGTGCACGTGATCGGGAACCGTGACGACGTCGCGGAGCTTCTCGAGATCGCCGACGTCGTCGCGATGCCGTCGCGCTGGGAAGGCATGTCGATCGCGATGCTGGAGGCGATGGCCGCCGGCCGGTCGGTGGTCGCCGCCGACGTGCCCGGTGTCGGCGAGACGATCACGGCTCACGCGGGCGCGGTCGTCGCTGTGGACGATGGCCCCGGTCTGGCTCGCGCCCTGATCGCCCGCCTCGTCGACCCGGTCCGCGCCGCCATGGAGGGACGACAGGGTAGACGTCTCGTGATCGACCGACATCGACCACAACAGGCCCAGGCCACGCTGCTCGACACCTATCGGCGTGTGGTGCCCGACTGGGACGCCAACGGGTGGCCGATCCCGGACCCTGCGCCGGAGCAGACGATCGGCGAAGGCGACGACGATCTCGGACTCGACGATGTCCTCGATGCGGCGATCATCGACCTTCGCGAAGCGCAGCGTCGAGGCGGTGCCGCAGATCGGCGCGGATCGTGGCCGCGTCGAAGCGGTCCTCGAGGAGTCGATGCCCGTGGGTGATCAACCTCGAGCGCAGCTCGTCGTCGGTGAAGAGTCGATCGACCGCGTCCGCGAACTGACCTGGCTCATCTGCGAGGAGGAGCTCGCGCCCATGCGCCGCACCCAGTCCCGCAGCGCCGAGCGTCGTCGACACCGTCGCGACGCCGTGCGCGAACGCTTCCAGGATCTTGATCCGCGTCCCGCCTCCCCAGTGGATCGGAACGACGGCGACGGACGCCCGCTGAAGTTCGGGGGTCAGGTCGTTGATTCGGCCCAGGACCTCCACCCCCTCGGTCTCGTGTGCGGGGTGGGCGTCGTCGAGACCGCCCCCGACGACCCGAAGAACCGCCTCGGGATGACGGGACCGGACGCTCGGCCAGACCGCCTCGACGAGCCAGCCGAGGCCCTCGTGGTTCGGTCCGTAGCTCAGCGACCCGACGAAGAGCACACGAAAGGGCTCAGGAGGAGGCGCCTCGCCAGCCGCTGGAGATGCGGCGTAGCCGTTCGGCACGAACCAACCGTTGCCGAGCGAGGCGGCCTCGTGCTCGCTCGGCAGCGAGATGACGTCGACCTTACGATCGGCCTGCGCTTCGAGCGCGCGCCAGCGTCCGACATCGCGCCGAGCGATCAGCCGGCGGACCCACCCAAGGTCGGTGGCTCCCTCGACGCGACTGCGCAGTTTCTCGCTCTCGAGATCGGTGTCGATCAGCTCCACTCGGGCGTGAATCCCTCCGCGGCGCGCGGCCTCGTAGGAATCGATTCCCATCGCGATCAAGAGATCGAACGAGCCGGCCGCCTCCCGGATCGCGTGATCGGCATCGGACCAGTCGGCCGCGGCCAGAGCCCACGGCAACGAGGTTCGGGCCCAGCGCGACGCGGTCGACCAGGGCTTCCGCGTCGGAACGGTGACCGTCGTGACATCCACACCGGCCGACTCGGCGAATCCGGTGTCGGCTTCATGGGGCCCGCGGGGTGCGGCGATCCACCGCACCCGGCCGAGCGACGCCGCGACCTGAACCAGCTCGGCGGTACGCCGGCGATACCCCGATGTTGGCGGCCAGCCGACCTCATCGGACACGACCACGATCGACCATTCACCGGCCGCGTTCGGTCCGGTCTCGAGCGGCGTCCCCACGGCGCCATCGTAGGAGGAACCACCGCATGACTGTTCTGACCCTCGACGAGCCAGAAGGGCTCACTGTGTCCGGGCCAACCGCGCCACCGCGGCGGTCGCCTTGGCTGCCGATCCTGTCGGTCGTGGTGGTGGCGGTGTGCACCATCGCCGGCGCCGCGCTCGGCTTCGGTCTCCAGGATCGGGCGACGCCGGAGTACCAGGCAGAGGCCTCGGTGATCGTGCAGTCCACCGCGGCCGAGCTGCTGTTGCGAGACGACCGCCGGTCCCAGGAGGAACTCGACCGATCGATCAGTACCGACGTGCAGCTGCTTCAGGACCGTCGCGCGGAACTCGAGCTGGAGGCGTTGGCCGGTGCGGCGGTCGACTACGACGTCATCCACCGAGACGACACGGACCTGATCGTGATCTCGGCCCGGTCGACGAGTGCGGAGACCGCCGCTGAGCACGCCGATCTCATCGCTCGCTACTACGTCGAGGAACGCGCCGCGACAGAGCGGGCCGAGCTCGAGGCTGCGGCTGCGGCGCTCGAGGCACCCGTGGCGTCGCTGGTCGCGGCACTCGAGGTGCTCGACGCTCAGGTCGTCGAGGTCGATGGCGTCGAGGTGATCGACCGCAGCCTGCTCGCCCAGATCGTGGCGGTCGAGACTGAACTGGCCGCCAATCGGGCGGCCCTCGAGCAGCTTCGCGTCGAGCTGTCGATCTCCGACGGCGGCGCCCGCGTGGTGGGCCCCGCCATCGTCCCGACGGAGACGATCACACCGACGCCGCAACGGGTTGCAACGCTGTACGGCGTCATCGGCTTTGGGCTCGGCATCGTGGCGGTGTGGCTGATCGTCCAGGCGGACATCGGCCGCCGGCTGCGCCACGGGGCCGAGGTGTAGCGCCGGGACGCGGCGATCAAGCGAGCCCGGGGGACCGCACATGGTCGAGGATCCCGATTCGGGGACGGCCGGCGAGCCGGAAGGCCTGTCGTTCACCGACCACAACGGCCTGGTCGCCCGCCGCGCGGATGCCTACGTGCGAACGATTCCCCCGCACCGGGCAGCGTTTCACCGCGCCCTCTTCGCGAGCGGTCTGATCGATCAGCTGTGCGCGGCGGGGCTGTTCGTCGAGTCAGCGATCGAGCGAGACGAGGGCGAGGGAGGTGGCCTCGTCGTCGCGCACCGGGCAATCCAGCCCGTGACGTACCCGCACGAATGGGCTGCGGGTGCCCTGGCGGATGCGGCACGGCTACAGCTCGACCTGACGATGGCCCTCGAGTCGCACGGGCTCACGTGCGCCGATGCCCACCCGCTCAACATCGTGTTCGAAGGAGCCAGGCCGTGCTTCGTCGACCTCGGGTCGATCGACATCCCTCCGGCGCACACCGATGGTCGACACTGGCACCGGGCCGAGCAGTTCGAGGCCTTCTTTCTTCGCCCGCTGACGCTGATGGCGCTGGGGCATGGTCGTCTCGCCCGCAACCTCCTCCGTGACTATGAGGTCGGGGTCGATGACGCGGTCTCAGCAGCGTTGACCGCCACGGCTGGACGGGGCAGGAGGCCCTGGGCTTCGCGATCGACGGCTGACGGTACGAGGGCCGGTGCCGCCGCCATCCAGGAGCTGGTTCGAAAGGCGCGGATGCGATTGTGGCCAAGCCGCCGCCGGCATCTCGACCATCTGCGGGCACGGCTCGACTCGGTCGACGTCGGTGCCCCGCCGGCCCTCACCCTGGGGCGTCTCCCCCCAGAGCAGCTCGACCAGATCGACCGAATCGTGGCCGAGCTGGTACCGGAGCGGGTGCTCGATGTCGGCGGCGAGTGGACGACTGCGACCTCCACAGGCACGGACGGAGTCGTCGTCGCGACCACGGACGAGGTACGGCTCGAGCACCTTCGCGACGCCGCGGCTCGACGAGACGAGCGGGTCGCCGGGGTGTATCTCGATCTCCTGTCGCCGTCGCATGACCTGGCGAACCGGTGGTGGCGCCCTGCTGCGGAGCGCTTGCGATCGAACCTCGTGATCGGCCTCGGGGTCGTCGAAGAAGCCGCGGGCGTCCGCGCGGTTCGGCCGGAGTTCGCCATCGACCGGCTCGCCGAGTTCACCTCGGACCGGCTGCTTCTCGGCCCGGTGCAGACGGATCGCAGCTGGGAGCTCCCCGAGCTCGGCTCGCTGTTGACGGCGCGGTTCGGCACGGTCCGGCGGGTGGGTCCGAGCGGGTCGTGGTTTCTGTGTTCGGTGTAGGGGCCCGCCGGGCCGCCGTCGCTTCCCTCAGTCGGCGAGCCGCACACGACGAGCCCGCCGAGCCACGCGGCGAGGGAGCGAGCTCATCCGCAGTTCGCGCCGCTGCAGCTTCAGCTCGGCTTCGAGCGGTGAACGGACCGTCGATGGCAGGGTCCGGACGTGGCGGCGCAGCCAGCGCAGGAAGCGACGTCGAGCCGCCCGATGCCCACCGTCGCGGTGGGTTCGGCTGGTGCTCGTGTCGGCATGTTGGCGATACCAGTACCAGCAGTCGCTGGTGACCCACGAGGCATGCGTCGAGGCCAGCTTCGCGTGAAAGACCTGGTCTTCGAACATGCCGGTGAACACGTCCTCGTAGCCACCACACGCGTGGATCGCCTCCCGCCGGACCATGAGATCACAGAGCGAGCGCCACTCGTCGCGCAGATAATCGACGACGAGCTCGGGCGCCTCGACGCGGTCGTCGTGGACGAGCAAGCGCTGTACGAAGTCCCGGTCGTGGGAACGGCCATCGTGCCCGAACCAGTAGCGCGCAGGGCTGGCGACGAACCCGACCTCAGGATGGTTGGCGAGCAGCGCCGACTGGTCCGCGAACTTGGTCGGCTCGAGTACGTCGTCGCCGTCGAGGAAGGTGACGAACTCGCCTCGGGCCGCCGCGATCCCGAGGTTGCGACTCGCGCTCATCCCGCGGTTGGCGCCGCCCGGGTGCGTGAGCAGCCGCACCCGCTGAGGGTCGGCCTCCACCGCGCGGGCCGCGATCGCCGGACTGTCGTCGGTGGAGCCGTCGTCGACGAGCAGCAACTCCCAGTCGGTCAGGGTCTGGGCTCGCACGCTGCGGATGGCGTCGTCGAGATAGCGACCCTCGTTCCAGAAGATCACGATCACCGAGACGACCGGCCGGGTCACGGGTGGACCAGCTGGTCGCTCATCGGAAAGCGGTCTCGTCGCTCACGGCCGTCGAGGTCGAAGAACGCGTGGAAGAAGGCTCGGGCCTCGGCCTCCGTACACGTGCCGTCGAGGACACGAGGCCAGGTCGCGGCCTCCCGTTCCCTGATCGCGGCGTCGACTTCGACCCACACCGTCGCGACGCCGAGGTGGGCCAGGCAGCCCAGGCGGTGGAGGCCGTCGACGATGACGTAACGGCGCCGACCGTCCTCGGCTTCGAGCGCGGTGACCCGGGGAAAGGCTCGAGCGGCAATCGGTGAATAGCGTCGCCGGATCGCCGGGAGCAGCTGCCGCATCCGGCTCCACTCCGCAAGCAGGGTCGGCTCGTCGTCCGGGGTGTGCCAGAGGTTGCGGGTTCGGCCCCAGATCTCGGTGGTGTCGACCTTCTCCGCGAGGTCGTGGGCCCAGCCATAGGCGACCGTCGTCGTCGCCGGGTTTGGTCCGGCCAGACCGCCCCAGGGGTATTCACCGAGCCACAGTCGCGGGAGCCGGCCGTAGGGGTCGGCGGGGTCGCCCAGCCCGAGGATGTCGTTGAGCCCGGCGATGCTCGTGATCGACGGGTCGTGGAAGAACCACCAGAAGGTCGAGTTCGTCGGATCGGCGTCCGGATTCTGGTCGAGCGCGTCGAGCATGTCGGAGTACCGACTCCAGGCCTCGGGCCCGTAGCCGAAGGCGAACTCGTCTCGGACATCCTCCAGCGCGATGCGGCGAAGCCGACCCCGGGTGAGGAGCGCGGTATGGCGTCCGGTCTCGCGAAGGAGGCGCCCACCGAGGTGGCGGACCCGGCGGACCCGCTGCCCAACACGATGGATCGCACCGTCCTCGGCTCGCCGTCGAGCCGTTCGGTAGGCGGCGCGCACCTCGGCATCGTCGATCTCGTGCTCGTCGAGCAGTCGAGCGACGACATCGAGATAGGGGAGCGGGGAGCGCCGCCGATCCTCGACGGGCCGTCCGACCCGGCCGGTGGGCTGGAGTTCGAGGCGATACCGGTACGTCACGTGGGGGGTGCAGTAGGCGGTGGACGTCAGCGCCAGCTTCGCCATGACGACGGCGTCCTCGTAGCTGCCACGAAACGAGGGATCCGCGCCGCCCGCATCGAGGAACCGTTGTCGGCGAAAGGTCGCTCCCGCAGGAATGAGGTCGGGGTCGCGCAGGAAGCTCACCAGGAGCTCCGGGGGAGACAGAACGCGGTCCGTGGGGATCGCGACGTTCGGTCCGACGACGCCGTATCGGTCGTCGCGTGCGAAATCCTCGATCCGTCCGCTCCATGAGTACCAACGCATGAGCGGACCGAACACGAGCCCGAGATCGTCGTGACGATCATGGATCGCGAGATGGTGTTCGAGATGGTCGGGCAACAAGGTGTCGTCGCCGTCGAGATACGCGATGAAGGTACCGGTCGCGGCTTCGACGCCGAGGTTTCGCGACGCCGACATGCCCTCGTTCGTGCCGCCGGGATGACGCACGACCCTGACCCGGTCGGGGTGGCGTTGGGCCCAGCGGTCGGCGATGTCTTCACTTCCGTCCGTCGACCCATCGTCGACGAGCACGAGTTCCCAGTCGTCACAGGACTGGGCGAAGACACTCCGGATCGCGTCGTCCAGGAACTCCGCCTCGTTCAAGAAGATGGTGACCACCGAGACCCTCGGGCTGCTCACAGGAACCTCCACCACCGTTCCAGGCGACGGGCCAGCACATCGGCGGGCCAGTCGCGGACGTCGAACCGGGGAACGGCGTGAGGGTGGGAACGAACGCACACGGTCCTCGGCTCGACCGTGACGCTCACCCGTGCGGGCGAAGCGGCCGCGACCGCCATCGTGTCGGCGTCGTGGGCCCCGAACGGATACGAGAACGTGTCGACGGGGCGTTGGAGCGCCGTGCTGAGGTCGGCGAACGAACCTTCGATCTCGCGCCGCTGCGCCGCGACGGGAAGCTTGGGCAGGATCGGGTGCGTCATGGTGTGGGCTCCGACGCTCGTGCCCTCGCCTCGATCGAAGTCGAGGAGCTCCGCTCGAGTCATGACGCGGTGGGTCTCGCGCGGCTGCAGCGTCTGGCCGGTGGTGGCGGCGAGCCGGACGAGCGTCTCGGAACGGTGATCCGGGTCGATCTCGACGAGGAGCTGCCACAGGCGGTGATACAGCTCGACGCGGGCGCTCCTCGCGTCGCCCTCGCGAGCGACGCGGTCGGCGCGGTAGGAGGCGTCGTCGTAGGTCCGTGTCGCTCCGAGTTCGATCGAGTGGGTTTCGCCGGCGACGTCGACCGAGAGTGGATCGGGAAGGTCCCCCGGAGTGAGGATGAGCTTCGCCAGCTCGTCCCACCAGAACTCTCGCTCGGCTCCGATCGTCTCCGCGACCGCGAACACCGTCGCGGGGACGCCGTAGGAGCGAAGCAGTGGAGCGGCGACGTGGAGATTGTTCGCATAGCCGTCGTCGAAGGTGACGGCGACCGATCGATTGGCGACGACCCCGGTTTCGAGGCCGTCGGTCAGATCGGCGAGATCGATCGGCTGACCAAAGGACCGGATGACATCGAGGTGCTCGGCGAAGCGGTCCTCGCTGATGAAGAGCTCCCACGGGTCGACCCCGCCGTCCCCGACCCCGTGGTACATCAGGACGAGCGCACGCGGTCGGCGGCGTTTGGCCGTCCACGCCAGAGGATGCCGGAGTTCACGGCGCACGTATCGCCAGTTCACGCCGACTCCCGTTCGAGAAGCTGGTGGTACGCAGCCGCCATCGTCCTCGGGCCGTTATTAGCCACCCGGCGCTTCGCAGTCTCGCTCGCGCCTCGGATCATGCGCTCACGAAGTTCAGCGTCGGCGACGAACCGGCGAACGCCGCCGGCGAGTTCGTCGTCGTCGGAGGCCAGGAGTCCGTCGTGTCCATCGCGGATCAGGTCGGCGACCCCGCCCGCGATCCGGGCGACGACGGGAACCCCGCGCGCCTGGGCCTCGAGGATCGACAGCGGAGCGTTCTCCAGCTCTGACGCAGAAACGAGGAGGTCGACCTCTGCGAAGAACTCATCCGGGTCGATCCATCCGGTGAATCGAACCCGATCGTCGAGACCTCGTGCGGTGATCATCCGCTCGAGCCGCTCGTGGTCCGGTCCGGTGCCGCCGACCACGAGCCGCACGCCGGGCAAGTCGTTCACGATGTCGACCACGGTGTCGATGCGCTTGTCGGGTGTGAGTCGGGCCAGGACACCGGTCGTGACCGTGTCGCTGTGTCGTCGTGGTATCGCTTCGGGCGGCGACACGACGGCGGGTTCGATCACGTGGGTGGTTCCGGGCGCGAGGCCGAGGAGGCGGTCGAGCGCGGTCGCCGACCGAAGGGCGACGGTGACGACCGCGCCGCCGCGCCGGCCGAGCAGCCGCATGAGAGCTGTGGCCGGTCGACTGGTCGGGGCGAGAAGCGAATGGACGATCGAGACCACCGGAAGCCGCTGCAGCCGGCAGAGGAGGTGGAGGTAGCGAAGGCCGGCGGGTTCGCTCTTGTTCAGCAGCACGACGTCGGGTCGAGCCCGGCGCAGCGCCGCCCAGACGGCCGGGCCGTGGCGAAGGTCGTGTCTCGCTCGCAGCGGGGGGATCACCACGGTCGCGTCGGGATGCAGGCCGCGGGCGATCGTACTGAGCACGTCGGCATCGTGGGCCATCGCGGTGATCTCCCATTGATCACGGAGTTCCTCGAGGAGACCACCGAGCAGCACCTCGGCGCCCCCGACGGTGTCGCCCTCGTTCACCACGAGCAACCGCCGGCTCATCGCACGGTCCAATCCGCGTCGATCAGCACGGGAGGGCCGAACCCGTTGGCGAGGTCCCCGGGGCTCGCCGATGGAGCCCGTACGTGGAGGGTGAGGACCTCGGTCCAGTCGACCAGACGGCGCTCGTCGTCCTCGAGGGCACACGAGACGTGGTACCCCCTTGGCGCGAGGGGGAGCGAGCGAATGACACACTCGGCGCTCCAGCGACCGTGGACGGGGTCACGGCGGACCCGTGCCGCATCGAGCGCGGTCTCGATCAGGTCGAGGTGCTCGGTGTCGGCGATCCGGACTCGGACGTTGGGCCGCTCGATCGGGTCGGTGGTCTCGAAGTCGAAGCGCAAGGTGACAGGCTCGCCGGCTGTCACGGTCTGGGTGAGACGGCCGCTCCCGTCGAGCGCGAGTGCATCGCGGAGGTGGGACCCGCCGGCCGATTCCGCCCGGTGGCTCTGCAACGACCGGTGGTACTGCTGCAACACCCGATCGAGAGGCCCGGCGTCGCGCAGACGGCCATCCTCGAGCCAGATTCCCCGTTCACAGATCGCTTCGACGGCGGCGGTCTCGTGGGAGACAAAGACCACCGTCGCGCCCTCCGATGCCAGGGCCCGCATGCGGTCGACACACCGCGCCTGGAACGCAGCGTCGCCGACGGCCAACGTCTCATCGACGATGAAGACCTGCGGGCGAAGGAACGCGGCGATGGCGAACCCGAGCCGAAGCTGCATCCCGGTCGAGTAGTGCTTGACCTGGGTGTCGACGAAGGCACCGACCTCGGCGAACTCGACGATGTCGTCGAACCGGACCCGGATCTCGCTGCGTCGGATGCCGAGGAAGCTGCCGTACAGCCAGATGTTCTCTCGGCCGCTCAGCTCGGGGTGGATTCCGGCCCCGATCTCGAGCAGCGCGCCCACACGCCCTCGGACATGCACCCGGCCAGCCGTCGGATAGGTGATACGAGAGATCAGCCGCAGCGCAGTGGACTTTCCGGCGCCGTTTCGCCCGACCAGTGCGGTGGGCACGCCTTGCTCGATCTCGATGTCGAGATCCTCGACCGCGTTGAAGCTGTCGCGGTGGACGAGCGTGCGTCGGCCGGTCAGGCGCCTCGACGCGTTGGCCAAGTCGACCCGAAGCGACTTCTGGCTCAGCCCATCTCGGCGGTAGGACTTCGTGACCCCCTCGAACCTGACGTCCCAGCTCATGCGACGTCCGCCATGTTCCGCTCGAGGGCCTTCAAGATCCGGTATCCGATCGCCGAGGCCAGCAGCGCGGATCCGGCGCTGACGCCGAGCACGGACCAGTCCGGGTGCACTCCGGCGCCGAAGATTGATCGGAACGCGTCGAGGGGTCCGACGAGCGGATTCATCGCCGCGTAGAGATGATGCCAGCGTGCATCGAGTTGATCGATGGGGTAGGCGACCGGGCTGGCGAACAAGAGGAGTTGGACGCCGATCGGCAGGGCGTACAGGAAGTCCCGGTAGTACACCGAGAGCGAGGCCAGCGGCACCCCGATCGCGAGGGCGCTGAGGATCATCAGTCCCGACGGGATCGGCGCGAGGAGCCACAGCCACGAGATGGGCCCGCCGAGGATGGGCACCATCACGAAGAGGATCCCGAGGTTGAGGATCAGGTCGGGAAGGTGGGCACCGACCGCGCCGAGGATCGGGGCCTCGCGAGGGAAGTAGACCTTGCGCAGGATGCCCTTCTCGTTGATGAGCGATGATGCGGCGGCCGAGATGGCCGCGCTCGTGAACTGCCACCCGACGAGGGCCGCGTAGGCGCCGGCCGCGTAGGACCCGGTCGACGTCTCGAACGCGTCGCGCAGGAAGGTGCTGAAGAGGGCGAGGAAGGCGAGTGGCTGGACCACGGCCCAACCGACGCCGAACGCCGCCTGCTTGTAGCGCGTGCGAAAGCGGCGGGCGGCGAACGCCCACACCACTTCGCGGTAGCTCCAGAGTTCGCGCACGCTGGCGCGGAGCTCGAAACGCGCATCGGCGTCGAAGGTCGCGATCTCGTCGCGGGCGGAGGCGTGCGGTGGCATGACACCGAACTGGTGCCGAGGCCGGTCCGTGGAAATACATCGACGCGCGTACTTCTCCAGGTCGTTCGCCGCACTGGTGCGGTATGGACCAATCAACGATGGACGCCGGCGCTCCGGTCGGATCGCCGATCCTGCGTCGTGTACCGCTCTCTAACCCCGTCAAGGCCCGCTTCCACCGCCTGCTCCCGCGGCCGGCGGCCTCCTTCCTCTCGTGGATGCGTGACCCCGAGGCGTCGGTGCGCCGTCGGCATCCTGCGGTGTGGGGCACCCTCCGGCGCCAGGGTGGCTTCTCGCCGTCGTATGCGGAGGGGCGAGGACGGGCGCTCGATCGGTACTACATCGAGACGTTCCTCGAGTCGTCGAAGTCGCTGATCCGAGGCCGAGCCCTCGAGGTGACCGACACGACCTACACCGAGCGCTTCGGGAGCGAGATCACGTCGAAGGACGCACTCGACATCGATGCGGACAACCCTGCCGCGACGATCGTCGTCGATCTCTGTGACCCGGATTGTCTGCCGTCAGGAGCGTTCGACGTCATCATCGTCACCCAGACCGTTCACATCCTCCTCGACGCCCGGGCCGGGGTCCGCAACCTCTACGACGCGCTGGCGCCCGGCGGCACACTGCTCCTCACCGTGCCCTGTGCCTCACCGTCGTCGTCGGCGCTGCCGACCGACAGCTGGCGCTTTCTCCCGACCGGTCTCGAGGTCCTGCTCCGAGAGGCCTGCGGTGAACTCGTCGAGATCGAGGTCGAGGGCTACGGCAACAAGGTCACAGCCGCGGCGTTCATGCTCGGCCTCGCCTGGGAGGACCTGAACGCCGAGGACTTCGCTCCGTACGACCCGCAGTGTCCGCTGGTGGCCGCTGCCCGCGTGACCAAGCCGGGCGCGATCTGATCCGGCCGCCGTGGACGGTCGCGTGTCAGGATCGAGGCGATGCGCTCGATCGCCCGCTCTGTCACCATCGTGTTGAGCGGGGCGTTGATCGCCGCGGCCTGCGGTGCCGACGAAGCGCCCGAGTGGGATCCGAGCATCATCCCCGCTGCCGTTCAGGTCGAGGTCGATCCGATCGGCATCGAGAACGTCGTCTGCGACGAGGGGGCGGCGCAGGATCCGACCCTTCCCGAGACCGGCGGACGGTTCGAGTGCGGCGGCGTGCTGAGCGGTGACGACGTGATCCTGGAGATCACGATGGCCCCGGCGTTCGACGGTGAGATCGGTGTCGCCGCCGAGATCGTGACCCCGGTCTTCGACGTGGCGGCGGCCGAGGTCCAGGCGGCGCTGCGGCTCGAGGCGGACCTCGGTGGTTCGCCTGAGGTCGCCTGCACCGAGCGGCTCGTGGTGCTCGACCCCAATCGCCGCATCGACTGCCGGGTCACGGCCGACGGCGGGACGGCCGGTCCGGTCGACCGGTCGCTCACGATCGTGATCCTCGACGACGACGGCAACTTCGAGATCGACCTCTTCAACTGAGCGGCCCGGCCGCCCGGTCAGCCCCGCAGACGTTCGTTGCTCGGGTCGAAGAGCGGGCCGCGGACGACCGTCGCTCGGTGATCGACCCCGGTGCGACGAACGACCACCGTGTCGCCCGCCGCGATCGACGGGTCGACGAAGGCGTGGGCGATGAACGCACCGACGCTGTACCCGTACTCGCCCCCGGCGACCCGGCCGACGACCTGGCCGTCGGCGAGGACCGGCTCCCAGCCGTAGACGACCGAGTCGGGCTGGTCGAAGCGGAGGGTCACGAGTCGGGTCGTGCGGTCGCGGTCAGCGGCCGCCGCCTTGCCCCGGAAGTCCTTCGACGAGTCGAGCATCCAGCTCACCCCGGATTCGGCGGGGGAGTGCTCGGGGGTCAGGTCGCTGCCCCACAGGCGGTAGCCCTTCTCGATCCGGGTGGAGAACACCGACTGGGCCCCGACCGCGGGCATGTCGAACGGCCGGCCCGCTTCCCAGAGGGTGTCCCACACGTGCAACGCCATCGACGGCGGCACGTAGAGCTCCCAGCCGAGTTCGCCGAGGTAGGAGATCCGCAGGGCGATCGCCTTGGCCATGCCGACATCGATCGACCGCCACGTGTAGTACGGGAACGCGTCGTCGCCGACGTCGTCGGTGGACGCGGCGGCGAGCACGGCCCGGGCGTTGGGCCCCCACAGGCCGACGGGCAGCCACGCTTCGCTCAGATCGCGGAAGGCGACATCAGCCGGCGCGTCCGCGGAGAAGGTGGCCAGCTCGGCGGGCAGGTTGCCCTTGCCGGTGAGGAGCCACCAGGTGTCGGCGCCCATCCGAGCGACCGTGATGTCGCGAGCGACGCCACCCGACGGTGTGAGCACCAGGGTGTAGACGATCTCGCCGACGGGAACGTCGATGTCGCCGGTGCACAACCACTGGAGATGGGCCTGCGCGCCCGGACCCGAGACCTCGATCGGTCCGATCGCCGCCGACCAGTCGACCAGGCCGACGTTGGCCCGCAGCTCGAGGTGCTCGGCCCCCATGATCGGGGTCCAGCCGGTGGCGTCGTAGCCGGTGCGCTCCGGGATGGCGTCGCGGTGCTTCGCGACGAGGGGCTCGTTGGCCGCGTAGAAGAGCGGGGTCTCCTGCCCGGCGATCGGGATGAACTCCGCGCCGAGGGCTTCGAGCCGGTGGTGATACGGGGTGTGGCGCAGCCCGCGGACCGCGGACGCGACCGCCGACGGGTGCAGGTCTTCGAACCCGATCTCGTAGAAGTACTTCGACTGGCGTGACAGGAAGGTGTGGTTCGACTGGTGGGGATGGAAGCGGTTGATGTCGGCCGGGGTGATGTCCATCCCGGGGTCACCGGTCGTCATCCACCGGGCCATCACCGCGCCGACCTCGCTGGCGAAGGACAGCCACGCGCCGACCGAGGCCCACAGTCCCTTCACGGTGGTCTCGCCCATGATCGGGTAGTTGTCGACGGTGAAGGAGAACATGCCGTTGAAGCCGTCGGCGATCTCCGCCTCGTTCAGCACCGGCATGTGGTGCTGCATCTTCGCCCACGCCGATTGGAAGTCCTCGGGGGTGAAGGGCATCTTCGCCGTCTTCGGCAACGCCTGCGGGTCGACGAGGCGAGCGGGATGGTCGTAGCTGCCGATGCCCAGGTGGTCGCCGTGCTGGCGGAAGTAGAGCGAGAGGTCGTCGAACGTCGTCACCGGGATCGACACGAAGTCGTCGCCGAAGGTCTCCAGTGCCGGCACCGGCGTGGTGTGGATGTACTGGTGCTCACCGGGGAACAACGGCATGACCGTCCCGGTGCGCTCCGCCAGGATCGGCGCCCAGATGTTCGTGCAGACGATCGCCTGCTCACAGGTGATTCGCCCGGGCTCGCCGTCGGTCACCACGGCGGTGATGCGGCCGTCGACGACCTCGATGTCGGTCACCTCGCTCTCGCCGAAGAACCGGGCCCGACCGGTCGCCTCGGCGAGCTGGCGCATTGAGTTCGCCAGCGCACTGGTCTTGACGATGCCCGACGACGGGATCCACACGCCGCCGGCGACCGTCGACGGGTCGACCAGAGGGAGACGGGCCGCGACGTCGTCGGGACCGAGCACCTCGGCCTCCATGCCTTCGGCGGCACCCATCTCGGCGAGGCGGCGGTGAGCGTCGAGCCGTTCGGCGGTGTTGGCGACCGACACCAGGCCGGTACGCCAGAACTGTTCCTCGCCCGGTTCGGCGAGCGGCAGTTGGTCATAGACCGCCCGGCTCCGACGGCCGAGCGTGGTGAAGAAGTGTGAGCCGGTGAGGGTGCGCAGACCACCGGGCGCATGCGAGGTCGACCCGTCGTTGTGGCTGAGATCGCCCTTGTCGACCACGACGACTCCGTCGATCCCCATCTGGGTGAGGTGATACGCCACGCTCGTGCCGATGATGCCGGCACCGATCACGACGATGGAGGCGGTGGTGTCGGGCGCAGTGGGGCTCATGGAGCGGAACGGTAGAGGATCGAACGGGGCCCCGATACCCTTTCAGGGTCCCCTACACAGGGGAACCGCGGCCCCGCACGCACGGCGGCGAGGGCGGCCGGGTCACACACCCAACGAAAGAACAACGAACGACATGGCTACCAATCTGCGCCCCAAGGCCGAAACCATCGCCGACATGGCGAAGGCCTTCGACCTCAACGAGAACGACACCGGGTCTCCCGAGATCCAGATCGCTCTCCTCTCCGAGCGCATCAACCACCTCACCGAGCACCTGAAGACCCACAAGAAGGATCATCACAGCCGGCGAGGCCTGCTGATGCTCGTCGGTCGGCGCCGTCGTCTCCTCGACTACGTCAAGGACAACGACATCGAGCGGTACCGCGAAGTGATCGCACACCTCGGTCTGCGACGCTGAGACAATGTTTGGGCGGCCCTCCGGGGTCGCCCTTTCGGTTTCCCGGGACATGCCCGGGGAACCCGACGAATCCCAGTAGCAGGAACGTCCTGCGAACAATCGAGCACATGACAGTTGGTGCGAGTCGTGAGCTTCTGATCTCGGATCAGCGGTTCACGACTGGGAACTAGCGGTCGTGTGTTCGTCCCAAGGAATACAACACACATGACTGAAACCACTTCCGTCACCGGCGCGTTCACGCGCGGCGAGGGCAAGGACGCCACCTTCGAGGTCGGCAAGTTCGCCCCTCTCGCCGGCGGTTCGATCACCGCTCGGATGGGCGACACCGTCGTCCTCGTCACCGCCACCGGCGCCAAGTCGCCCCGCGATGGTGCTGACTTCTTCCCGCTGACCGTCGACATCGAAGAGCGCATGTACGCCGCGGGCAAGATCCCCGGCTCGTTCTTCCGTCGTGAGGCCCGTGCCGGCGAGCAGGCCATCCTGACCTGCCGTCTCATCGACCGTCCGCTGCGTCCTGCCTTCCCCGACGGGTTCCGCAACGAGGTCCACGTGGTGGGCACCGTCCTCGGCGCCGACCAGGAGAACCCCTACGACGTCCTCGCCCTCAACGCGGCCTCGCTCGCCCTGTGCGTCTCGCCGATCCCGTTCGAGGGCCCGATCGGTGCGGTCCGCATGAGCTGGTCGCCCGACGGCGAATGGGTGCCCTTCCCGACCTACGAAGAGTCCGACGAGTCGGCCTTCGAGATGGTCGTGGCCGGCCGCCTCGACGGCGACGACGTCGCGGTGATGATGGTCGAGGCCGGCGGCACCGCCAACAGCTGGGAGCTGTACGAGAACGGCACCCCCAAGGTCGACGAGGACACCCTCGCCGGCGGGCTCGAGGCCTGCAAGACCTGGATCCGCGAGATGATCGAACTCCAGCAGGAGTGCATCGAGCAGCTCGGCCCGATCGAGAAGATGGATCCCCCGCTGTCGATCGACTACACCGACGACATCTACGCCGCGGTCGAGGCCGCCGGCACCGATCGCATCGCCGAGACCCAGAAGATCGCCGACAAGACCGAGCGTCAGAACGCCGAGGCCGACGTCAACGCGGCGCTCGTCGCTGAGCTCGAGGGTCAGTTCGCCGACAACCCCGACGCCGTCAAGCAGATCAAGGCCGCCGCTCGTTCGGTCATGAAGAAGGTCGTGCGAAAGCGCATCGTCGAAGAGGGCATCCGCATCGACGGTCGCAAGGCCGCCGATCTGCGTTCGGTCTCCTCTGAGGTCGGCGTCATCCCGACCTCGCACGGCTCGGGCCTCTTCCAGCGTGGCGAGACCCAGGTCCTCAACATCACGACGCTCGGCATGGGCCGCAGCGACATGATGATCGACGACCTCTCGCCGACCGAGAAGAAGCGCTACTTCCACCACTACAACTTCCCGCCCTTCTCGACGGGTGAGACCGGCTTCATGCGTGGTCCGAAGCGTCGTGAGATCGGTCACGGCGCCCTCGCCGAGCGCGCCGTCTTCCCGGTCGTCCCGAGCTTCGAAGAGTGGCCCTACACCGTCCGCACCGTCTCTGAGGTCATGGCCTCCAACGGTTCGTCGTCGATGGGTTCGGTCTGCGGCTCGACCCTGTCGCTGATGGACGCCGGTGTGCCGATCAAGGCGCCGGTCGCCGGCATCGCCATGGGTCTCGTGCACGCCGAGGGCGAGTACGTCACCCTGACCGACATCCTCGGCGCCGAGGACGCGTTCGGCGACATGGACTTCAAGGTCGCCGGTACCACCGACTTCATCACCGCCCTGCAGCTCGACACCAAGATCTCCGGCATCCCAGCCAACGTCTTGGCCGGTGCGCTGTCCCAGGCTCGTGAGGCCCGTCTCGACATCCTCGACATCATGCTCGAGGCCATCCCCGAGCCCCGCGAAGAGGTCCGTGACACCGCCCCGAAGATCGTCAGCTTCGAGATCCCGATCGACAAGATCGGCGAGGTCATCGGCCCCAAGGGCAAGGTCATCAACACGATCCAGCAGGAGACCGGCGCCGACATCTCTGTCGACGACGACGGCATGGTCGGTATCGTCGCCATCTCCAGCACCGACAACGAGAAGGTCGCCGAGGCCCGTCGTCAGATCGAGCTGATCCTCGATCCGCCCACCGCTGAGGTCGGCGCCGAGTACGCCGGTCGCGTCGTGAACATCACCAAGTTCGGTGCGTTCGTCAACATCCTTCCGGGCCGCGACGGCCTGCTGCACATCTCCAAGATCGGTGGCAGCAAGCGCATCGACAAGGTCGAGGACGTGCTCGAGCTCGGTCAGGAAGTCCAGGTCGTCGTCGAAGACGTCGACCCGAACGGCAAGATCTCGCTCAAGCCGGTCGGCGACGGCCCCGAGGCCACCGGTGGCGACGCCCCCGAGGCGTCCGGTGGCAGCGATGCCCCGGCCGAGGTCGATGGCGATCAGGAAGCGGTCTCCTTCGAGGCGGCCTTCGACGCCGACCTCGCCGAGGAGTTCGGCGACCTCGGTCCCGAGGCTCCCCGCCGCTCCGGCGGTGGTGGCGGCGGCCGTGGCCGCGGCCGCGGAGGTCGCGGGCGCCGGTGACGGCCAATCCTTCACGCGAGATGGTGTCGTCGTCGTTCGATGACGGCGACACGATCCGCGTCAGCCGACTCGACGGCGGCCTTCGGGTCGTCACCGAAAGCCTGCCCCGATCGCGCTCCGTCGCGGTCGGGGCGTGGGTCGGCGTCGGCAATCGAGACGAACCCGCGGCGATCGCGGGCGTCTCGCACTTTCTCGAACACCTGATGTTCAAGGGATCGTCGACTCGGTCCGCCCAAGACATCGCCGAGGGCATCGATGCCGTCGGCGGTGACATCAATGCGTTCACGTCGAAGGAGTACACCGCCTTCCACGCTCGAGTTCCCGCCTGGGAGCTCGACTTCGGGCTCGACACCCTCCTCGACGTGCTCGTCGATCCCGGCTTCACCGAGGCCGAACTCGACGCCGAGCGCCAGGTGATCCTCGAAGAGCTCGCCTGGAGCGCCGACACCCCCGACGATGTCGTGCACGGTGTCCTCGCCGAGAGCCTCTTCCCGGGCCACCCACTGGGCTGGGAGGTGCTCGGCACCGCGGAGTCGGTTCGAGCGATCACCGCCGACGACGTCCGCGCGTTCCACGACCAGTGGTACCGCCGCCCGAACATGGTGCTGGCGGTCGTTGGACCGGTCGACCACGACGACATCGTGGCCCGGGTCGACACCGCCCTCGCCAGCCGTGGCGGCGGGGCTCGGCCCGACCGGGTTCGTCCCGGCAACGAGGTCATCCCCGACGTCGTCACCCAGCGCCCCATCGAGCAGGCCCACTTCGCGAAGGGCTGGCGATCGGGTGGGCTCCACAGCGACGATCGGTACGGCCTCGCCGTCGCCACCCAGCTCCTCGGTGGTGGCTGGTCGAGCCGTCTGTTCCAGGAGGTCCGCGAGAAGCGGGGCCTCAGCTACACCGTGTTCGCCTCGGTCGGGTCCTTCGTCGACTCCGGCACCCTGTCGGTCTACGCGGCGACCGCACCCGAGCGGCTCGCGGAGTTGCGGTCGGTCGTCGACGAACAGCTGACCGACCTCGCCGAGAACGGCCCCGGCGAGCGCGAGCTCGAGGTGGCCCGCGGCGGCTTCGAAGGCGCGACCGTCCTCGGCCTGGAAGACACGGGCAGCCGGATGGCGCGCCTCGCCACCAATGTGTTGATCCGTGATCGGATCGTCGGGGTCGACGAATATCTCGACGCCGTTCGGTCGGTGACCGCCGACGACGTTCGCCGCATCATCGCCGGCATCGTCGGCGAAGCGTCCTCGGTCAGCGTCGTCGCACCCGCCTGAGCGGGCGAGATCGGTCGGGCCGGGTTACAGCCCCGGCTTCCAGATCATGATGACGAGCTGCACGACGAACAGCAGGGTGAACGCGGCGCCGCCGATGCTGAGCTTCTGCTTCAGCGCGTCGCTGCGGTCGCCTTCGGCCATCGCCTTCTCGCTCGGGCGGATCACGGCATGGAGCAGACCGTTCATCGCGATCCACACGATGACGGCCGCGACCAGCCAGCCCTGACTGACCTTGAACACCTCGCCGCTCATCCCGGCGACGCCGAACCCGAGCAGGCCCGACACGATCAGCGCGCTGCCGTAGATGCGCTGGTTGTTCTGGGCCACGTAGCCCGCCATCGGCGAGATGTCGTGGCCGCCCTGCTCCATCTGCTTGCCCAGGACCGGCATCACGAGGGCCGGTGCCATCGCCACCACGGCGGTGAGGATGTGGAGCAGGAGCATGATGTTGTACGGCGTGTCGCCGATCGCTGCGAACATGGCGGTGACGGTAGTGGATCCCGGTGCCGACTGTCGTGGTCGGACGCCTAACCTGCACACATGATCCGAGTAGGTGTCGTCGGTGCTGCAGGACGCATGGGGCAGGAGGTGTGCCGCACGATCGAGGCCGATCCGGCCACCGAGCTGGTGTGCACGATCGATGTGGGCGATTCGCTCGATTCGCTCGTCGAGACCAAGACCGAGGTCGTCGTCGACTTCACGGTGCTCGACGTGGCCCGCGAGACCCTGGCGTTCGCGGGCGCCAACGGCATCCATGCGGTGGTCGGCACGACCGGCTTCAGCGACGACGACCTCGAGACGTTCCGGTCGGCCTTCACCGCCAGCAACGCGTTGATCGCGCCGAACTTCGCGATCGGCGCGGTGTTGATGATCCGGATGGCCGAGCTGGCCGCGCCACACTTCGAGACGGCGGAGATCATCGAGTTCCATCACAACGCCAAGATCGACGCGCCGTCGGGCACGGCGACCCACACCGCCGAGCGGATGGCGGCGGCATCGTCGGAGTGGGCTGCCGATCCGACGACCCACGAGGTCTACCCCGGGGCGCGGGGCGGCGAGGGTCCGGCGGGAATCCGGGTCCACGGTGTGCGAATGGTCGGTGCGGTCGCGAACCAAGAGGTCATCTTGGGTACGACCGGCCAGACCTTGACGATTCGCCACGACACCGTCGACCGGACGTCGTTCATGCCCGGAGTTCTCGTCGGCGTGAAGCGGGTCGCAGACTTCCCGGGTGTCACGATCGGACTCGACGCCTACCTCGGTCTCTGAGCGGCCCACGATGCGCATGTTCTTGACCCCGAAGTGGATGCTGTCGCATCTCTTCGTGGTGTCGATGCTGGCGATCATGACCGCGGCGGGGTTCTGGCAGCTCGACCGTCTCGATGAGCGCAAGGCGTCCAACGCGGAGATCCGCGCCGCGTCGGAGGCGCCGGCCCAACCGATCGAGGACCTGCTCGAGCAGGTGGCCTCAGGCATCGACGTGCCCGACCAGACGTCGGTCACGGTCGAAGGCCGGTTCCTCGACGATCAGAACCTGTTGATCGCGAACCGCACCTTCGACACCGAGCCGGGCTTCTGGTGGGTCTCGCCCCTCGAGCTCGACGACGGACGGGTCGTGATCGTCAGCCGAGGCTGGATCCCGCGCGATGTCGCGTCAGGGGAGAGCCCGCAACGCATCGAACAGCCGTCGGACCCTGCCGCGCTTTCGGGCCGTCTCTTCGAGAGCGTCGACGGCGGCCGGATCGGGACCGACGTCAACGGCGTCCCCCAGATCAGCCGCCTCGATCTCGAGTCGGTCGAGGAGGTGCTCGGGATCGACGTCGCCGACCGTTGGGTCCAGGCCATCGATCCCGACTGGGAACGCGGCGTGCTGCCGATCCCGGTCCCGAGGCCGACGCTCGACGAAGGCCCCCATCTCTCCTACGCATTCCAGTGGTTCTTCTTCACCGGGAGCACGATCGTCGCCTACGCCTTGATCCTGCGCCGACGCCGGCGTGAAGCGGCGATCGAGACGGTCCCCGCGGCGTGAACGAGCTCGCCGAGCTGACCCTCCTCGCGGTCCGGCTTCGGAGTCGAGGCGTGGCGGCCGCCGTGGCCGCGTCGGTTGCCGATCTCGCTGGTGGCGACGTCGAGCCCGCAGCCGTCGAGTCGGTGCTCGCCGAGGCCCTCGATCAGGGCCAGGTTCGCCGGCGGGGTGAGGAGGGTCGGTGGTCGCTGACCCCGGCCGGCGAAGCGGAGCTCAGCGCGCTGTTGGCCGCCGACCTCACCGGCGAGGACCGGGCCGACGTGATGACCGGGTACGAGGCGTTCCTGCCGCTGAACCGCCGGTTTCTCGCCGCGTGCATCCCGTGGCAGGACGACCCCGACGGGTTGGACGAGTTCGTCGAGTTGGTGGCGGCGTTGGTGCCGATCGCCGACGCGCTCGCCGACACCCGTTCCCGCTTCGCTGGCTACGGCCCCCGGCTCGTCGGTGCGCTCGCCGAGGCGTCGGCGGACCCCGCGTGGATCGACTCACCGACGCGGGACTCGATCCACACCGTCTGGTTCGAGCTCCACGAACACCTCCTCGCCAGCCTCGGCCGGAGCCGAGTCGACGAACGCTGATCGGGCCGATCGGGCCACGGTTGCGCAAACAACACTGACCCCGCCGCCGGCGGGTGGCGACGGGGTCAGCGCACTGGGAGGCCTCAGCGGCCGTCGACCGGAGGCGCCGCGGCGGCGCCGGCGAGGGCGTCGGAGGCGACGCTGCACGACGCACCGGCCTCGGCGGTCTCGAACTCGAAGTCGCCGAGATCGCCCACGTCGGGCAACTCGCCGAAGTCCGGCTCGCCGATGATCTCGACCTCGAGGTCGTCGGGGTCGAGCCCGGCGGCTTCCATCTGCTGCTCGTAGGCGTCGACCATCGCTCGGGTCGTGATGTCGTACGCCTCCTGCATGCACTCGCTCGAGCCGATCACGGTCTGGGCGTAGGCGAAGGCCGCGGGCGTGAGCCGGGAGTTGTCGCTGACCCACGGGAGGGCACCGCTGAGCTTCCCGATGAGGCCTTCGTCGTAGGTGACGCTGTCGAGGGTGGCGACGGCGTCGACTCGGGGCCGGACGAACTCGATCGCGTCGGCGGGTACGAGCACGCGGGCCGTCCCGTCGTCGCGCACGACGATCTCGACCTCGGTGGCGTCGACACAGGTGTCGATGTCGCCGACCGCGGTCATCTCGACCGTGTCGGTGCGGTACGTCTGCCCGAGCACGTCGTGGTCGCGCTTGCCCTCGACGGGGACGACGGTGTGGATCCGAGCGCGGCAGTCGAGGGTGATCGGCTCGATCTCGACGATCTCGGCCTCCTCGGCCTGCACGATCGACGTCGTCTCCGAGGCGACGGCCGGATTGTCCCAGGGCCAGCTGATGTTCGCGACACCCAGCTGGATGAACACGATCAGTCCGATGACGGCGACGACCAGGACACTGATGAGGGAACGGGAGAAGTCCTGCATGTCGAGCCCGACGATCCAGGCGCCGGAAAAGTCGCGAAGAAATCTCAGATACTGGGAGCGCGACGACGGGGTCGGGCGTACAGAGAGCGATGGCAGTGGACGCGGCGCGGCGAGAACGGGCGGTGACAGTGGAGGAGACGACGATCGACGCCCGGTCGTTCGCGCTGTTCTACGAGCAATCCCGTGAGCGCATGGTCCGCACCGTCTGGGCGACCCTCGGTGATCTCGAACTCGCGACCGACGCCGTCGACGAGGCGTTCACCCGGGCCTACGAACGGTGGGGGTCGATCGCGGGCGGCGCGAACCCCGAAGGCTGGGTGTACCGCACCGCGGTGAACGGGGCGACGTC
>CAZEML010000006.1:0-50034 GCA_964513285.1 uncultured Candidatus Nemicrothrix sp.
GCCACACATCCGCGGCCGAAGCCGAGGAACGGCACCGCCGCCAACGCGAACGACGAGCGGGATGGCACAAGGTGAACGGCGACGGGTCCGTCGAGATCCACGCGAGGTTCGACAAAGCCACCGGCGAAACCGTCCTGGCCGCCTGGCGACGCCGCGTCGACCAACTCTGGCGCGACGACGGAGGACGTACCGGCAGCCCCAACGACGTCCGATCACACACGCAACGCCAAGCCGACGCGCTCGCCGACCTGATCACCCAGGAGCACGCCGAGTCCGGGCCGGTGCACCCCAAACACCAGGTCCATCTGGTGTGGAACCTCGACGAACCCCACCCGACCTGGCTCGACGGCACGCCGGTGCCCGACTCCGTGCTCGAACAACTCGGCCCCACTGCTGATGTGATCGGGCATGTGTTCGCAGGCGATGGACAACCCCTGTGGCAAGGACGTTCCAAGCGCCTCGCCACCACCGCCCAATGGCGCTCACTCATCGTCACCACCCGCGGCTGCGCCGAATGCGGCGCCAGCATCGACCGCTGCCATGCCCACCACCTCCAGGAATGGCTCGACGAGGACGGGCCCACCGACATCGACAACCTCCAACTCCTCTGCCACACCTGCCACGGCCACGCCCACCGCGGCACACGCGGCGACCCCCACCGACACCGACGACGAACCCCGCCCAACCGGGCCGCCCACCAACCCGACGACCACACCCTCACCGCCTGAACGCGGCCGGGCGCGCACAGACCGCCGCAGTAGCCGGGTCGAGGTGATGGAGAAGGCGGGTCAGCTGGTGGTGACGTCGCCGCCGACACCGCGGAGCTTGCCGGCGATGTCGTCATAGCCCCGAGCGACGTGCTCGGCGTCGGCCACCACGGTCTCGCCCTCGGCGCCGAGGCCGGCGATCACGAGGGCCGCACCGGCCCGGATGTCGTGCGCGCGCACCGGGGCGCCCGAGAGTCGCTCGACACCTCGAACCACGGCGTGGTGCGAATCGGTGCGGACATCGGCGCCCATGCGGCGCAGTTCGTCGACATAGCGGAACCGGCCCGAGAAGAGGTTCTCGGTCACGATCCCGACGCCTTCAGCCGTGGTCAGGAGCG
This sequence comes from uncultured Candidatus Nemicrothrix sp., assembly GCA_964513285.1. GTDB lineage: Bacteria > Actinomycetota > Acidimicrobiia > Acidimicrobiales > Aldehydirespiratoraceae > UBA11606. The sequence continues at coordinate 1,106 of CAZEML010000006.1, forward strand.
TCACGACGAAGGGCTTGTAGTCGGTGGCGATCCCGGGGTACGGCAGCGACTGGGTGTCGGCCGACTGCATCCGGCGTGGCGCGAACGCCCAGATGCCGCCGGGATCATGGGAGATCCGCATCCCCATCTCGCCGAGCTTCTGGCACAACATCGACATGTGTTCGTGACGGGCACCGGCAACGGTGATCTCACCGCCGGTGATCCCGACCGCACACAGGTACGTCGCGGCCTCGATGCGGTCGGCGATGACGGTGTGGTCGGCGCTGTGGAGACCATCCGGCGAATCGACGCCTTCGATGGTCAAGGTCGACGAACCGGCACCGACGACTCGAGCGCCCATCTTGTTGAGCAGTTCGCACAGGTCGGCGATCTCGGGCTCGCGGGCCGCGTTGTCGATCACGGTCGTGCCCTTGGCCCGCACCGCGGCCATCAACAAGTTCTCGGTGGCGCCCACCGACGGGAACTCCAACAACACCCGAGCACCCTGCAGGTTCTCGCAGCGGGCGTGGATGTAGCCGTGCGCCGACTCGAACTCGGCGCCGAGCTCCGACAAGCCCCGAACATGCATGTCGATCGGCCGGTGGCCGAAGTCGTCGCCACCCGGCAACGCCACCCGCGCCTCGCCGCAGCGGGCCAGCATCGGCCCCATCACCACGATCGACGCCCGGAACTGCTCGACCAGCTCATACGGCGCCACCGGCTCGATCTCGGCCGGCACGTCGATCGTCAACGTCGTTTCGTCACGCGACACCGAGCAGCCCGTGGCGCGCAACAGATCCGCCATCAACTCCACATCGGTGATGCGGGGAACGTTCGACAGCACGTAGCGCCCCTCGGCCAGCAGGGTGGCCGCCATCAGCTTGAGGACCGAGTTCTTGGCCCCGCCGACCGGAATCGTCCCCTCGAGCGGACCACCGCCGCGAACCGAGATCTGGGAGTACGACTGCATCACACCCAAGTCTGCCAGCGGACGAACGCGGTCACTGCCATCGCGATCACGACCACCACGACGAACGGCGCCCGCCGCCACACGGCGACGGCACCGGCCGCGACACCCAGCAGGCGTGCGTCGAGAACGAGTGACTCCCCATCCGCAACAGTCTGTACCGCGACGAGGGCCGCGAACAGCGCGGCCGGGATCAACGCCGTGAACGGCTCGAAACGAGCCGTCGCCGAGCCGCTCACCCGACCCAGACCGAGCACCCCGAACACTTTGAGTCCGTAGGCCCCGGCGACCAAGACGATGATCACGCCCCAGCTCATGACGCCTCGATCCGTCGGCGGCTCAACCACCCCGGAATCACCGCCACCGCGGCGACGAGCAACGGCACACCGGCCGGGGCGATGGGCGTCAGAGCGACGGCGATCGCCGCGCCGAGGAGTGCCGCGACCTGGCCGGGCCGTTCCCGGACGTGCGGCGCCAACAAGGCGATGAAGCCAGCGGGGAACGCCGCATCGAGCCCCCACGTCTCGGGCTCCCCGATCACCGAGCCGAGCAGCGCCCCACCGATCGACCCGAGATTCCACAGCGACCACAGCCACAGCGCGGTCCACCAGAACGCGTCGCGAGCGTCGTCGTCCTCGGTCTGGACCGCCGCCATCGCCGTCGTCTCGTCGATCACGAAGTGCGAGGACGCCGCCCGCGGCAGCCAGTGCTCGGGCAACAACCGAGCCACGACCGGGCCATACAGCGCGTTGCGGGCCGCGAGCAGAAGAGCCGAACCGATGGCGGCCCCGCCCGACCCGCCGGTGTCGATCACCGACACGGCCGCGAACTGGGAAGCCCCGGTGAACACCAGGGCCGACATCACCATGATCTGGGGCAGGCTCAGCCCGGCGGCATCGGCGAGCACACCGAAGGTGACCCCGACGACCCCGACGGCGATGGCCAAGATCAGGCCCTCGCGACGGTGAGCGATCACGGATGCAACTCCCGAAGGGTCGGGGTCAAACGATCGATCAGCGCGGCGAGTTCGTCGATGCAGTCGTCGAAGACGTCCTGCTCCCCCGCGCCCGGATCGATGACCTCTTCCCACGGCTCGAAATCGTGCTCGCCGAGCCCCAACGAGGCGACCCGTTCCGCGAGCGTGGCACCCGAAGCGGTCGGCAACTCCTGAACGGCACGCCGCAGCGAGGTCGCGAGCGGGAGCGCCTCAGGCAGGCGCCGACGCATCCAATGCAGATGCGACGGCTCCATGATCAAGAGCAGATCGCTCGACTCGACGTCGGCCATGTCGATCTGGCGGGAGCGGTGATACGGGTCGGCGAGCCCGTGTCGCTGCAACGCATTGCGGGTCCGGACGCTCATCGGCTGATCCGGCAGCACCAGCGTGCCGGCGCTGGCCACCTCGATCGACGAGTCAGGACCGAGCCGGTCCCGCAGCAGCAAGGCCGCCATCACGGACCGCGCCGCGTTGCCGGTGCACACCATCGTGACCTTCGCCGTCATCGTCGCCTCACGAAGAACGCCTCGGCGTCTGCCGTACGGGTCGGTTGGTCGTCGTCGAGGGTCGCTGCGACGACACACTCCGCTCGCATGTCGAGGCGAAGGCCCCGATCGCGTTCGACCCAGCTGCGGAAGACCAGGTCGGTGTCGATCGGGGTGATGCGGCGATACCGCACGACCAAGCGACCGGTCACCCCCGGGCGTTCGCCGGTGAGGCCCTGCCCGGCCGCAAGGATCTCGTCGAACAGGCCGGCGATCACACCGCCGTGCACTCCGGCGGCAGGCCCCTCTCGGAGCCGCGACAGCGAGACACGCCCCACCATGCAGGGTGCGCCGTCCCGCTCGCCGCGTTCGATCCGCATCGGGGGCGCCGCCCCGTTGATGGCACCGGACCAGGGCGACAGATCTCGGGATCGAGCCCGGCGGCCGTCGGTCAACTGGTCGAGTTCGTACCACCGCAGGCGGGGCTCGCCGACCGCCAGGAGCTCGTTCGCCTCTCGGAGCAACGCAGCTGCTCGGTCCCGCCGGTCATCGTCGGTGCCGGTGCGGTGCAGGGTGTCGGCCAGACGTCGGAGCTCGGCCGCCAGCTCTTCGTCCGTCGTCACCGTTCCGACCCGTCCTGGTCGGTACCGAGCCGTTCCAGCAGGGCGACGGTGGTCTCCCGCAGTGCGGCGGCCGCGGCGGCGAGGTTGGCCGTGAACTGCTCCGCGGTGGGGGCGGGATGGTCGACGTGGTCGGTGATCGCCTTCACCGCACCGACCGGGACGTCGTGGAGGTGGCCGACCCACGCGACGGCGGCGGCCTCCATCTCCTTGACCTCGGCACTGCTGGCGACGATGCGGGCCGCGTCCTCGGGAGACTCGTCGAGCGAATCGCCGGTGGTGACGATGCCGAGCCGGCACCCGAGGGCCTCGGCGTGATCGCGGAGGTCAGCCGCGGGCAGATCGCCGCGACCGAACGCGTCGAAGCCAGGCAGATCGATCCTGCGGTCGTGACACACGAACCGGTCCCACGCCAGATAGACGTCGCCGATCGAGGCCTCGGCCCGCTGCCAACCGCCGGCGGTCCCGACCGAGAGCAGGAGATCGGGCAGCCGGCCTCCGAGCGTGCGGCAGCGATCGAGCGCCACCTGGGTCGCGAGGGCGGCCGCGGTGGTGCCGATGCAGTCGACACCGGTGCGCGGATCGGTGCCGTTGACGACCAGGATCACCTCGGCGCCGCCGGGCGCAGCGGCGGCGTGCCACACCGCCGGCGGCAACGATTCCGCCCACGCCGGCCGGTCGGCGGGTGTCGCACCGATGGCGTCGCGCAACGGCGCAGCCTCGGCCTCCATGGCCATGACGATCGCGATCAGCGGTGCGGGCATCGGGGCAGGTTAGGGGCCCGATCCCGGGCTTTGCGACGTGTGTCACACCGCGCCCCCTCCGGTGCCGGAAGGCCGTAATCTGTTCGAAACATTCGGCGCCCCGTCTGGCGCCCCGCCCCGATGGCCGGTGTTCGTCACCGACAGCACCGACGCCTCGGCGGCTCCCCCTCCCCCGTCGAGTCCCCCTGCTCTTGAGGAAAGGACGTCTCTTCTCATGCGGTTCACCCTGCGTTGCGCCACGCTCATCATGAGTCTCACGATCGCCACCGCCGCCATCGCCACCCCGGCCGGTGCGGCCGACAGTTTCGGCGATGTCGATGCCGGCACCTGGTACAGCGAGCCGGTCGCCTGGCTCGTCAGCGAAGGCATCACCACCGGCACCTCACCGGGCTGCTTCTCGCCGGCCGACGAGGTCACCCGCGGCCAGATCGTCACCTTCATGTTCCGTCTCGACCGTGCCCGCGGCCATGCGCCCGAGAGCGGCGGCCACCCCTTCACCGACGTCGTCCGCGGCTACCAGCAGGATCCGGTCGGCTGGGCCTTCTCGGAGGGCATCACCACCGGCACCAGTGCCACCACGTTCGAGCCCGACGCGCCGATCACCCGAGGCGACTTCGCCGTCTTGCTGTGGCGGTACGCCGGCCGGCCCGACGTGGCCGAGCCGCATCCGTTCGAGGACGTGACGCGCGCCTACCAGCAGCAGGCGATCGACTGGATGGCGACCACCGGCATCACCACCGGAACGAGCGCGACGACCTTCGACCCCGATGGCGAGATGACCCGGGCCGAAGCCGCCGCATTCTTCCACCGCTTCATGGACCGGCCGCTGGTCGTGACCGTGGCCGCAGCCAGCACGGCCGAGCCGGCGACCTGCATCGCGGAGTACGCGGAGCTGTTGGTCGGCGTCGGCCTCACCGCGACCGAGGCGGACTGTGTCGCCCCGTTCCTCGCCGACCTGACGTTGGACGAGGTCGCTGCGATCCTCGCCGGCGAAGCCCCGTTCGACAGCAGCCTCATCAGCCTCCTCAGCGAGATCATCTCCGCCGACTGCATCCCGACGATCGACCGTCAGGCGGCGCTGATCCGAGCACTGCTCTGATCGGCGAGGGCGAGTCGCCAGCCGGCCTCAGCCCTCCGGACAGCTGAATCGACCCGGCTCGGCCGGCAACACCCGCTGAAATCCGCCCTCATCGAGGGTGACCACGACTCGGCATCGGGTATCGGCCGCAACGGGATAGAGGCCTGCGCCGTTCCACTCGTCGGCTCGACGGTCATCGAGGCAGTCCCGGTTGACCTCCTCGCTTCGGCAGGCATCGACGGCGACTGCGAACTCCCAGAACGCCGCGCCCGCGAGCAGGGCGTCGCCGGTCGGGGCCGCCGCGTACGTCTCGAGGATCTCGACGAACGCCTGGGTGACCGGCGCGTCGTCGCCATCCTCGATCGGGAGGAACGGAAGCTGCAGGAGCACCTTGTCGACCGGCACGCCCAGGGCGGCCGCATCGGCTCGACAGGTGTCGTCGTAGCTCGACACGTCGGCCACGACGGTCGGCCCGTCGACGCCGCCGGCCGCGACCAGCGGCATCGTCGCGGCCCGGCACGAGCCGGAGAGATGCACGAGCCCCGCTCCGGTTCGATCGATCCGTTCGCTCATGGCCGCCCAATCGACTTCGACCGCCGGCGAGTAGAACTCGACCGCGACGACGGTGAAGCCGGCCGCCACCAGCGCGATCTGCGCGGCTTCGGCTTCGCTACGTCCGGCCGTGGTTTCGGGCATGACGACGACGACCGACAAGGCTCGCTCATCGCTCACGGCCGCGACCCGGTGGGCGAGCAACGGCAACGGCTCGGCGTCGAGGAGCGCCGACGGCCAGCCCTCGAACCGGGGGAGGTCGCAGGCGTTCCACGTCTCGGTGCCCAACGATTCCTGCAGGTAGCCGTAGCCGACGAGGGCGAACGTCTCGGCGCACTGGCGGGCCGCCACGTCGGGAACCTCGGTCACCGCGGCGTCATACGCCTCCACCCGGATGACTCGGCCGGCGAGGCCGCCGAGCGTGTTGCAATGCTCGGCCATCGCCAGCACCGCGTCGGGCATCGTCGCCCCGCTCCGACCGGCGAACCGACCGCCCTCATCGCTGCCGGTCGCGAGACGGATCGCCTCAGCGTCGACGCCGGGGCCATTCGCCGCGGTCGGCTCGGCGTCGACGCCGCACGGCACGGCGAACTCGGCCAGGCTCGGACCCTCGATCTCGGGCGGATCGGACGGGACCGGAGGTAGCAGAGTGGTTCCGGGATCAGCCAGCGACTCCGAGCCGTCGCCGGCCGGGGTGAACACCGGAGGCGGTTCGGTGGTGTCGTCGTCGCCGCTGCACGCTGCCGCGCCGAAGGCGAGGGCGAGAACCGCAGCCACGAGGCGCAACGACCGGCAGGAGGGGGACCGCACGCGACGAGTATCACACCGATTCACGGGGCCGACGGCCCACCCGCCGGTGACGATCTCCGCGAATCAGGGCCTGTCGACCCATCCACAGACCGGCCCGATCCGCCGATGGCTGAAACCATGGCCTCTTCCACCTCTTGCAACCTCTGTGGCGCTCACGATGGCGAAGTCCGCGCCGGCCGCCTCGGACGGTACGGCCAGACCTGCGGTCGCTGCGAGAGCCGACGAGGAACCCACCTCGTGCGGACCGAGCGCGGCTACGCCAATCGGGCCGCGAGCCAGCCGACGCTCTGACCCGACCAGGCCGCCCCGGCTCCGAGCCCGGAGCTAGATCGCGAGGATGTCAGCGACGCGATCGCGGTGCTGGCGGGCGTCGCCGTAGGCCGCGGCCAACGCCCAACCCCGCTTGAGCCACAGCTGCAGGTCGTACTCGAACGTGTAGCCGATCGCGCCGTGGCACTGGAGCGCCTTGCGGGCCGCGAGGTCGACGGCATCGGAGGCCTGCGCCTTGGCCATCGACACGTCGCGAGCGCGGGTGAGCACGTCGTGCGTCTCGGGGTGCGCGATCGACCAGGCCGCCCGGTAGACGAGCGGAGCGGCGAAGTCGACGGCGATCTTCACGTCGGCGAGCTGGTGCTTCACCGCCTGATATGAGCCGACCGGCTTCCCGAACTGGTGGCGCTGACCGACGTACTCGACCGTGGCGTCGAGAAGACGACGAGCCACCCCGATCGCCTGAGCGGCGGTGCCGAGCACGGCCCGGTCGTACGCCAGCGCGGTGTCGGCGCCGTCGAGCGCGGCGGCTTCGGTGATGGTGTCGATCGTCGACAGCCGCCGGGACTGGTCGATCGAGGTTGCCGACGTCCCCGTCCATCCGGTGACGGCCTGAAGATCGGCGCCGGAGCGATGGACGATGGCGTCCGCGACCGAGGCGGCGACCACGGGGCCGGCACCGAGCGAGACGGTCAGCGTCGACGCGCCCGAGACGGCGGCATCGAGCAGCGGGCTCCGGGCCTCGGCGAGGGCGGGCACCGCGACGGCTGCGTGTTCCATCAACGGCTCGGGGACACCCGCGTAGCCCGCCTCCTCGAGGATGCGGACCAGGTCGACCTCGTCCATGCCGAGCCCACCGGCGGACTCGGGCGCGAGGACGGCGAGCACGCCCATCTCTCCCAAGGCCGACCACAGGCCGGCGACCCGACCATCGTCGTTGCCCCAGCTCTCGCGTACGGCCTCGGGCGGACACCGGTCGGCGAACAGGTCGCGCACGGTGTCTCGGAACATGTCTTGTTCTTCGGTGAAGCTGAATCGCATCGTCGTCACCGCCTCGGGAGTCCGAGCACCCGCTCGGAGATGATGTTGCGTTGGATCTCGTTGGTCCCGGCGTAGATCGGGCCGGAGAGCGCGAACACGTAGCCGTCGAGCCAGTCGTGTCCGTCGGGGCTGCCGTCGACGACCTCGCCGGACTCGCCGAGGAGCCGCAGCGCGGTGGCGTGGAGTTCGAGGTCGAGTTCGGACCAGAACACCTTGCCCATGCTGGCTTCGGGACCGATCTCGGCTCCTGCCATCAGGTCGGCGGCCATCTGGTAGGTCTGCCAGCGGTACGCCTGGGCCTTGATCCAGGCATCGGTGACCTCGTCGCGCAGGCGCGGGTCGACGAGCCGCCCACCGGAGGCGATGTCGCGGGCGAGCTGGGTCAGCCGTTCGGCGGCGGCCATGAACCGGCCGGGGCTGCGCAGGCTGAGACCTCGTTCGGAACCGGCTGCGGCCATGGCGACCGCCCATCCCTGGCCGACGCCACCGAGCACGTGCTCGGCGCTGACGCGGGCATCGTCGAAGAAGAGTTCGGCGAACCCGGGTTCGCCATCGAGCCGACCGATCGGACGCCGTTCCATGCCGGGGGTGTCGGCGGGGACGAGCAGGTAGGTCAGTCCGGCGTGCCGTTCGGCGTCGGGGTCGGTGCGCACGATGCAGAAGATCCAGTCGGCGAACGCACCCCGCGAACACCAGGTCTTCTGGCCGTTGAGCACATAGTGATCGCCGTCGAGGATCGCCTTGGTCTTGATCCCGGCGAGATCGGATCCGGCTTCGGGCTCGCTCCAGCCCTGCGCCCAGATGTCCTCACCGCTCGCCATCCGGGGCAAGAAGAAGTCCTGTTGCTCCTGGGTGCCGAAGTTGAAGATCGTCGGGGCGAGGAGGCTGACGCCGTTGGCGCTGACCCGACCCGGCACCCCGGAGAGCCAATACTCCTCTTCGTAGATCAGCCACTCGATCAGGTCGCAGTCGCGGCCTCCGTACTTCGACGGCCAGGCGGGCACGGACCAGCCACCGTCGAACAGCACCCGTTCCCACTGGCGATGTTCCTCGAACCCATCGGGGGTGTCCATGCTGGCGATGCGACCGGGATGATGTTCGGCCAGCCACGTGCGGCACTCGTCGCGGAAGTCGACGTAGCGCGGGGCGAGTTCGAGATCCATCAGCGGAACTCGCCGTTGCGGACCCCGTTGGGGTCGAAGACCTCGCGGATGAGGTGCAGCTCCTCATCGGTCGGGAGTCGGCTCTCGGGAACGTCGCCGATGACGGTGAGTTCGAAGGCCGAGGCTTCCTGCGCTTGTTCGAGCGTGACGCCCGGGTGCAGCGAACGCACCCGCATCGTGCCGTCGTCGGTCTCGAAGTCGTAGGCGCCCAACTCGGTCACCACCCGCCGGATCTCGTGATGCTGGCCGGTGACGTCGGGAAGGGCGGCGACGGTGTCGTTGCCGGGCCCGCTGATCACGTCGACCGATTCGACGAAGGAACGACCCTGGGTCGGGATCCAGTAGGTGGTGGCGTGGTTGATCAGGTTGCCGGGCGCGCCGCGCATGCCGAGCAACTGCACCTTGGGGTGCCGGTAGTCGTCGCCGATGGCGGCGAAGTTCTGGTTGCCGTAGCGGTCGATCTGGGGAGCACCCATCACAACGTGGCGCTTGCCCGACCACACCTGGTCGAAGATCGAACGGAACGGCATGTAGGACTCGACCGTCGCATCGGACGGATCGCCACCGAGCGGCAGGTTGCCCTCGATCGCGTAGGCGATCGTGTCGGTCAGCATGAGATCGGGTTCGAACGTGGCCCGGGCGAGCCGACCGGCGATGACCGGCACGGGGCCCATCGGGTTGCAGAGCACCTCGCCGTCGCCGCGGAACGCCTCGGCGAGGGCGACGATGCAGATCTCGGCAAGGGTGGCGTCGCCGGTGGTCGTGGTCGTCACGAGCCACTCCTTTCCTCGAGCTTGGCTCGGTAGGCCTCGTGGGATTCGAGTTCGAGCCAGTCCGTGCGGAACTGGGCCCACGCCTCGGGATCCTTGGCGGTCGCGGCGTACTCCTTCTGGAAGTCCTCGTCGCGGCCGTAGTCGGGCGGGCATTCGGTGAAGTGGGCGCCCATCGGCGCCTCGATCACCCCGTCGACGTGCATGCGGGGGATGCGCAGCGTGTGCACCGGCCCTTCCTTCAGGAAGTCGTCGGTGGGGATCAGCTGCTCGGCGGAGAGGTAGGTCTTCTTGCCGGCCATGGCGAACAGGTCGTCGAAGTACAGGTCGGGGCCGAGGAACTGGCCGTTGCCCTTGTGGTCGGCCCGGTTCATGTGGAGCAGCACGGCATCCATCTCGAAGGCGGGGATCGCGATCAGTTCTTCGCCGTCGTCGTACGGCGAGGTGACGGTGCGGAGTTCGGGGTTCTCGCTCAGCATGGCCGAGCCGAGCCCGGCCCGAGTCGGGTAGAAGGGCACCCGGTGGGCGGCGGCCATCAGCCCGAGATAGAAGGCACCCTCGTCGAGCTCCATGAAGTCCGGCAGCAGGCCGTTCTGGCGCACGGCCCGGAAGTGCGGCTCGAGCGGGATCGAGTCGAGCGACACGAACCCGTAGGTGACCTTCCGGCACTTGCCCGCGGCGGTGAGGATGCCGACGTCGGGGCCGCCATAGCTCACGATGTGGAGATCGGTGAGGTCGCTGCGCAGGATCGCCCGCACGAGCGACATCGGCTTGCGGCGCGAGCCCCAGCCTCCGATCCCGATCGTCATGCCGCTCTCGAGCTCGCCGACGATCTCGTCCTCGGTCATCCGCTTGTCGGCCACCGACTTCCCCCTGGTGTTCGGCCCTGGGCTTCGCGACGGAGCGGGACCTGACGCTGCGTCAGGAACGGACCGTACCGGAGGCCGCCCCGCTCGTGCGACACGAGCCGCCCCCACTAGCCTGCGGCCGATGGGCAACGATCCGCTCGACCTCACCGGCCAGACCGCGATCGTCACCGGCGGCACCAAGGGTCTCGGCCGCGCGATCGCCGAACGGTTCCTCGGCCACGGTGCCGACGTCGTGATCTGCGCTCGCAACGCGCCGGATGCGCCGGTCGAGGCCGCCGGCCGCACGGCGCACTTCGTCGCCGCCGACGTGCGCGACCCCGAGCAGGTCGCCGCCGTCGTCGCCGAGACCACCGAACGCACCGGCCGGATCGACATCCTCGTCAACAACGCCGGTGGCGCTCCCCCGGCCGACAGCGCCACCGTCTCGCCCCGGTTCAACGAGAAGATCGTCGCGCTCAACCTGCTCGCTCCGATGACCTTCGCCCAGGCGGTGCACGACACCATGCAGGCGCAGGACGACGGTGGCGTGATCGTCAACATCGCCTCGGTCTCGGGCCAGCGGGCCAACCCGAAGGGGGTCGCCTACGGGGCGGCGAAAGCGGGGTTGCTCAACCTGACCGAGACCCTCGCCCACGAGTGGGGTCCCAAGATCCGGGTCGTCGCACCGGTCGTCGGGATGATCGTCACCGAGGACGCCCATCTGTTCTACGGCGACCAGGCCGGCATCGACGCGGTCGGCTCCTTGTTGCCGATGGGCCGGATGGGCGATCCGGCCGACGTGGCCGACGTCGTGATGTTCTGCGTCTCCCCGCTCGCCCGGTGGGTGACCGGCTGCGCCATCCCCGTCGATGGTGGTGGCGAGGGCGCGGCCTACCTCGACGCGGCGACCGGAGAGGCGACCCGCACATGACCCTGGCCCTGCTCCAGTTCCTGGCCGAGCTCACCCAGGAGGCCGACGCCGACTATCTCGACGACGCCGGCCGCATCATCGGGTCGCCGGCGGCCGGCCCCAAGCCACAACACGGCGGTGACCGTGGCGGTTGGGCCCAGTTCGCCACCCTCGGCTTCCTCGTGGTCGGCGTGTCGTTCATCGCCTGGCGGATCCGCCGTTCAATGACCGCCGCCCAGGCCGCGCAGGCGGGTCGCTCATGAGCGGGCCGAAGTTCGTCATCGACTTCGAGCCGCAGTACGGCGAGATGGTCGACGTCTCTCCGCTGCTGCGGCGCCTCGTGTGCCAGAACCCGTCGAAGTTCACCTTCCACGGCACCGGCACCTATGTGATCGGTCGGGGCGATGTCGCGATCGTCGACCCCGGTCCCCGTGACGACGCCCATGTCGAGGCGTTGCTCCGGGCGCTCGACGGCGAACGGGTGCGGCACATCCTGATCACCCACACCCACGGCGACCACTCCCCCGCGGCCGAGGCGGTCGCCGCGGCGACCGGCGCCCCGATCCTCGGGTTCGGGCCGCATCCGTCGGCTGCGGTCGGCGAGGGCGAAGACCGCGACGACGATGACGAGGACGAAGACGACGAGTCCGACGCCGAAACCGCAGCGGACCGCACGCCGCAGATCGAGGACGATCCCGAGTTCCAACGCAAGCACGCCCCCGACGTCGACTTCGACCCGGCGGCGACCCTGGCCCACGGCGACGTGGTCGAGGGGCCGGGCTACACCGTGGAGGCGCTCCACACGCCCGGCCACATCAGCAACCACCTCTGCTTCGCGCTCGCGGAGGAGCAGGCGGTGCTGTCGGGCGACCATGTGATGGGGTGGTCGACCACCATCATCCCGCCGCCGGACGGCGACGTCCGCGCCTATCTCGACTCGCTCCAGGTGCTGCTCGACCGACCCCAGGATCGCCGCCTCTACCCGACCCACGGCGCCCCGGTCGAGGAGCATCACGCGTTCGTGCAGGCCTTGCTCGACCATCGGCTCGCTCGCGAGGCGGCGATCATCGGGCAGCTCAGCGAGGGACCGAAGTCCGCCCGCGACATCGTCTCGGTGCTCTACGCCGAGGTGCGCAAGGAGCTCCACAAGCCCGCAGCACGCTCGGTGCTCTCGCACCTGCGCAAGCTCCACGACGATGGCGTCGTCGAGACCGCCGTCGCCGGCGCGTCGACGGTGTCGTCGAAGACGGTCTGGGTTCGTTCCTGACGACCGGGCGACCCTGGGTCGCCGCCAGGCTCAGTTCGAGCTGATCGAGACCGGGGTGACGCTCGGGTGGTGACAGGCCACCCAGTGCTCGCCGTCGACCTGGGTCATCTCCGGCTCGGTGGTCGAGCAGATCTCGGTCGCCGACGGGCAGCGGCCGTGGAAGCGGCAGCCGTCGGGCGGATCGATCGGTGACGGAAGCTCACCGGCGAGTTCTTCGCCCTTGTCGGAACCGATCCCCGGGATCGCCGACATCAGCGCCTCGGTGTAGGGATGGGCCGGGTTGGCGAAGAGCGCATCGGAAGGCCCGATCTCGCAGAGCTTGCCGAGGTACATCACCATGACTCGGTCGGAGATGTTCTTGACGACGGCGAGGTCGTGGCTGATGAACACGAGGGTGACGCCGTAGCGCTCCTTCATGTCCTCGAGCAGGTTCAGGATCTGGGCCTGCACCGACACGTCGAGGGCCGACACCGGTTCGTCACAGATGATGACCTTGGGGTCGAGCACCAGCGCCCGGGCGATCGAGATGCGCTGGCACTGACCACCGGAAAACTGGTGGGGCTTGCGCTCCGCGAAGCGGGGATCGATGCCGACCGCTTCCATGATCTCTTCGATGCGGGACTCGGTCCACGCGCCACGAGAACCCCAGTAGCGCAGGCCCTCGCCGATGATCTCGCGGACCGACCGACGCGGGTTGAGCGACGAGATCGGGTCCTGGAAGATCATCTGGAGGTCGGGACGGACCTTGCGCATCTCCGCGGCGCTGAGCTTGGCGATCTCGCTGCCCTGGTAGTCGACGGACCCGGAGGTGGGCTTGGGCAGCTGGATGACCGCCTTCGCCGTCGTCGACTTGCCACAGCCGGACTCGCCGACGATGCCGAGCGTCTCGCCCTCGGCGACGTCGAAGCTCACCCCGGAGACGGCCTGCACGACACGGCCGGCGCTGGCGGGGAACTCGACGACGAGATCCTCGACCCGGAGGATGACGTCGGGGTTGTCGTCGCGAAGATGTGCGGATCCAGAACCAGCCATCAGGCGTCCTCGGTCGAAGCGGTCATGGAGAGTCCGGTGGCGTTGACCCCGGCCTCGGTGTTCTTGGCAAGCGCCTCATCGCCGCTCGGCGTGCCGACGGCGTGGAAGCAGGCCCACTGGTGGTCGTCGACGACGCCCTTCAACGGCGGCTTCGCCTCAAGGCAGTCGGGCTGGGCGTAGCGGCACCGCGCCGCGAACGCGCAACCCGTGGGCGGGTTGAGCAGGTCGGGCGGGCGACCCGGGATCGGGTCGAGCCGGGTGTGGCTCTGCTGCTCGAGCTTCGGGATCGACTTGAAGAGGGCTTCGGAGTACGGATGCCGCATCTCGGTGAACAGCTCGTCGGATCCGGCGACCTCGAGGAGCCGCCCGGCGTACATCACGCCGATCTTGTCGGTGCGGCCGGCGGCGACACCGAGGTCGTGGGTGATCAGGATCAGCGACATCTCCTGCTCTTGGCGGAGGTCGTCGATCAGGTTGAGGATCGTCTGCTGCACGGTGACGTCGAGCGCGGTCGTCGGCTCGTCGGCGATGAGCAGCTTCGGCTCACACGCGAGCGCCATCGCGATCACGACCCGCTGTCGCATACCGCCCGACAGCTCGTGGGGGTACTGGCGCAGGCGCTCCTTGGCGGACGGGATGCGCACCTGGTCGAGCAGTTCGATGGCCCGCTTGTTGGCGGCGTCCTTGGAGATGCCGAGGTGGTAGCGCATCGCCTCGGTCAGCTGCGCGTCGATGCGCTTCACCGGGTTGAGCGACGTCATCGGGTCCTGGAAGACCATGGCGACCTCGACGCCGAAGAAGTGCTTCTTCTCCGCCGGGGTGAGCTGATCGATGTCGCGGCCACCGATCTTGATGGTGCCGCTGCGGGTGCCGTTGCCGGCCAACAGGCCGATCAGGGTCCGCGACAGCACGGACTTGCCGGACCCGGACTCGCCGACGATGCCGATCGCTTCTTTGGGTTCGAGCGTGAACGACACACCGTCGACGGCCCGCAGATTGCCGGCGGGCGTGGCGAAGTCGACGGCGAGGTTCTCGACCTCGAGCATGAGTTCGCTCACAGCACGGACTCCCGGATGTCGAAGCGCTTCAACAGCTCGTCACCGATGAAGTTGAGGCTGAGCACGGTCAAGAACAAGACGATGCCGGGCATGAACACCATGTGCGGCGTCTCGGCGAAGGTGATGCGACCCTCGGCGATGATCGACCCCCACGTGATGGTGGGAGCCTCCACGCTGAGGCCGAGGAACGACAGCCCGCTCTCGGCGACCAAGATGATGCCGGTCGTCAAGAAGGCGAACGACACCAGGGTCGGCATGACGTTGGGGAGCACCTCTCGGATCAGGATCGAGAACTTCGGGGCGCCCAGCACTTCGGCCGCCTTGACGTACTCGCGGTCGGCGACCTGCAGCGTGCTCGCTCGCACGATGCGGGCCAGGGCCGGGATGGCCAGCAGCGACACCGCCAGGATCACGTTGAACAACGACTGGTCGCGGACCGAGACGATGAAGATCACCAGCAGCAGGGCCGGGATCGACAGCGTGGCGTTGATGACCAACAGCACGACCGAGTCGAACCAGCCACGGAGATAGCCGGCGAGCAGGCCGAGCCCGCCGCCGACGACGATGCCGAAGAAGGTCACGACCAGAGCGACGAACAGCGAGATGCGAGCGCCCTCGACGACCCGGGAGAAGACGTCCTGGCCGAAGGTCGCGTTGCCGAACCAGTGATCCCAGGACGGGCCGGCCTTGATGAGCTCGGCGTCGCGGGCGTTGGGGTCGACGACGAAGGGGGTCGAATCGCCGATCAGCCAGTTCGAGATGGTGAAGAAGGCGACGATCACCAACCACACGACCGACAGTCGGAAGACCCAGTTGCGAGGCTTGTCGGTCACGAGTCGTCCTCCACGCTCACTCGGGGGTCGACCACCGTGTACACGATGTCGATGAAGGTGTTCACCAACACGAACAGCACCGCGACGATGGCGACGAGGGTCTGGACCGGGAAGAACTCTCGGGCGGCGACGGCTTCGAGCAGGTAGCTGCCCATGCCGTCGAAGTCGTAGATGAACTCGACCACGATGGCGCCGTTGACCAGCTGGCCGATGTTGAGGCCGACGACGGTCAGCAGGGTCACCGTCGATGGGCGAAGGACGTGGCGGAACAGGATGTGCCGGTTGGACATGCCCTTGGCCTTGGCCACGGCGACGAAGTCCTGCTGGAGGTTCTGCACCATGTCGGCTCGCAGGAGCCGCAGGTAGACCGGCGAGGTGGCGAGGCCGAGCACGAGGGCGGGAAGCCAGATCGAGCCGAGGTGCGCACCGATGCCTTCGTTCCAGGCGGCGTAGCCGGTGAGGTCGTACCAGTCGCGTTCGATGGCGAACACGTACCGGAGCGTCTCCGCCAGCACGAACACCGGAATCGACAAGAGCACGAAGGCGAACGTGTTGACGGTGTTGTCGGCGTTGGGTCCGCCGCGTATGCCGTGGAACACGAAGATGGGAACGAGTACGGCGAGCAGGATCGACGCCGACAAGGTGATGCCCGCGGTGCGGGTCAGCACGAAGAGGGCAGCGACGATCGCCCACACACCCCACGCCGGGATGCGGCGGGGGGAACGACCGGCTTGGTAGGCCGACCAGACACCGATCGGCACGGCGATCGCCAGGGCGATCATCTGGCTGTAGAGGAACAGCCAGCCGCTGCGCGGGGCCCGGTCGTCGAGGACCCGGGTCAGCGGGATGTTGGTCCGGTACTGGGCCGGACCGAGGTCGGCTTCGATGAGCACGTCATTGCCCCAGGCGACGTACTGCTGGAAGACGTTGTCGTCGAGGCGCCGGTCTTCGCGGCACTCGGCGACGGCCTCCTCACTGGCGCCGGTGCCGAGGGCGGTGATGCACGCATCGCCGGGCACCTGACGCAACAAGAAGGTGGTCAAGAAGGTGACCATCACGAGGACGATCATGATGCCGCCGACCCGTTTGAGGGCGAAGGCCCAGCCCGCGCTGCGTGCGAGCGCGACGCCCAACAGGACGAGCAGCAGCACGAGTACGCCGAGTACCCATGCTTGGAACAGCAGGCCGAGCACGCCGACCGCAACGGTCACGCCCCCGACGATCTGTGAGACCTGGTCCCCGCCGACGGGCTTGGCGACGATGATCGCCAAACCCGCCAGCAGGATCAGGATGAACAGGAGGATCATGAGTCCTCACGCATGGTGTTGTCCGATCCCCCCGAATCAGTGGCTCAGGTGTCGAGCCAGGCCTCGACCAGCCAGGTACGGCCGGCGATTCCGGGCTGTGCGAGCTCGCCCGAGGGCAAGGTCACGACGCCGAAGTTGCGCACATAGCTCTGGAACGGGTTCGCCCATTCGGTGGTGTTGAGCCAGATGTTGTAGACGTTCTCGGCGAACAGGCGGTTGATGTCCTGGCCGATGGCGTCGAGCTCGGCGCGGTCATCGGTGGCCCAGGTCTGCTGCATCAGCGCATCGAGATCCGGGTCGACGATGCGACCGAAGTTGAGGGCGAGGCCCACCGCGTGACGCGAGTGCCACCAGACGTACTCCAGGCCGGGGTTGCCCTGACCGTGGTTGCGCCACAGGAACATCTCGAAGTCGCCGGTGATGGCCTTGGTGATCAGCTCGGACTGGTCGAACTGGTCGATCTGGACGTTGAGGCCACAGTTGGTGCTCCACATGTCGACGAACAGCTCGGCGGTGAGCAGGTTCGACGGAACGTTGGTGGTGCCGTAGTTGATGACCTCGGGACGACCGATGCGATCGAGGATCTCGTTGCCGAGATCGGGATCGAACTGCGGGAAGCCCGGATCCTCGAGGTAGCCGAGGGCGCCTTCAGCGAACGGACCGTTGGCCAGCTCGTTGCCCGGGGCACGGAAGGCGAGGTACTCATCGCGGTTGGTGCAGTGCGCCAGCGCGGTGCGCAGCTCGGGATCCGCCATGGTCTCGTTGGCGTTGTTGATCAACAGGTAGGTGGTCTCGCGAGCCGGCGACGGCACGAGCAGCTGGCCACCGTCGGCGACCCAGTCCTCGTTCCAGAACGCCTTGTTCTCACCGAAGGAGTCCATGTTGCCCTCGGCATCGCCGGCCTCCATGGTGGCGCGACGAGCAGAGACGTCGGGCACCGGGCGGAAGGTGATGCTGTCGAGGTAGGGCAGCGCTTCGCCCTCGGCGTCGGTGCGCCAGTAGTCCGGGTTGGCGGTGACGACGGTCTGCTCGCCACGGGTCCACTCGGTCATCATGAACGGACCGGTACCGACGGCCAGGGCACCCGCACGCTCGGGGTTGTCCCAGTAGCTCGGGGCGATCAGCCAGCCGGTGCGCTCGGCGATGTTGAACGGGAAGGTCGCGAACGGGACCGTGAAGTCGACCTGGACGGTCATCTCGTCGACCAGGGTGAGGCCGGTGATGTTGCCCTCGGCGTCACGGACGAGGTCGACCAGCACCTGCCCCTGGAGGAGGCCGGCGGCCATCTCCTGGAGGTTGCGGAGCACGGCCGCACCATCGGCGGGCGTGCCGTCGTGGAAGGTGATGCCTTCCCGCATGGTCAGGGTGAAGGAGGTGAAGTCCTCGTTGGCTTCGATCGACTCGAGCAGGTAGGGCTCGACGTCGCCGTTGACGTTCACGATCGTCAGCGGGTCCATCACCGAGCGCATCACCGTGATGCAGGAGACGGCGCAGTTGGCGCCGGGGATGTCCCAGGTGTCGGACTCGGCTTCGAGCAGGTAGGTCAGGTTGCCGCCCCGCTTGACGCCTTCGGTGACGACCTCGGGCTCCTCGGCGTCGTCGGCGCTGTCGTCGGTCGCATCCGCTTCGTCGGCAGCGTCGTCGTCGCCACCGTCGTCGGCGGCGTCGTCGTCGCCACCGGTGTCGTCGGTGGTCTCGGTGTCGTCGCCGGTGTTCTCGTCGTCGTCGGAGTCACCACCGCATGCAGCGGCGATGAGCACAAACGACAAGAGCACGGCGAGGAGACGCCAGAGCGTTGATCGGTTCGTCGATCGCATTGTTTCCTCCAGAGATGGGCCCAGTTCTGGGCAAGGCCCGCGTGACGGATGCCACACGACCGGGCATCTTGGTGCAGTCCCGGTCGCTGAGCAAGTCCGCGCGTTCACAAGATCGTGACGAGTTCGTGACGCTCGTCATCTGTGCGGTGTTTCGCCCGCGGAGGCGGGTTCAGGGGTGCTGGGAGCTGACCGAGACGATCTCACCGGTCATGTAGCCGGCGAGATCGCTGGCGAGGAACACCATCACGTTCGCGACCTCCCACGGCTCCGCGGCCCGCCCGAACGCCTCGCCGGCCGCAAGGGTGTCGAGGAGCGAGGAGTCCGACACCTTCTCGAGGAAGGCGTGCATGGCGATGCTCGGCGCGACCGCGTTGATGTTGATGCCGTGTTCGGCGGCCTCGATGGCCGAGCACCGAGTGAGCGCCATCACACCGGCCTTGGCCGCGGCGTAGTGGCACTGCTCGGCCTGAGCCCGCCAGCCCACGACCGAGGCGTTGTTGACGATCGCGCCCTCGATCCCGGCGTCGATCATGTGCCGCATGACGGCGCGGGTGCAGCGCATCGTGCCGTCGAGGGTGACGGTGAGGACGGCCGACCACTGCTCGTCGGTCATGTCGACGAGCTTCACCTGCCCGCCGAGACCGGCGTTGTTCATCATGACGTCGATGCCGCCCATGGCGTCGACGGCGGCGGCGACGAGCGACTGGACGTCGTCTTCGACGGTGACGTTGCAGATGGCGGTGTGGGGCCGGGTGCCGGTGGCTTCGGCGAGGCGGTCAGCGGTCTCGCCGAGGCGACGTTCGTGGATGTCGGAGATGAGCACCTGCCCGCCCTCGAGCAGGCATCGTTCTGCGACCGCGGACCCGATGCCGGTGCCGGCCGCCGCGGTGACGACCACCCGCTTGCCGGCGAGCAGATCACGACCGGGCGGCGGCGTGAGCATCAGCTGTCCTTCTTCGCGGCCTCGGCCGCCATCTCCGCCATGCGGCGCTCGAGATCGGCGATGAACGGGTTCGGCTCCTGGCCGACCTCGTCGAACCGGGCTGCGATCGACTCGGGGGTCCAGCCATCGTCGCCGGCCATCATCGTGCGGACCTCCATCGGCTGGTTCCAGACACTGATGCGGCCGCCGACGACGGTGTAGATCTGGGCGTTGACATCGCGGCCGGCGTCGGACAGCAGATAGATCGCCATCGGCGCGATGTCCTCGGGTTCGCCGGTCTCGATCTCGAAGGGGACGTTCTCGCTCATCCGGGTCTTGGCGACCGGCGCGATGCAGTTGGCGTTGATCGCCGGCCCGCCTCGCATCCGGAGGCTCGCGGCGGTCAGCGCAGCCGATCGGGTCAGGCTGACGATGCCGCCCTTGGCGGCGGAGTAGTTGGCCTGGGCGGTCGAGGCGGTGAACGCGCCGGAGGTGAACCCGACCAGCGCACCGCCGGTCTCCTGCTTGCGCATACGGGCGAAGGCGGCGCGATAGACGTTGAAGTGCCCCTTCAGGTGCACGGCGACGACGTGGTCCCACTCGTCCTCGCTCATGTTGAAGAGCATGCGTTCACGGAGCACGCCGGCCGGGCACACGACACCGTCGATCGAGCCCCAGGTGTCGACCGCGGTGGCGACGACCTGTTCGCCGACGTCGAACTGGGAGATGTCGCCCGCGACGGCGACCGCAGCGCCGCCGGCCGCCTCGATCTCCGCGACGACGGCGTCCGCGACTTCGCTCGACGGATCGCTGCCGTCCATCGCCACGCCGTAGTCGGCGACCACGATGTTCGCGCCTTCCGCAGCGCAGGCGAGGGCGATGGCTTTGCCGATTCCCGAACCCGCCCCGGTGATCGCGATGTTCTTGCCGGCCAGATGTCCACTCACGGTTGCTCCCAAGATCGAGGCCCACCAGGACAGGCGGTGAGCGCCCGGATCGTATCGACCCGCCTCCCGCCGCACGAAACCACCACCCGACGTGGTCGAAGTGCTCACGCGCGGTGCGTGTCCATCCACCCACACCCGGGAGGGCACGGGTACCGTCGGGGTTCGGATCGACGTCGAACAGGTTCGTGAGGGACCGCCGGGTGAGCGAATCGCGCCAGCACATCTCGAACGCTCGACCCGCCGAACGGCGGGACTCGTTGTCGCGCCTCGGCACCCTCGCCGATCCCGCGATCGACGACCTCACGCGCGAGCTCCAGATGCGGGTCGCGCTCAGCGGACTCGACGCCCCGGCCATGCTCGTCGACCTCGACGGCACGGTGCTCGACACCAACGACGAGATCGCCGCCTTCGGGTTCCGACGCGACACCCTGCGCGGCCGTCCCCTGTGGGCCGACCCGACCTGGGGCGATCTCGACCCGGCGGCGGCGATCGCACCGCTCGTCGAACGCGCCGCCGGCGGCGAAGTCGCCAGCCGCACCGTCGAAGCGGTCGCCGACGATCGTCGGCCTCTGCGTCTCGACCTCTCCCCCATCGCCGACGCCGACGGCGACATCGTCTTGCTGCTCGCCGAGCTGCACCGGCTGAGCGACCGCATCGAGACCGATGCCCTGATCGCGGAGACCAACGAGCGCCTCGCCGCCGCCGAGGACATCTTCCAGGCGGTGGCGGAGTACACCTCCGACCTCGTCTGCCTGCACGACCCCGACGGCACCTACACCTATGTGTCGCCCTCGGTGCGTCGGCTGCTCGACCTCGACCCGGCGGTGCTCGTCGGCGGTCACCCCGTCGACCTCGCCCACCCCGGCACCCGCGACGCCCTCACGACCGGCCTGCAGGACGCCTCGCGGCGCGGCGCCGAGCCGACCCGCTTCCGGCACCGGGTTCGTCACCGCAACGGGGGCTACCGCTGGTTCGAGACCGCGGTCACCCCGATCCTCGACACCGAGGGTGCGGTCCGTCAGCTGCAGTCGTCGAGCCGCGACATCACCGAGCAGCGCGAGACCGAGCAGAGCCTCATCAAGAAGGCGTTCCACGACGAACTCACCGGCCTGGCCAACAAGGCGCTGCTGCTCGACCGCATGAACCAAGCGTTCGCGATCAGTCGCCGCACCGCCGAGCCGACCGGCGTGTTGTTCATCGATCTCGACGGCTTCAAGACCGTCAACGACACCCTCGGTCATCACGTCGGCGACACCGCCCTCACCAAGGTCGCCGAACGGCTGACCGCCATCGTGCGGCCCGGCGACACGCTCGCTCGCATCGGCGGCGACGAGTTCGTGATCCTGTGCGCCGGCACCGACGGCGCCCGGGGCGCCTCGACCGTCGCTCGGCGAGTGCTCGACGCCTTCACCAAGCCGTTCGTGCTCGAGGGCCAGGAGGTCTCGCTCGGGGCCTCGATCGGCATCGCGACCTCCACCGGCGCCGACGACGCCGACTCCGTGCTCGAGATGGCCGACACGGCGATGTACGAGGCCAAGCACCGCGGCAAGGGCCGGTACGCCATCCACGATCAGGTCGACCAACGCATCGAGGTGCACCGCGACGACACCGAAGCGGCCCTGCGCGACGCCATCGCCAACGGCGAGCTCCGCCTGCACTACCAGCCCGAACTCGACCTCGATTCGGGCCGCATCGTCGGTTTCGAGGCGCTCGTGCGCTGGCAGGGGCCCGACGGCAACCTCATCCCGCCGAGCGAGTTCATCCCGCTCGCTGAGGAGACCGGACTCATCGTCGAACTCGGACGTTGGGTGATCGCCGAAGCCTGCCGTCAGGCCAGCATCTGGCGGGTCCATCGCGATCCCGGCCAGGAACCGATCCGGATCTGGGTCAACCTGTCGGCTCGCCAGCTCGGCGATCCCGAACTCGTGTCCTTCGTCGAGCGAGCGGTCGCGGACGCAGGCATCACCACCGACGAGATCTGTATGGAGATCACCGAGTCGGCGCTGATGGGCGATGCCGACTCCGCGACCCAGCAGCTCGATCAGCTGCGGCGGCTCGGCATCAGTCTCGGCATCGACGACTTCGGTACCGGCTGGTCCCAGTTCGAATACCTCAACCGTCTTCCGCTCGATGTCTTGAAGATCGATCGCTACTTCGTCGACGGGCTCGGCAAGGACGAGAATGCGGCGGTCATCGTCAACGCCATCATCGAACTCGCCCACGCCCTCGGGTTGATCGTGATCGCCGAGGGGGTCGAGACCGCCGAGCAGCTCGCCGTGCTCGAACAGCTCGATTGCGACCAGGCGCTCGGGTTCTACTTCTCCGAGCCGCGTGAGCCGATGGCGTTCGACCAGACCCTCGCTCGCAGCTGACGCTCGCGGTCGCCGCTCACACCCGAGACGGCACCTCGACCAACATCCGGGCGGCGTGCACGAGCTCGGTGCCGACGCTGCCGTCGGGGGCCATCCCGCTCACCCATCTCGTCAGCGCCGACGACCACACGTGGCCGATCACCCGGGCGATGCCTTCGGCGTCGTGGCCGCTGTCGGGCCCGAGGGCGGTGACGACGATCGCCTGCATCTCCTCGGTGACCTGGTGCTTGTACTGGGCCGCGGTCGGTGAGGTCGTCCCGAGCGCGGTGATGAGCGCCCCCATGAGGGTCGGACGCTGCTGGGTGCGTTCCGCCGAGCGCTCGAGCAGATAGATCAGGCGTTCGCCGGGCGTGTCGCCCTGCAGGACACCGGTCTCGACCCGGCGGCGGGTGCGCCGCAGCCAACCGGCGAGGCCGGCGATCAGGAGCTCGTCCTTGCCGGAGTAGTAGCGATAGATCGTGCCGAGCGCGACGCCTGACTCCTCCGCGACCGCCCGCATCTGCACCGCGTCGTAGCCCCCGTCGCCGGCCATCCGCATCGCCGTCTCGAGGATGCGGATCCGACGTTCGATCTGGGCTGGCGTCTGCCGCTGCTGACCGGACACGAAACGAGTGTGGATGATCGGCGGGACTCGATGCGAATCGGAGCTACCCTGCGGCCCGTGACCGGCGGCTTTCTCGACATGTTGGGCCCCGAGGCCCCGCGATGGCGCCAGAAGATGCGTCGTCGCCGCTTCGGACGCGACGAGGTCGTGTTCCACGAGGGCGATCCGGGCGACACCGTGCACGTGATCGACAAGGGCCGGGTGCTCGTCGAGGTCACGACCAGCCGGGGCGACGTGGCCGCGTTGGCCGTGCGCGGGCCCGGCGAGGTGATCGGCGAACTGGCGATCGTCGGCGACGGTCGCCGGACGGCTCGGGTCACCACCCTCGAGCCGACCGAAACGCTCACCCTCGACCAGAACATCCTCGAGGATCTCCGAGCGACCGACCCGCGCGTCGACCGCTATCTGATCGAACTGCTGGCCGACAAGCTCAACGAGACGATGGCCCAGTTGATGGAGGTGTTGTTCGTTCCGGTCGAGAAGCGGGTCCTGCGCGTCGTCGACCGGCTCGCCGACGCGTTCGACACCGGCGCGGAGACCATCACGGTCCGCGTCCGCCAAGAGGACATCGCGGCCATGGCGGGCACTCGTCGCCAGACCGCGAACCGCCCCCTCAAGGCCGCTGAGGCCGAGGGGGCGATCGCAATCCGACGGGGTCGGGTCGAGGTGCTCGACCGCGAGATCCTCTCGCGGTTGGCCGACTAGCTCTCCGGCGCCGGGGGCGGCGGGGGCAGCTCGGAGCCCGAGCCACTCGACGGCTCGTCGTCGCGCATCGAACCGAGGATGTCGACGCCGGTGGCCGCCTCGATCTGCTCGGTGATCGACACGACCGCGCCCGGCAGCTGGGAGACCAGGCCGGGGATGCCGCTGCCGTTGCCGCCGCCGTTGTCGACGATGGCGACCCGGTCGATGTCGACGTTGTTGACCGTCGAGACGATCTTGTCGACGAGCTCGGGAAGCATGTTGAGCACGAAGATGCGCTGACCGTCGTCGCCGGCGGCCTGGTACTGCTCGGTCAGTCGCTGGAACACCTCGACCTGGGCCTTGCCGTCCTCGATGATCTTCGCCGCTTCGGCCTGGGCGGCCAGCTGCTTGGCTTCGAGGTTGGCCTTCGCCGGGGTCACGACGTCGGCCTCGAGCCGACGGCGCTCGAGCTCGATGCGCTGCTGCTCGAGCTCCTGCTCAGCGGTGGCGCGGGCGATGTCGCCGGCGACCGCCGCCTCCTCTTCCTTTGCCTTGGCGACCGCCTCGAGTTCCGCCGTGCGGACGCGCAGCTGGTTCTGCTCTTCGACGATGTTCTTGTCGGCCTGCACGCCGGCGATCTGGGCCCGCTCACGAGCCGACGCCTCGGCCGCCTCGGACTCCGCCATCCGCTGCGCTTCGGCGACACGGGCCTGCTTGACGACCTCGGCGGTGAGACGACGACCGACCGAGTCGAGGTACTGGTTGTCGTCGGTGACGTTCTGGATCTTCATCACGTCGAGCTCGAGCCCGAGCGTCTTGATGTCGTCGTCGGCTTCGTCGATGAGCTGCTGGGAGAACTTCAGCCGATCCTCGTTGACCTCTTCGGGCGAGAGGGTCGCGAGCACACCACGGAGGTTGGCCTCGAGGGTCTCCTTGGCGATCTGGCCGATGTGCTCGGTCGGCTTGTCGAGGAACCGCTCCGCCGCGTTCTCGAGCAACCCCTCGGCGCTCGACACCTTCACGTTGGCGATGCCCTGCACGTTGAGCGGGATCGCGCCCTTGGAGTACGCGTTCGTCACCGACACCTCGAGCGGGATGGTGTTGAGATCCATCCACGAGACCTTCTCGATGATCGGGATCCGCAACGTACGACCGCCCTTGAGGATGCGGTAGCCGACCGTGCGCCCATCCGAGAGCGTGCGGTTCTTGCCGGTGATCACGGCGATGCGGTTGGGCGGACAGATCACGATCAGTGAACTGACGACCATGATCGTGAAGAGGAGGGCGAAGACGATCAGCGCTGCGGCGCTGAGGATCGTGACCATGAGGGTGTTTCTCTCTTTCTTGCTTGTCGCTCGACCGGAGCCGAGACGGGTCGCTCGAGCCGGGCCCGAGCGGGGTTGGGGGAACTACTCGAGTTCGAGATCTGGACCGAGGGGATGGACGAGGGCGACCCCGCCTTCCACCCGGACGATCACGACTCGTTCCCCCGAATCGATCGTCGACCCATCGACCGGCGCGGCGGTCATCTGCTCACGGGCCCCCGCCTTGGTGAGGATGATCTTGCCGCGGTGTTCGGTGCTGATGGGGAGTGACACGTTGGCGATGGTGCCTTGGAGCTCGTGGTCCATGACCTCGCTCGACGTGCTGTTGTTGCGAAGCCAGCGCAACGCGCCGGTGTTGACCGCACCGGCGATGACGGCGACCACCGCAGCCAGCACGAACGCCACCGCGCCGCTGGCACCGGTGATGTCGAACAACAGGCCGCCGAGACCGAAGAACGCCATCAGCGAGGCGATGGTCGACAACGGGAGGAAACCGAGGATGCCGTCGCCGCCGTCCGCGTCGCCGAACCCGTCCCCGCCGTCGCCGTCCCCGGCGAACACGAACCACAGCAACAGGGGCACACCCACCGCTGCGCAGAACAGATAGAGATTCGTCATACCCGCATCACCGTCCTGATCCACAGTAGACCGATTCGACACCGCGGATACCGCGGGTACCGTGCCCGGCATCCAGGAGGTGTCATGTCCGAGACCGTGGTCGTCAACCACACCGAGTACCCACTGCCCGAGGAGGTTCACGCCTGGCCCGGGATCCGCATCGTCGAATGCCCCAACGCGGGCGAGATCGACCCCGAGATCACCGGCGAGGTCGTCTTGACCCGCACCAGCGGCGGCCCCAACCTCGGCGAACTGCTCGGCCGTGAGGGCATCGAGTGGGTCCATGTGGTCGGCACCGGGGTCGACGCCTTCCCGTTCGAGACGCTCCAGGGGCAGACCCTCACGTGCTCTCGCGGCATCAGCGGCGATCTGATCGGCGAGTGGGTCTTCGCCCAGATGCTCGCGTTCGCCAAGGGCCTGCCCGACGTCTGGCTCGACGAGGGGCCCGGCGAGTGGAGTGCGCCGGACCGCCGCATCGGCAGCCTTCGCGGCGCCACCGTCGTCATCCTCGGGATGGGCGGCATCGGTGCCGAGGTCGCCCGGCTGTCGCTCGCCCTCGACATGAACGTGATCGGCGTACGGCGACGCGGGACCGAGGCGCCCCATGGCGGCATGACGGTCGTCAACGACCTCGCCGCGGTGATCGGCGAGGCCGACCACGTCGTCGTCGCCGCGCCGGCGACGCCCGAGACCGAAGGCCTGTTCGACGCCGAGATGTTCGGCCGGATGAAGCCCGGCGTGCACTTCTGCAACATCGCCCGCGGCACCCTCGTCGATCAGGACGCCCTGCGGGTCGCGCTCGACGACGGCACCGTCGCTCGGGCGTCGCTCGATGTCGCCACCCCCGAACCCCTGCCGGCCGATCACTGGATGTTCGATCACCCGAAGGTGTTGTTGACGCCGCACACCTCGTGGACCGGCCCAGGGGCGTTCCAGAAGATGATCGACACGTTCGAGGCCAACTATCTGCGGTGGCGGGCCGGCGAGCCGCTCGACGGTCAGGTGGACACGACCGCGGGCTACTGACAGCCTCGGCGCCATGTCGTTCACCGATCGCTTCCACGAGATCGCCGCCGAGGTCCGCAACTGGGGCCGGTGGGGCGACGACGACCGTCTCGGCACGCTCAACCTGTTGACCGACGACGCCGTCGCCCACGCCGCCTCGACGATCCGCTCGGGTCGACGGGTCTCGATGGCGATCGACCTGTCCGCCAACGGGCCCCAGATCGGCTCGGTGCCGGGTCGGGTCAACCCGCTGCGGGCGATGAACTACATCAACAACCCCGACCTCGGTGACCCCGACGGCAACGCGATGGTGCCCCACTTCAACGACGACCACGTCGTGATGGGCCTCCAGGCCGGCACCCACTGGGACGCCCTCGGCCACGTCAGCTACGACCACAAGCTCTACAACGGCGTACCGGCCGACACCGTCACCGCCCTCGGCGGCTCGACGGTGCTCGGGATCGACAACGTCCGCACGCTCGTCGGCCGCGGCGTGCTCCTCGACGTCGCCGGCATGCGCGGGGTCGACCAGCTTCCGGGCGGTCACGAGATCACCAGCGACGAACTCGACGAGACCGCCGACTGGGCCGGCGTGGAGATGTGGCCGGGCGACATCGTGCTGATCCGCACGGGGCGGATCCGCTCGTTCCACGAAGGCGGCGGCCTCACCTACATCATGGGACCAGCCGGCGATGCGACGAATCCCGGTCCCGGCCTCGACGCGTGCCGCTGGTTCCACCGTAACGACGTCGCGGCCGTCGCCGACGACGTCATGACCTTCGAGGTCTTCCCCGGACCCGAACCCGAGAACATGCTCGGCGTGCACTGTCTCGCGATCGTCGACATGGGGCTCACGACGGGCCAGATCTGGGATCTCGAAGCGCTCGCGGTCGCCTGTGCCGAGGAGGGACGCCACCACTTCTTCCTCGCCGCCAACCCGGAGCCGTTCGTCGGTGGGTGCGGCGCTCCGGTCAGCCCCGTCGCCGTTTTCTGATAGAACCGGGCCGTCCCTCAGGGGGGACGGAGAGGGAGGAACCCCATGACGACGTTGGTAGAGCGCCTCGGACAGATCGAGCTCTTCTCGGAGCTGACCGCCAAGGAGATCAAGAAGGTCGCGTCCTACATGACGACGATCGACGTCCGTGAGGGACGCGATCTCACCGTGCAGGGCACCGTCGGCCGCGAGTTCATGATCATCGCCGAGGGCGAGGCCGCGGTTCGCCGCAACGGTCGCCTGATCGCGACGCTCGGTCCGGGCGACTTCTTCGGTGAGCTGGCCGTCATCGCCGGCGTGCCTCGTACCGCGACCGTCACCGCCGAGTCCAAGATGGTCGTGGAGGCGCTCAACCGTCGTGAGTTCTCGTCTCTCCTCGACGAGAGCCCCAAGCTCGCCCGCAAGATCCTCGTCGGCGCGGTGAAGCGTCTGCACGAGCTCGAAGAGGGCGTCGTTCGCTGACCCCATGACCGAGGTCGCCGTCGTTGGCAGTGCCAACCTCGACCTCGTGGTCGAGGTCGAGACCATCCCGCTCGTCGGCGAGACCGTGCTGGGCGGCGACCTGCGCCGGATTCCCGGTGGCAAGGGCGCCAATCAGGCGGTCGCTGCGGCGCGCCTGGGCCGCGATGTCGCGATGATCGGACGGCTCGGCGACGACGAAGGCGGGGCGATCCTGCGCGCCGCCCTCGACGCCGACGGCGTCGACACCCGCCATCTCGCGACCACGGCCGACGTGCCGAACGGTGTGGCCCTCATCGCGGTCGGCAGCGACGGCGACAACGCGATCGTCGTGTCTCCTGGCGCGAACGGTCGGGTCGCCCCGGCCGACATCGACGCCGCGGGTGAGGTGCTCGAGGCGGCGACCGTGACCTTGTTGCAACTCGAGGTCCCGCTCGACGCGGTGTCGGCCGCCGCGGCGCGTTCGGGCGGCACGGTCATCCTCAACCCCGCCCCGGCGCCCTCGGCCCCGTTGCCGATGAGCCTGCTGGCCGACGTCGACGTGCTCGTGCCGAACCAGACCGAACTCGCGACCCTCGCGGGGCACGACGGTGCCGTCGACCGGGCGATCGCCGGCGAGCTCGCCGCCACGTTGCCGAGCCGGTCGGTCATCGTCACGTTGGGGGCCGAGGGCGCGCTGGTCATCGATGACGGCACCTCGACCCACGTGCCGGCACCGGTCGTGACCCCGGTCGACACCACCGCCGCCGGCGACTCGTTCTGCGGCGCCTTGGCCGACGCCATCGTCCGCGGGGCCGACCTCGTCGAGGCGACCCGGTGGGCGGTTCGGGTCGGCGCCGCCACGACCCAACGCAGCGGTGCGCAACCGTCGCTCCCCACCCCGGCCGAGGTCGAGTCGCTCCTCCGCGGCGACTGACCCCCAGCCCGACGATCCGGCCCGTAGCATTCGACCATGGCGCGTCCCCCCATGCTCATCGACTGCGACCCCGGCCTCGACGACGCCATCGCGCTGCTGACGGCCGCCCATCTCACCGAGCTGGTCGGGATCACGACCGTCAACGGCAACGTCGGGATCGAACACACGACCCACAACGCCCTCGCCGTCGCCCAGGTCAGCGGCCTCGACATTCCCGTGCACCGCGGGGCCGGCCGCCCGTTGATCGCCCCGACGATCGATGCCGCCTACGTCCACGGCCCCACCGGGCTCGGCACGGTCGAGATCCCCGAGCTCGACCGATCGGTCGACTCCGACGACGCGGTCGGCTTCATCCTCGACATGGCGCGCACGGTCGACGACCTCGAGCTCGTCGCCGTCGGCCCGCTCACCAACATCGCACTGGCGCTGCGCCGAGACCCGACCCTGCCGAGCCGACTCGGTGGGTTCACGATCATGGGTGGCGGGGCGCACACGGGCAACGTCACCGCCGTCGCCGAGTTCAACGTCTGGGCCGACCCCGAAGCCGCGGCGATCGTGTTCCGAGAGTTCCCGATGACGACCATGGTCGGGCTCGACGTCACCCACCGGGTCCTGATGCGACCCGCCGACCGTGACCGGCTCCGCGCCGCCGGCGGGCCCGCATCCGTCCTGGCGGCCGACCTGCTCGACTTCGCCGTCGCCCGGGCCGGCGCGATCGCAGGCCGCGACGGTGCCCCGATCCACGACGCCACCGCGGTCATGGCCGTCGTCGCACCGGAGCTGTTCCGCGGCGAGACCCGCCCGGTCGAGGTCGAACTCAGCGGCACCCTCACCCGCGGCATGACCGTCGTCGACGAACGACCTGGCGGGCGAGCGGGCGAAGGCCCGGCCGACGCCAACGCCCTCGTGTTGCTCGATGCCGACGAGCAGGCGATCGTCGACGGCATCGTCGAGGCCATCATCTCGCTCGACGCCACACGCTCGTGATCGGCGACTTCATCGACGAAGTCCTGTCGGGTGACCGGGTCGTCTTCTCGTTCGTCTCGGTCTGGGTCATCTCGATGGTCGTGTGGATCGTCCTCGACTGGCTCGGCAATCCCAACCGCGGCCGCTTCCGCCCCAAGGGCGACCGGTTCGAAGGCACCCGCCCCGAACGCCGAGAAGCCCGTCGGCGGCAGCGAGCCGAGGACGATGCGGCGATCCGCGCCACGCTGCGCGATGCCTACGGCGCGTCGAGTCTGCGGCTGGCCTGGAACAAGAAGCGGGAGGCGGCCGCGATCGACGCCGACGAAGAGCTGGTTCGCCCCGACCCCCGTCCGCTGCCCCCTCGCCCCCGCCGTCTGCCTGCGGTGCTCGGCATCTTCAACGAGGCCGGGGTCGAGCCGCTCCTCGGCACCTACGACCCCGATCGGCCCTTCGTGCCCGAGCCGGCGATGCCGCGGGGCCGCTGGCAGCGCGGCGACGACCCTTTGATGCTGAGTCGCACCGGCAAGCCGCCGAGCGCGGCGACGGTGCGGTCCCGGGTGTGGAAGAACCACGCCGACGACGCCATGTGGGGCACCGTCAACCGCGACCGCATGCGCAACGGCAAGCCGCCGAAGCGGTTCAACCCGGTGACCGGTCGCAGCGAGACCGCCGTGGTCGACCTCACGACCGCTCGGCCCGGATGGAAGGGCGACCTCACCGACCCGTTCGCGGCCCCTCGGCCCGTGCCCGAGCTCGAGGCCGCACCCGCCGACGAGGCCGAGCCCCCTGACGACGAGCCCGAACGCCACGACCCGACCGACGGGGGTGACGGCGACGCCGTCACGAACGAGACGGGCGGCGACGACGTCGAGGAGGTGGAGTCGGTATGACCCTCAGCGCTGCTGAGCTCTGGCTCGACGAACTGGCCGAGGCAGCCGAGATCGACGGCGACGTCGTCCACGCGGCCGTCACCGTCGACCTCGACATCGACAGCCTCGTGACGATCACCCGCCGGGCGGCCACCGATGCTCGGCCCCAGGGGATCGCACTCGATGCCGACGAGCCGATGACGATCGGAGAGACCGATGGTCGGCGCCTGGTGCTCTGGAGCGACAGCGCTCCGGAGACGGTCGTGGTGCGGGTGCCCGCCGGCCGGCTGACGGTGTGGAACGTGTGGCGAGACGACGGCGCCGTTCACGCCTGGACGGGCGCGGCCGGGATCCGACGGATCGAGCTCGACGACGCCGATGCCGACTTCGGGGTCCGCCTGTCGGCGAGCGACGGCCATCCGGGATCCGACGCCGACCTCGAGGTCGATCTGTTGATCACCGGCGCTCCGCACGGCGACGAACCCGTCGACGACGACGCCTGAACGCCCCCGACACCGCCGACGCGGTCGATCCCGCGATGACTTCGGTCACTTCTGCGGCACCAGTCGACCCATTCGGCTCGATCCGCGCCGCCGCGTGCCGAAGATCCTGACGAGGCAACGGCGCCTCGCTGGACAAGGAACCCACGACCATGAACGAGCGACCCCCAAGAACGACCGGTGAGGGCTTCTCGTTGGTGACGGGTCCGGGCCGCTCCCCGATGACATGGCGTCAGGTCAACGCCCTGGGCCGTGTCATCGGCACGGTTCCGAATCACGCTCGAGGTCGCTGACTCAGCCCTCGGGTTCGTGCACGAGCGCGGCCCACTGCTCCCCGGGTTCGACGACGGTTCTGAGCACCGTCGCCGCCACGATCAGCCACGTGACCACCCGGGCCGGGTCCTCGCCCGTCGGAAGCTCCGCAACGATGCCGTGCTTGGCATGGTCCTGACGCTTCACCCACCCGTCGGGGAGGCCGAGGCCGAGTTCGTCGAGCCGCACGAGCGCCTTGGGCCCGGTTCCGTGGGCGAGTCCGATCTGCGCCGGCCTCGGCTTGGCCCCCAGAGCCGGTGGGGTCCACGTGCCCATCGCGACCGCGGGCCCACGTCCGCTGAACCACTCGCCGAGCGTGGTGCGTTCGGGCACCCGCGCCCGTTCCTCGTCGGTGAGCATCGGATGGAAGTTGATCCACCCCTCGCCGTCGCCCCGAGCCTCCAGGCGGCGCATCGCCGCATTGACGGACTGCTGCTCGTCACGGTGAAAAGGAATCTCAACGATGGTGATGGCCACCCGTCGACGCTACCTGCCACGATCGGGCCATGGACTCCGCCCCCGGCCCGCTCGACCCCGCCGAGATCATCGCCCTGCTCGGACTCGAGCCCCATCCCGAAGGCGGACGCTTCGCCGAGACCTGGCGAGCGGCGACCGACACCGGCCGGTCGGCGGGCACGGCGATCTACTTCCTGTTGACCGAGGGCGAACGGTCTCATTGGCACCGGGTCGATGCCGCAGAGGTCTGGCACCACTATGCGGGCGCGCCGTTGCGGCTGTCGACCGTGGTCGACGCGACCGTGATCGACCGGGTCCTCGGATCCGATCTGGCGAGCGGCGAGCGTCCTCAACTGGTGGTCGAGCCGCACCAGTGGCAGGCCGCCGAGTCACTCGGCGCCTGGACCCTCGTCGGCTGCACGGTGAGCCCGGGATTCGACTTCGCGGGCTTCGAGCTCGCCCCGCCGGATTGGTCGCCCAGCGACCCGGTCTGAGGCCGACACCGCGCTACCGTGGCGAGTGCGGGCCCGACGCTGCACTCCTCGATGTCACGAACGCGAACCACGCTCCTGCTCCTCGTCTCCGTCGCCGTCGCGGCCAGTCTGGCCACGGCCGCCCCGGCGACGGGTCAGACCGACGCCGAGATCGGCCAGCTCGAGGTTCGCCGCGACGAGATCGCGGCCGAGCTCGCCCAGATCGACGCCGATCTTCAGGCCACCGAGACCGAGCTGCTCGGTCTCGACGACGATCTCGCCGCCGGCCGTGTCGAGATCGAGCTCATCGCCGATGAGTACGAACGAGCGGTCGACGACCGGCGTGAGCCGGCGAACACGCGGGTCGAGATGGCGATCGTCGGTTTCACCAACGGCGACCCCCGTCAGAACGCCCTCATCGACGAGGTGCTCGCCCTCCAGGGCTCCGATGAGAACTCGCGAGCGCGCGAGCTCTACTCCGCCGCGATCGATGATGCCCAACGGCGGCTCGAGGCCGCCGACGAACGGCTCCGCGGCATCGCCGACGACCTCGCCGACGCTCGCACGGTCGTGACCGACCTCACGGCCGCGCAAGAGGTCACCGAAGCCACTCGCACCGAACTCGGGCAGCGGCGAGCCGAACTGGCCGTCGAACTCGAGGAGGTCATCGCCCGCATCGAACTCCTCCGCTCGCTCGAGAACACGGCGATCCTCACCGGCCTGTCGACCTTCGACGACCCGAGCCGCCCCGCACTCGCGGTGAAGATCGACAACGTCACCACCGCCCGCCCCCAGGCCGGGATCAACCAGGCCGACATCGTCTACGTCGAGGAGGTCGAAGGCGGCCTCACCCGACTCGCCGCGGTGTTCCACTCGACGACCCCGACCGAGGTCGGACCGGTGCGGTCGATGCGTACCGGCGACTTCGATCTGCTCGGCCAGTTCAACTCGCCGCTGTTCGCCAACTCCGGCGGCAACCGGATCACGCGACGCCTCCTCGGAGACTCCACCCTCGTCGACATCGGCGCCGGTGGACACAGCGATCTCTACTACCGCACCAGCCGGCCGGCGCCCCACAACCTGTTCACCAACCCGGGCAACCTGTGGAGCGAGGGCCAGGGCGAGGACTACCCAACCGGTCTGCCGCTGCCGATCTTTCGGTTCCGGTCGGCCGACGAGCCGCTCGCCGGCACGGTGGTCGAGCCCGCATCCCGAGTCGACATCGACTACGGCCAGACCACGGTCGCCTACGAGTGGAACGGCACCGGGTGGGACCGTTCCCAGGACGGCGACCCCACCGTCGACACCGACGGGGTCCGGGTCTCCCCCACCACGGTCGTGGTGCAGCTCACCAGTTACGCCCAGTCGCCGGCCGATCCGCTCTCGCCGGAGGCCATCACCACCGGCCGTGGCGATGCCTGGATCCTCTCGGACGGACAGATCAGCCTCGGATTCTGGCGACGAGAATCGGCCGACGAGCCGATCGAGTACGTCGACATCAACGGCAACTTCATCTCGATCCTGCCCGGACGCACCTGGGTGGAGATGCCGCGTCGCGACGGCGCCGTCTGGCGCTGACCCGACCGCGCCGCCCCAGCGTCGAGCGGTTGGCACTCGGCGCTCGCTAACGTTCGGCCGTGCCACGCCAACACGTCCGGTGCCCGCCCGACCAGCGAATGACCGACGGTTTCGCGCGGATCCGCGAACAGCTCGACGTTCCTCCGGCGTTCTCGCCAGAGGTGCTCGCGGCCGCCGACGCGTCGGTCGTCGCCGGCCCGCAGGTCCCGCCCGGTGCCCCCACCACGATCGTCGACGCCCGTGATCTCGAGTTCGTCGCCATCGACCCTCGCGGCTCCACCGATCTCGACCAGGCCTTCTTCGCCCGTCGCCACGACCGCGGCTACACCGTCTTCTACGCGATCGCCGACGTCGCAGCGTTCGTCGCACCCGACGATCCGGTCGACCGCGAAGCACGCGACCGCGGCCTGACCCTCTACTCCCCCGACCTCCGGACCTCGCTCCATCCCGAGGCGATCTCCGAGAACGCCGGCAGCCTGCTCGAAGATCAGGATCGTCGAGCGCTGCTGTGGACCATCGACCTCGATCACGACGGTGTGCTGCAGGACGCTCGCCTCGAACGGGCCGATGTTCGGAACCGCGCGCAGCTCTCGTACGCCGAGGCCCAGGCGATGGTCGGCGACATCGACGACGACCACCCGGTCGCCCTGCTCGCCGAGATCGGCCCCAAGCGGGTGGCACTCGAAGCCGAGCGAGGCGCGGTCAGCCTCGCGTTGCCGAGCCAAGAGGTCTCGGCCAACACGGCGGGCGGCTACGACCTCGCCTACGACGAGTCCTTCCCGATCGAGTCCTGGAACGCCCAGATCTCACTGCTCACCGGCATCGCCGCGAGCCGCATCATGATCGACGCCGGTGTCGGACTCCTCCGCACCCTGCCCGAGCCCGATCGTCGCACCGTCGGTCAGCTGCGCCGCACCGCGAACGCTCTCGGCATCGAGTGGCGCCGTGAGCAGAGCTACGCCGACCGAGTCCGGGAGCTCCGTCCCGACACGCCACAACGGGCCGCGATGCTGAGCCAAGCCGCCCGGGGGCTGCGAGGTGCCGGCTACGTCGCCTTCCGCGACCACGACCTCCCCGAGCATCCCGAGCACTCCGCCATCGCCTCGACGTACGCCCACGTGACCGCACCACTGCGGCGCCTCTGCGACCGGTTCGCCAACGAGATCGTCATCGCCCACTGTGCCGGGGCCACGCCGCCGTCATGGGCGTTGGAGGCACTCGACGAACTCCCCTCGCTGATGGGCTCGGCCCGGTCGCGAGACCGCAACCTCGAGCGGGCGATCGTCGACTTCGTCGAGGCGGTCGTGCTCGAACCCCGCGTCGGCGAGACCTTCGACGCCGTCGTCACCGATGTCGACGACGAACGCGATCGCGGTCGGATTCAGCTCCGCGACCCCGCGGTCGTCGCCCGTCTCCCCGCGGCCGGCCTCGAGCTCGGTGACGAAGTCCGCGTCACCCTCCTCGAAGCCGACCCCGACGCCCGCTCCGTCCGTTTCGAACTCGCCGACTGAGGCGCAGGGACCCTTCGGATCAGGACCCTTGCTGATCCTTCGGATCAGGGCCCTCGCTGACCCTTCGGCTCAGTGACTCACCATCGGGTCGAGCTCCTTGGCATGCGCGACCCATCGCTCGACCTCGCCCAACGACGGCGGACGCCGCACGATCCGGCCCTTCTTGGCCTCGTTGGTCTCGATCATCTTGGCGTGGAGGTTGGCCGGCTTGCGGTTGCGCAGCTCCTTGACGGTGTCGACACCGGCCTGCTCTAACAGGTCGCTGTACTCCTCGCCGACACCGCGCACCCGCATCAGGTCAGCCCGGTTCACCCACTCCAGCAGCTGGTGCTCGGTGCAACCCGACGCCGCGGCGAGCGCCTTGCGGCCCCTCTTCGAACCACCCTCCTTCAACAGTGCGGTGGTGGATCGGATGCCGGCGGCGCGCAGCGCTTTGCCGTGCTTGGCACCGATGCCTTCGATGGTCTCGATGGACGCCATGACTTCTCCTCGTGCAGATCGGGGCGAGCCCGACGCTAGGCGAAGCCGGCGGTGCGGCGCAGTCGCTCAGCCGACGCGGGCCGCGACGTAGTCGTGGGCGCACTCACCGGCCGGCGTGACGGTGAGGCGTTCGGCCCCGCCCTCACCGAGGACGAGGGTGTGCTCGAACTGGGCGGTGCGGGTGCCGTCGACGGTCACCGCCGTCCAGTCGTCATCCCACATCGCCGCCTCGGGCGAGCCGAGGGTCAGCATCGGTTCGATCGTGAAGGTCGTGCCGACCTCGATGCGGGTGTCGAGCCGACGCTCGAAGTAGTGCGGGATCTGGAGGCGGGTGTGGAACTCGGTGCCCACGCCGTGACCGATGAACTCCCGCACGACGCCCAACGAGTGCTGGCGGGCGTGCTGTTCGATCGCCTTGCCGATCTCGTTCACCGGGCCGCCGGGCCGAACCGCGGCGATCCCGAGCTCGAGGGACCGGGCCGTCTCCTTCACCAGGCGCCACGACGCATCGTCGACCTCGCCGACGAGGAACGTGGTCGAGGTGTCGCCGTGGACACCCTCTCGGTAGAAGGTGACGTCGATGTTGATGATGTCGCCCTCGGCGAGCGGCCGTGAGTCGGGGATGCCGTGGCAGATGACCTCGTTGATCGAGGTGCACACCGACTTGGGGAAGCCGCGGTAGTTGAGCGGGCTCGGGTAGCCACCCTTGTCGATGCAGGCCTGGTGCACGAACTCGTCGATCTTGTCGGTCGTGACGCCGGGAGCGACCATCTCGCCGGCCCGCAGCAGGATCTCGGCGGCATCGGCGCCGGTGCGCCGCATCGCCTCGAGCTCTTCGGGCGTGCGGGTCAGCGACGACACCGAAGGCCCGGGGTCGCCGTCGAGGGCGTAGGGCGGACGATCGATCTCCGCGGGGATCCGTCGAGGCGGCGACAACAGGCCGGGGCGCACCGGAGGAAGCGACGGGTGGACGTCGGCCGGAAGTCGGTTCTTCTTCTTGCGCTTGGCCATGACCCCAGCCTACGTCGTCGGCGAGAGGGACCTCACCGCGCCGCGCCGATCGGGTCAGCGCAGGAAACGGCTCACCGATTCGACGATGCAGGCCGGCTTGGGGTTGCCCTCGATCTCGACCGTGATCGTGATCACGGCCTGCACCCCACCGTTGATCTCCTCCGCCGCCGTGAGCACCGCATGCCCTCGCACCCGTGAGCCGACGACGACCGGCTGCGGGAAGCGCACCTTGTTGGCGCCGTAGTTGATCCCCATCGAGACGTTGTCGACCCGAACGATCTCGGGCAGGAACTGATTGGTCAACGCCAAGGTGAGGTAGCCGTGGGCGATCGTCGCGCCGAACGGTCCCGCCGCAGCGGCCTCGGGATCGACGTGGATCCACTGGTGATCGCCGGTCGCGTCGGCGAACCCGTCGATGCGGTCCTGCTCGACCGTGACCCACTCGCTCGCACCGAGATCGTCACCGATCGCGGTCAGCAGGGCGTCAGGAGAATCGAACACGGTCGTCATGGCCGTGAACCTAGCCAACGAGCGACGAAGCGAGCAGATCCGCAGCGACCCGGAACGTCTCGGAGCGAACATCCGGTTCAACTTGAGCGGCCGCCACGGACCGTGGCAACCTGACCACCACGCAGGCGAGAGGGTCCGCGGACGGGATGCTGGGCGGAAGGTTCTGGCCGCAACATCCCCGCGCCACCGCCCGCCGAGCCCCCAAGGATTGCCGAATGGCAAGGACGAACTGGATCAGCCGCATCGCCGTCCTGGCCGGCGTAGTTGCGGCCGGCTTGTGGGATGAGGTCGTCTTCGCCGCGGCGCCGGTCTACCTCACGACTCGCTGGGGCGGCGTTGCCGCGTTTCTGGTTTTGACGCCGGCCTACGCCATCTTCGGCACCATGGTCGCTCTCGTGCTCTTCGGCCGCAGGCGGGGCCGCTACGCGAGCGACACCCGGGCGCAGGCATTCGTGGCCCGCTGGGCATCGTCGACCGAGGACAGCCGCATCCGCAAGCGCCTCGTCGCCGGCGGAGCGATCGGCTTCTTCCTCGCGAGCTGGATCCTGGGCGGGATCCTCACCTGCTTCATCCTGCACAGCCTCGGTGTTCGCCGAAGCCGGTCGGCACTCTTCGCGATGGCAAACGTGATCTGGGCGATCACCTTCGTCGGTCAGTACACCGGGCTGACCGCCATCGTCCTCGCGATCTTCTGACCGCGGCCTGAACAACGTCTCTCACTCAGCGAGAAAAAGACTCATACCGGCCTCCAGTCGGCCGATTGTGCATCGTGGTTCGTTTCGGCTGGCGCCGCCTCATCGCCGTGAGCTTGACCCTGCTCGCATTGATGGCTCCCCTCGGTGAGACCGGGGTCTCCATCGCGTTCATGATCATCGGCATCGCCAGCGTCGTGTCGGTGGTCCAGGCGACTCGCGCCTACCGACCGACAGACCCGCGCGTCTGGTACATCTTCGCGGTTTCGCAAGCGCTGTTCTTGATCGGTGGTGTCGCCGACCTGTTCACCCCGACCGCCGCGAACGGCGGCTCCGTCTACCCGGGGTGGCGCGAACCGTTCGACTTCGTCGCGTATTGCGGCTTCGTCATCGGATGCACGGCCATGGCGCGCGCCCGGCTCGCTCACCGGGATCGAACGGCGACTCTCGATGCCCTCATCGGAATCGGCGGCGTCGGTGCCCTGGCGTGGACCGGCGTGATGTCGGAGTATCTCGCGTCCGACCAACTCTCCACCCCGGGGAAGGTCGTCGGGGTGATGTTCACGATGGTGTCGTTGACGCTGGGCTTCGCGATCGCACGAGTCGCGATCGGGCCTGGCGCCCGACCTCCGTCCTACTACTTCCTCGCGGTGGGTGCGACCGGTGCGTTCATCGCCGAGATCCTGCTCGAACTCGAACTGACGGGCCGCACGCTCTTCACCGGAATCGACTATCTGAGTCTGGCGGTGAGCGTGCTCGCCATGCTCATGCTCGCATCCGGAGCGCTCCACCCGTCGATGGTGGAGCTCACCGAACCTCCCGTCGAAGCCACCCCGAACATCACGAGCCGCCGCGTGGCCATGATGACGCTCGCGGTCCTCATCCCACCGGCGTTGCTGCTGCGGGAAGAGGCCGAGAACACCCAGGTGGAAACGGTCGCCATCATCGGGGTGTGGGCTGCCCTGTCGGTGATGGTCATGGTCCGGGTGTTCGCGCTCGCCCGGGTGCGGGAACGGATGGCCGCGCTCGACCGAATTCTCGCCGCGGCTGAAGGCGAACTCGCCGCCGCCCCCTCCCGCGATGCGATGTTCGGCGTGACGACCAACGCCGCCAGCCAACTGACGTCGTACGCGACCGGCGTGACGCTGCGGATGTGGGACAACGAGGACCAGCACTGGTACACGTTGAGCAGTGCCGGGGTCGTGTCGCCCGCACCGGCCGATGGCCCGTTGCACGACGGCACGCTGTCGGTCGATCGAAACCGGGTCGCCGTGCTCACGGGGCTGCACTTCGCGCTGTCGGATCACCGCCCCGCAGTCCTGACCGTCGAGACGCCCTCGGGACTCGAAGATCTCGAGACGCGACGACTCCGGGCACTCGTGGTCGATCTCGCCCGCGCCCTCGACTCCCTCGCACTTCGTGAAGAAATCGGGAGACGACGCTCCGAACGCCGCTTCCGCGCCCTCGTCGACAACAGCGCCGACATCATCGCGGTCGTCGATGATGACGGAGACATCACGTTCGTGTCGCCGGCCGGCTCGCGGCTGCTCGGCATCGACGAAGATCAGATCCTCGGCCACCCGCTCCTCGAACTGGTGGCCGGACATCACCGGGACGAGGCGAGCCACATCCTCGCCGCCCCGACTTCCCATCCGACCGAGCTCCAGTTCGTGTGTGGCGACGGATCGACTCGCTGGTTCGGCGTGACGACTGCGGACATGCGCGATGAGTCCGAGATCGCCGGCCTCGTCGTCACCGCCAGCGAGATCTCCGGGCAGAAGCAGGCCCAACTGGACCTGCTCCGAAGCGAGGCACGCTTCCGGTCACTGGTCCAGCACAGTAGCGACCTCGTCGTCGTACTCGACTCCGGCGGCATGATCAGCTGGGCGAGTCCCTCCTCACAGTCCGTGCTGGGCCTCGATGTTGGCGACATGCTCGACCGCGAGTTCCGGGTGTTCGTACACCCGAGCGACCATGACGTGGTCTCTGGACTGCTCGCCCGGTTCGGGCCGGCATCGACGACGCCACAGCGAGCCGAGTTGCGCGTACGCCACAGCGATGGCGAATGGCGCACGCTCGACATCGCCGTCACGGATCTGCTCGACGACCCAAACGTTCGGGGGGTGGTCGTGAACGCTCACGACATCACCGAACGGAAGACCCTCGAGGACACGCTTCGTCACCAGGCGCTCCACGACGATCTGACCGGCATCGCGAACCGAGTTCTGTTCCGCGAGCGGATGCAGCAGAGCCTCGACCGCCCACGCGGCGAGATCGCACTGCTGATCATCGATCTCGACGACTTCAAGACCGTCAACGATGGTCTCGGTCACAGCGCCGGCGACGAGCTGCTGCAGGTCCTCGCCTTCCGTCTCCAGCAGTTCGTGCGGGCGACCGACACACCGGCGCGACTCGGAGGCGACGAGTTCGCGGTCCTCGTCGAAGGCGACCCGAGCCGGACCGAGGTCATGAACATCGCGCAGCGTCTGCTGCGGACCATCGAGGAGCCGGTCGAGGCCGATGGCCGGCAGATCCAGCTCCACGCGTCGGTCGGTGTCGCGTTCGCCGCGGATCTCGATCAACCGTCCCCGGAGACCTTGCTCCGCAGCGCCGACCTGGCCATGTACGGAGCGAAGAACCAGGGCAAGTCCCGCGTCACCATCTATGACGAGAGCATGCAGGAGGGCGTGTTCGAGCGTCTCGAGCTGAAGGCCGACCTGCGCCACGCCCTCGAGGACGAGCAACTGCTCCTCCACTACCAGCCGGTTGTCGACATCCAGTCAGGACGCATCACGGGCCTCGAAGCGCTGATGCGCTGGCGCCATCCGACTCGCGACATGGTCGGTCCGGGCACGTTCATTCCCCTGGCCGAGGAGACCGGGTTGATCGTGCCCTTCGGGCGTTGGCTGATCCGAGAAGCCCTGACCCAGCTGGCGACCTGGCAAGCGAGCGACGATCACGAGCCTCAGCTCACGATGGCGATCAATCTGTCGGGCCGTCAGCTCGAGGAGCCCGACATCGTCGAGGACATCGCGCAGGGCATCGAGGCCGCCGGTGTGGACCCGACCACGGTGATCATCGAGCTGACCGAGAGCATCCTCGTGGAGGA
Organism: uncultured Candidatus Nemicrothrix sp.; assembly: GCA_964513285.1. GTDB lineage: Bacteria > Actinomycetota > Acidimicrobiia > Acidimicrobiales > Aldehydirespiratoraceae > UBA11606. Next base: position 42,987 of record CAZEML010000006.1, read on the forward strand.
CTTTCCCGAGCTCGTCGAGCGGCTCAACGCGATCCGTGCCCTCGGCGTCAGCGTCTACGCCGACGACTTCGGCGCCGGCTTCGCGTCGTACTCGGCACTGCAGTCGTTGCCGTTCAACGGGGTCAAGATCGACCGCTCGCTCGTGTCGGGCCTCGATACCGCTGCGTCCGATCGGGCCGAGGCTCAGATCCGTTCGATCATCGAGATGGCGAGCGAGACCGGAATGTCCGTCGTGGCCGAGGGCATCGAGACGGGTGCTCAGGCTCGTGCCCTCCGGTCACTGCACTGCCGACGGGCTCAGGGGTTCTACTTCGCTCGACCGTCGGCTCCTGATTCGCTGAGCAGCGAACTCGCGACCCGATCGACCCTGACGCCGACGAGCTGAACGCCGTCCATCCCGCCGACGGGGGCTCACGCGTCGGTGTTACTTCCGCCTGTGGAAAAAGTTGTGTGACTAATGGCCCGGGGCTAACGTCACTCGGACCATCACGGGGAGTGACAGAGTTGACACCGGTCGTAGGAACATCTTCGTCGTGGGCGGGCGATGTACGGACGCGGCTTCATGCCATCGCGGGTGGCTCGACGAGCACCGGCACCACGGGCTTCTTCGACCGGAGACAGCGGGGCTTCACCACCCAATCCACGGCGGAATTCGTCCGACGAGCCGCCGCCGTCGGGCATGAGCTCCGTAGCCGTGGCATCGGCCCCGGTGACTACGTCCTCGTCGGCGCCGCCAGCCCAGAAGCCACCTGGCTCGGCTTTCTCGGCACGATCCTCGCCGAGGCGGTCCCCACCCTCCTCCCGGTCCGGCCGACCTTCGACCCGGCTTGGCTGACTCAGTCGCGCCTCCGGGCCGCCCACGAGGCGCTTCCGACGGCGCAACTCCTCCTCCAGGTCGACAACACCGATCAGCCCATCGTGACGCCGACGCGTGATGACTGGATGCCGCTGTCGCCCGAACGGGCTCAGCCGACCGATCTCGGTGAGCCCTCCCCGGCCGCCGCGCTCGACGAGCCGATCCACCTCCAGTTCACCAGTGGCTCCACCGGCGCGCTGAAACCGGTGGTCATGACCCACGGCAACGTGTTGGCCCAAGCCGCGGCGCTGCGCGAGCGGATCGATCTGACCACTGAGGACCATCTGGTCTCGTGGCTCCCGCTTTACCACGACATGGGCTTGATGGGCATCGCCATGAATGCGCTGCTCAACGATGCACACCTCCGGCTGATGACTCCGTTCGACTTCTTGTCGGACCCCGCCAACTGGCTGCAGGCGGTCGGCGAGAGCCCCGGTGCGGTCACCGCCGCCCCGAACTTCGCGTTCGAGTACACCACGCGGCGAGCGCGCCAGGACCGCCTCGATGGCGTCGATCTCACGACGTGGAAGAAGTGCTACTGCGGCGCTGAGCCAGTCGACCCGCGAACGCTCGCCGAGTTCCACGAGCGCTTCGCTCCCTACGGACTCCGGGAGCAGGTGATTCACCCAACCTACGGGCTCGCCGAGGCCACGTTGATGGCCACGATGCCCCGCACCGGCGAGACGCCGCGCCGACTCACGATCAACATCGGCTCACTCAGTGCCGGAAGTCGCATCGAGGTCACCGACGAGGGGCAGCTCCTCGAACCGGTCGAACTCGAGGCGAATCACGCGGCGATCGCTTCGCTCGGGGTTCCCGCCCTGGGTGTCTCGGTCGGGATCCTCGACCAAGACGACGACCCCACGACGGCCGAACTCGTCGTCGGTGAGGTCGTCATCACGGGCACCTCGGTGACACCTGGCTACCTTCGTCCCGATGGCTCGATCGACGGACCGAGCGACGGATGGTGCCGCACTGGCGACATCGGGTTCCTCTCCGACGGTGAGCTGTTCTTGGTCGAGCGGACGAAGAACATCATCATCCGCCACGGTCAGAACCATTCGGCTGCCATCATCGAACAGCAGATCGCCGGCTCCTGCGGCGTCCCGCTCGACAGCTGCGCGGTGATCGAGTCCTCCATCGTCGAGAGCAGCAACCGCATCTGTCTGGTGATCGAGAAGCCGCGAGGCGGTTTCCCAACCGACCTCGACGCAGCGATCCGCCGCGCCGTCGCCGACTTCGACCTCCCGATCGACGATGTGGCACTCATCGGCCGAAACGGCATTCCCCGCACCACGAGCGGCAAGAAACAACACAGCCGCCTCCGAGAAGCCCTGCGCAACGACGAAATCGAAATCGAGCAACGGTTCAGCGTCCGAGTAGCCGAAGCCCCTCAAGAAGACGTCGTGCTCGACATCGATCGGATCGACACCGAGTCCAAAGCACTCAAGCTGATCGAGCGGCACGCTCGTCGCCGCGGCTGGGGCGGCACCGACGTCCACGAGACGCACCGCCTGGCGGGTGATCTCGGCTTCGACTCGCTCGCACTGATCGAGCTCGCAGTCGACCTCGAGACCACCCTCGAGTGCTCGGTTCCCGAGGCACGGCTCCATGAGCTCACCACCGTCGCCGACCTGTTCGACGTCGCGTTCGGTGAGAGCACCGGCGCACCGCTGACCGAGTCGTTGAGCCTCATCAGCGAGGAGATCCCGCAGGTCTACCGCCGGGTCGACCTGCAGCTCGGGCGCCAACTACGTATCGATGGGCGCTGGGTCACGGACTTCGCGAGCCTCAACTATCTCGGACTCGACCTCCACCCCGATGTCATCGCTGCCGCTGGCCCCGCAGTCAAGGAATGGGGCGTGCACCCGAGCTGGACCCGCGCGGTGGCCTCACCCGCGTTGTACTTCGATCTGGAGCGCACGATCGCTGATCTCGTCGGCGCGCCCGACGTGATGGTCTTCTCCTCGATCAGCCTGCTCCACCTCGGCGTCTTGCCGCGCCTCGCCGGCCCCGGCGACACGCTGATCGTCGACCGCACCGCCCACAACTCCATCCAGGAGGCGGTCGAGCTCGCCGAGGCGAGAGGCGCATTGGTCATCCCGTTCGAGCACCGCGACCTCGCCAGCCTGCGGATGGCGTTGAACGACGCCCGCGGCCGCACGACGATCGCGCTCAACGGCGTCTACTCGATGACGGGCGCCATCGCCGACCTACGGGCGATCGAGGCGCTGGCGGTCAAGGCCGGCGCAACGCTCTACGTCGACGACGCCCACGGCATCGGCATCCTCGGTCGCGACCCGTCGCCAGAGGCGCCGTACGGCGTCGGCGGCGGCGGCGTGGTGCAACACCTCGGGCTCGGGTACGACAACATCCTGTACGTGGGCGGCCTGTCCAAGGCGTTCTCGTCGATGGCCGGTTTCATCGTCTGCCGCACGCCGGACGATCGAGCCCAGTTCGAACTCGCCACCACCTCGATCTTCTCCGGCCCGATCCCGGTTGCGAGCATGGCCACGGCCCTTGCTGGGTTCCGTGTCAACCACGAGGAAGGCGAGGCGCGGCGGGCGACCCTGCGGCGGCTCACTGGCGTGGTGATCGACGGCGCCCGACGGCTTGGCTTCCATGTTTCGAACGAGCTCGTGTTCCCGATCGTCAACATCTCGATCGGCGACGTCCACGAGGTCGTCGAGGCGTCCCGCATCATGTGGGAGCACGGGATTCTGTTCACCCCCTCGGTCTTCCCGGCCGCTCCCCTCGACAACGGCGGCTTCCGGCTGAGCTTGACCGCCGACAACACCGACGAGGAGGTCGCCCAACTGTTGGCGGCGCTTCGCGCGGTCGCCCACACGATCGGGCCGCCCGGCAAGCGGGTCAGCCAGTACGCGGCTGGTCCAGAGGTCTGACCATCTCGGCTGAAGGGCGACGAGCTGCAAGACTGCGGCGGTGCCCAGCGTCGACACCACGATCGAACCCGTCCTGATCGACGGCGAGCGCACGGGATGCATCGCCACGATCACGATCGACAATCCCGACCGTCGCAACGCGATGAACGCGGCGATGTATCAGGCGGTCCCGACAGCATGCGCGACCGCCACGGCCGAACCGGATCTGCGGGCGGTCGTCATCCGTGGCGCCGGCGACCGAGCGTTCTCTGCGGGCAGCGACATCAGCGAGTTCCGCGAGCGCCGTATGGGGCGTGAGGCCGAGGGGTATGACCGGGCCGAGCACGAGGCGTGGGCGGCGATCGAGTCGCTCCCGGTGCCGGTCATCGCCGCGATCCGAGGGTTCTGTCGTGGAGGTGGCGTCGCGATCGCCCTGCACGCCGACGTCCGGATCGCCGGCGACGACGCGTCGTTCTCCGTGCCGCCGGCGAACCTCGGCCTCGCCTACCCGCCGGAGGCCACCCGCCGGCTGGTCTCGGTGGTCGGCCCGTCGCAGGCGAAGCGCTTGTTGTTCACCGCCGAGGTCATCGACGCCGACCGTGCCGCGGCGCTCGGCCTGGTCGACGAGGTGGTTGCCGCGAATGCGCTCGACGACCACGTCGCGGCGATGGTCGACACCATCGCCCGCAAGGCGCCGCTCACCCATCGGGCGTCGAAGGCGGTGATCGACGCGGTGGTCGCGCACGGGACGGCAGCCGACATCGCGCTCCACCAGCTGGATCCGGATGCCGCAGCGGCGACCGCGGCCTGTTATGACAGCGAGGACTTCCGCGAAGGGGTGCGCTCGTTCGCGGAGAAGCGCCCACCGCGGTTCCGGGGTGTGTGAGTCCGCCGGAGGGCGGGATGTGAGTCCGCCGGAGGGCGGGATGTGAGAGGACGACATGACGACTGAGTTGCACACGACGATCAACGGACCGGCAGCGGCGGCAGGCGACGTGGTCGTGCTGTGGGTGCACGGCGTCGACTCCGACGCGAGCGTCTGGGATGCGGCGGTCGAGTTGGTGGCCGCCGACCACACCTGTGTGTCGATCGATCTCCCCGGCCATGGCGGGTCGCCCGGATCCGACGACGAAGCCGCCTATCACCGCGACGCGGTCCTCGCCGACATCGATGCCGTCATCTCGGGCATCAAGGCGGGGGCGCCCGGGGCGCGGGTCGTGTGGGTCGGGCACAGCCTCGGCGGCTATCTGGGTCTCGCCCATGCCTTGACCCGCAGCGACGCCGAGGCGATGGATGCGCTGGTGCTCGTCTCGACCGGCCCGGGCTTTCGCGACCCGGAAGCGATGGCGTCGTGGAACGAGCGGGTGCGGGCGAACGCGCCGAAGTACTCCGTCAGCGAGACGGCGGCGACCATCGCGTTCCACCACGACTCGATGGTGATGGAGCGGCTGACCGAGCTCGAGCTCCCGATGGCGCTCGTGATCGGCGACGGCGACAAGGCGTTCCTGGGAGCCAACGACTATCTCGAGCGCAAGCTGCCGCACGCCAGCCGCACCACGGTGGAGGGTGCCCGGCACTTCGTGATGCGGAGCCATCCCGAGTCGGTCGCGAGTGCGGTGGCCACGGTCGTCGCCGAACTCCAAGGCGACACCGCGACGTGAGCAACGGGGTCGCGCTCCCGGTCGACGACGCGCTCCCCGCACTGCACGACGCGCTCGTTCGCCAGCGCCTGGTCATCCTCCAGGCCCCACCGGGCACCGGCAAGACCACCCGCGTGCCACCGTCGCTGATCGACCGACCCTGGATCGGCGATCAACGGGTGGTGCTCCTCGAGCCTCGTCGCGTCGCGGCCCGAGCGGCTGCGAACCGGATGGCGTCCGAACGTGGCGAGCGGGTCGGCGAGACGATCGGGATCCGGACCCGGCTCGACACCCGGGTCTCGGAGCGGACGCGGGTCGAGGTCGTCACCGAGGGCGTCCTCACGCGGATGTTGCTGGCCGATCCTTCGCTCTCGGGCTACGGGGCGGTCATCTTCGACGAGTTCCACGAACGCTCGATCCACGCCGACGTGTCGTTGGCGTTCGTGCGCGAGACCGCAGGTGTGCTCCGCGACGATCTCCGGTTGGTCGTGATGTCGGCCACCCTCGACGCCGACGTGCTGGCGGCCCGCCTCCGCTCCGACGCGGTCGTCACCGCCGACGCCGTGCGCCACCCGGTCAACGTCACCTACCGGCCCCCAGAGCCGGGAGAGGAGCTGCTCGACGCGGTCGCGCGGGCGACGAACGACGTCCTCTCCTCGTCGGCCCATGTGGGCGATGTGTTGGTCTTCTTGCCCGGCGTCGGGGCGATCGAGCGGGTCCGCCGCCGGCTGGAGCCGAGTCTCGGCGGCCGGCTGGGAACCGACGTGGTCATCACCCCACTCCACGGCTCCTTGCGCTCCGGGGAGCAGGATGCGGCGCTGCGACGCGATCCGGAGGGGCGGCGCAAGGTCGTGCTCGCCACCCCGATCGCGGAGACGTCGGTGACGATCGACGGTGTGGCGACCGTGATCGACGGCGGTCAACGGCGGCGACCCGAGATCGACCATGGGCGCGGCATGGGCCGCCTCCGGACGGTGACCGCCTCCCGGGCCGCCGCCGATCAGCGGGCAGGACGGGCGGGGCGCCAACGCCCAGGCACGTGCGTGCGGGTCTGGCACGAGCGCGACGACCAGCACCGTCCTGCGGCCGAGCCGCCCGAGATCACGACGGCGGACCTGTCCGGGCTCGCCCTCGACCTGGCCGCGTGGGGCGCCGCCGACCCCGACGATCTTCCCTGGCTCGACCCGCCTCCGCCGGTGACGCTGGAGACGGCTCGCGATCGGCTCCGCTCGCTCGGCCTGCTCGATGCCCAACACCGGCTCACCGCCCACGGCAAAGCGGCCCATGCGCTCGGGACCGATCCCCGGCTGGCCCACACCCTGGTCCGGGCGGTCGAACTGGAGACCGACCATCTCGGAGCGATCGCCACCGCCACCCGCGTCGCCGCGGTGTTGGGCGACACCGCCCCCGCGCCGCGGGGTGGTTCGGCCGACCTGCGGGGCCGGATCGACCGGACCGCCGGCCCGGTGCGAGACCAGGCGGGCCGTTGGCGCAGCCGCCCCGACCCGGACGGGGCCGGGGGCGCCGCCGAGGGGCGGGCCGTCGCCGCCGTAGCCGGCGCGAGCCGTGGGGTGCAGGAAGCCGCCGAAGCGGAGGTCGAGCACGCCGAAGGGGGTGTAGAACACGCCGAAGTCGTTGCCGAGAATGATGCTGCCGCTGCCCTCGTTGTT
>CAZEML010000007.1:0-49943 GCA_964513285.1 uncultured Candidatus Nemicrothrix sp.
CGCCGGAGCCGCCGTCGCCGGCACGGGCCATGGGCGGCGGACCGGCGAAGTAGGTGGTCGGACCGAAGTCCATGCCCACGTCGGTGTCACGGCTCTGGGTCCAGGTGGTGTTGCGGAACAGCACGTCGACCTGGCCGGTCTGGACGGCGGTGAAGCGCTCGGCCGCGGTGAGCGGCACGAAGTTCACGGCCTCGGCGTCGCCGAGGATCGCCGCAGCGGTGGCACGGCAGTAATCGGCGTCGAAGCCGACCTGGCTGCCGTCGGGCTGGGTGACCGAGAAGCCGACACCGGCGCCGGAGACGCCACAGTTCAGCTCGCCACGGGCGATGACGGCCGCGAGCACGCCGCCGTCCTGGGTGGCCTCGACAGTGTCTTCGCTGTCGCCGTCGTCGGAGCCGCCGTCGTCGGAGTCGCCACCGTCATCGGAGTCGCCACCGTCGTCGTCGGAACCGCTGTCGTCGCTGGTCTCGCCAGCGTCGTCGCCGCCGGTCTCCTCGTCATCGTCGGAACCGCAGGCCGCAACGACCAAGCTGAAACCGAGCAATACGGCGAGGAGCCGCAGCAGGTGATGCTTACGCATTGAGTTATTCCTCCAGTGTTTCCCGTTCGGGATCGGTTCCCGTTCGGGATGGGCCGCGACCATACACACCGGACGTGACGCTTGCCACGCTTGGTGCTGATTTGTCACGAGCGGTAACAGACTCGAAATAGCCGTTGGCTAAACGGTCAGCCGGAGGTCAGACCCGCTACGGGAAGATTCCGCGCATGTCGTAGACCGCCTGAAGACGGGCGCAGGCCTCGACATAGGCGGCGTGGCGGCGGCTGCAGCCGAGCTCGGCCCGTCGGGCGGCGACGCGATCGGCCGCGTCCCACAACGTGTCGCGGAGCCGTTCGTCGACCTTCTTGGCGGGCCAGTGATCGCTGGTCTTGTTCTGGACCCACTCGTAGTACGAGACGACCACGCCACCCGCGTTGGCCAAGATGTCGGGCACCACGTCGACCCCGTTGGCGAGCAGGATTGCCTCGGCGTCGGCGGTGATCGGCCCGTTGGCGGCTTCGAGGATGACCTTCGCTCGCACCGAGTCGGCGTTGTCGGCATGGATCTGGGCCTCGAGCGCGGCCGGCATCAAGACGTCGACGTCGAGGGCGAAGAACTCGTCGTTGGTGATCGTGGACGAGCCCGGGAAGTCGATCACGCCGCCGGTACGCTCGACGTGGGCCTGCAACGCCTCGACGTCGAGTCCGTCGGGGTCGTGGATGATGCCGCTGACGTCGGCGACGGCGACAACGCGCATGCCGAGCGCCGCCATCGCGACCGCACCGTGGCTGCCGACGTTGCCGAACCCCTGGATCGCGACGGTCTCGCCATCGAGCACCCGGTCGTACTCGCCGTACAGGTGACGCAGCACGTAGGCGGCGCCGTAGCCGGTCGCTTCGGTCCGGCCGAGGCTGCCGCCCAACTCGACGGGCTTGCCGGTGACGACCCGGCGGGCGTTGACCCGGTCGTTGCCGGAGCGACTGTTGAGGTAGGTGTCCATCATCCAGCCCATCATCTTGGCGTTGGTGCCGACGTCGGGAGCAGGGATGTCGTGTTCGGGGCCGATGTTCTCGCCGAGGCTGTGGGTGAACCGCCGCACGATGCGTTCGAGCTCGGCCTCGCTGTAGCCGCGTGGGTTGACCGCGACGCCGCCCTTGGCGCCGCCGTACGGGATGCCGACCAGCGCACACTTGAAGGTCATCCACGTCGCGAGGGCGCGGACCTCGTTGAGGTCGACCGCCGGATGGAACCGCAGCCCGCCCTTGAACGGGCCGAGCACGTTGTTGTGCTGGATGCGGTAGCCCTGCAGCACCTCGTACTCACCGGTGTCTCGCTGGACCGGGAAGTTGACGATCAGTTCGTTCTTGGGCTGGGCCAGGATCGCCCGAACCTTCTCCTGCATGCCGATCTCGTCGGCGGCGCGCGCGACGTTGGCCGCCGCCTCCTCGAAGAGGCGGGCACTGTTGCTCATGGTTCTCTTCCGCCTCTCTCAGGGGGTCAGAGGTATTGACCGGTGGTGACGGAATCGATGGCCTTGCCACCGTTGCCGTCGTCGTCGTTGTGGATCAGGGTGCGCACGTACACGATGCGCTCGCCCTTCTTGCCCGAGATCTTCGCCCAGTCGTCGGGGTTGGTGGTGTTCGGGAGATCCTCGTGCTCCTTGAACTCCTGGCGGATCGACAACAGGAGATCCTCGGTACGGATGCCCTTGCTCCCGGTGGCGATCTGACGCTTGATCGCCAGCTTCTTGCCCCGGCGCACGATGTTCTCGATCATGGCGCCCGACGAGAAGTCCTTGAAGTACATGACCTCTTTGTCGCCGTTCTGGTACGTGACCTCGAGGAAGCGGTTGGCTTCGTCGTCGCGGTACATCTCGCGCACGGTCTCTTCGATCATGCCCATGACGGCCTTGTCGGGATCGCCGCCACCGATCGTTTCGATCATCTCGGGATCGATCGGCAGGTCGCTGGTGAGGTAGCGCCCGAAGATCGACGTGGCGGATTCCTCGTTGGGACGCTCGATCTTGATCTTCACGTCGAGGCGGCCCGGCCGGAGGATGGCGGGGTCGATGAGGTCCTCGCGGTTCGACGCACCGATCACGATGACGTTCTTGAGGGTCTCGACACCGTCGATCTCCGCGAGCAGCTGGGGCACGATCGTGGACTCGATGTCGGAGCTGATGCCGCTCCCCCGCGTGCGGAACAGCGACTCCATCTCGTCGAAGAAGACGATGACCGGCCAGCCCTGTTCGGACTTCTCGCGGGCCCGCTGGAACACGAGCCGGATCTGGCGCTCGGTCTCGCCGACGTACTTGTTGAGGAGTTCGGGGCCCTTGATGTTGAGGAAGAAGCTGCGGGCCTCTTGATCGCCGGAGACCTCGGCGACCTTCTTGGCGAGGCTGTTGGCGACCGCCTTGGCGATGAGGGTCTTGCCGCAGCCGGGCGGGCCGTACAACAAGATGCCCTTCGGGGCGGGCAGGTCGTACTCGCTGAACAGCGCCTGGTGGACGAACGGCAACTCGACCGCGTCGGTGATCTGCTCGATCTGGTCGTCGAGGCCACCGACGTCGTTGTAGGAGACATCGGGCACCTCTTCGAGCACGAGGTCCTCGACCTCGGGTCGGGGCAGCCGTTCGAGGATGATGCCGGCGCGGGGCTCGATGAGGACGGTGTCGCCGGACCGCAGTGGCGAATCGAGGACCGCGTCGCCGAGTTCGACCACCCGGTTCTCGTCGGCGCGGCCGACGATCATCGCCCGTTCGCCGTCGGCGAGGACTTCCTTGACCGTGGCGATCTCGCCGGTGCGGTCGGGACGGCGCGCGAGCACGATGTTGAACGACTCGTTGAGCACGACCTCTTGGCCGCGTTCGAGCTGGCCCTGGAGTTCGGGCTGGACCGCGACGCGCATCTTGCGGCCGCTGGCGTGGACGTCGACGGTCTCGTCGTCGTTAAAGCCGAGCACGGTGCCGTAGCCCGACGGTGGCTGGGTGAGATTGTCGACCTCGTCGCGCAGGGTCGCGATGTGTTCGCGAGCCTCGCGCAGGGTGTAGGTGAGCTTCTCGTTCTGGGAGACGGCCTGGGCGAGCTGGCCCTTCGTCTCGAGCAGGCGCTCTTCGAGGGTGCGGACCCGCTTGGGTGAGTCCTGCAGCCGCCGGCGCAGGGCCGTGACCTCGTCCTCGAGTCCGGCCGCAACCATGCGCAACCGGTTGATCTCGGTTTCTGCGCTCTGCTCGTCCACGGAACCCTCCGTTCGTCGCTGCGGCGTCACCCTAGACCGGGCCTCATCCTTCCGTTCGGCATGTTTCGCCGCAACCGAAGGCGGACCACGCTCCGTGGTGGCGAGCGCGGCCTCGGTGGTACTCGAGCGGTCGTGCGCTCGGGGTGTGGCGGATCTCACCGCCAAACCGGGCGTCCCGAGTACGAACCGGCTCATCAACCCTTGTACAATGCCGATCATTAGGTGAGCCCAACGAGGGCGAGCATCGAGCGTGAGGTACAGCGCAGCATGAAGGTTTGGATCGATCAGGATCTCTGCACCGGCGACGGTCTCTGCGAAGAGATCGCCCCCGACGTCTTCACCCTCCTCGACGACGGCCTGGCCTACGTCAAGGAAGGCGACAAGGTGTTCTCCGATCCCGGCGGCCCCGAGGGCCTCGCCGTGGTGAAGGCGGGCCAGGAAGAAGCCACCATCGAGTCGGCCGAGGAATGCCCCGGCGAGTGCATCTTCATCGAGGTCTGAGCCCTCGCAACCAACGGCGAGGTCTGAGACCTCGCTGACGCGACGGGTCGTTCCGTCGCCAGCCAGATCTGATGCGAAGGGAGGGCCGGGCCCTCCCTTCGTCGCGTCCGTCGCCGGGTCCCGCTACGGTGCGCGCATGCGGATCGACGAGCTCCCGGCCAGCACCGATGCGTTCCTGCGGGGGCTGCGCCTCGCGACGATCGCCCACGCCCACGACCCGTACGTCAACGCGGTGCCCGTGTGGTTCGAGTGGACGGGTGAGGCGATCGAGTTCTTCACCCAACCGAACCGGCCCAAGGTCGAGCGGCTGCGGCGCGACCCCCGGCTCTCGGTCCTGGTGTCCGCCGAGGTCGCGGAACCGGTCTATTGGGTGCGGATCGAGGGGCAGGCCGAACTCCACGACGACGCGAGCGAGCTCGTCGAACGGCTGACCGACCGCTATCTCGCAGCGCAGTCGGGCGACGTCTCGGCGCTCCGCGAGGGCCTGCTCGCGTCGGCCGACCACGCGGTTCGGGTGCGGGTCGTGCCCGAACGCCTCTGGCACTTCGCAGGCTGAGCCCGCCCTAGCGGCAGTCGGGAACGATGAGGTTGGTGTTGAACCCCTCGTCGATCAGCCCGGCGAGCGTTTCGGCTCGCACGGCGTAGCCGACGCGGGTGTTGTTGGCCGAGCGGGAGTAGTTCACCCCGATCACCTCCCCGTCGATGTTGACGACGGCCGCGCCGGAGTCACCCGGGTCGATGTCGGCCGCGAGGAGCCACGACGGCCGCCTGACCTTCTCGTCGCCGGCGACCTCGAGGATGTTGACCGAGACCGGCCGGTCGACTCGAAACGGCGTCGGCTCGACGCGTGGGTCGTTCTCCCAACCGAACACCGCGCCGGTGGTGCCGTCGGGGGCCTCGTCGGTGAGCGGGAGTGGGTCGAGGCCGGCGTCGTCGACGCGGATGAGGGCGAGGTCGAGCACGCCGTCGAAGGCGACGACGCGGCCCTCGAGCGATCGTCCATCGAGGGTTTCGATCGTCGGACCCGCCAGGCCGAGCACGACATGGGCGTTGGTCGCGATGAGATCGTCGGCGACCGCGAACCCGCTCCCCTCGCTCAAGCGCCCGCAGGCGATGCCGCTGACGCGGACCGTCGATGCGGCGATCCGGTCGCGGGCGCTGTCGGACAGGCCGTCGTCGTCGGGCGGGTCGGGCGGGTTGGGGGGTGAGGCGAGCGGCGGACGGGTGGAGGTCGGGGCGGACTCGGCCTCCCCCGGTCCCCCGTCACCACACGCGGCGAGGATCGACGCGGCGACCACGAGGGCAGCGAGCCGGATCGCACGCCGCACCGGGGTCACTCCGCCAGGAGCCGGGCGTGGGTGAGGAAGCCGGTGTGGGCGACCATGCGATGGTCCGGCCGCACGGCCGTGCCGTTGACGTACCAGCCGCGATGCAACACCTCGACGGTCTCGCTCATCCCGAAGCGACTCTCTTCGAGCGCCTCGTGGAGCTGGGAGACCTGGATGATGCTCGGCGTGTAGGCGAGGAGAATGCCGCCCCGTCGAAGGGCGTGCTCGGCGTGGGGCACGACCTGCCAGGGTTCGGGGAGATCGAGCACGATCCGGTCGAGGTCGGTCTCGTCGATGCCCTCGTAGACGTCGCGGACGTGGGTTCGATAGCGGTCGAGCGCGTCAGTCCCCAGGAAGCGCCCCACCGTGTTGCGGGCGTGCTCCTCGAAGTCGTCGCGGAGTTCGTAGCCGACGATCTCGGCACCGGCCCGCAGCATGCCGGTCGACAACGCCCCCGAGCCCAGCCCGGACTCGAGCACGCGGGCGCCGGGGAAGATGTCGGCCTGGATCAGGATCGGGCCGATGTCCTTCGGGTACACGACCTGGGCGCCGCGCGGCATCTTCAGGACGTAGTCGGTGATCGTCGGCCGGATCGCGATGAAAACCATGCCCCGGCTCGAGCGGTAGGTCTCACCTTCGGGTTTGCCGATCAACTCGTCGTGGGGCAAGACCCCGGAGTGCGAGTGGAACTCACCGCCTTCGGCGAGGTCGATCAGGTACCGGCGCTTCTTGCGGTCGATCAGCAACACCGGCTCGCCGGCGATCAAGGGTCCGCTGCGGCTCATGGTGCTACCCCTTGGGTCGTGGTGTCGCGGCCTCGCCGGGTCCGGCCGAGCCGGAGCGGCACCGCACTCGTCGCCCGGTCGGTGAGGGCGCAGAACGAGCAGATCTCGTTGTTGGTCGGCGCGCCACACCGCGAGCACGGCGCGAGCGCCGGGCGATCGTCGTCGGTGGCGAGGTCGCCGGTGGCGAACCGGTGGGCGGCTTGGTCGAGGAAACGGAAGTAGAAGTCGTGCTTGGCGCCCGGCGACTGACGTTCGATGTCGTTGAGCGCTTCTTTGTACGAGAGGTGCTTGTTGCCCACGGCCATCGGGCACTCGTCGACGAGATAGTCGATGCCGCGCAGCACGCAATATGCGGCGGTCTCGCGCTCGGTGAGCCGCACCAACGGCTTGGCCTTCTTGGGGAAGCCGTCGCGAGCCGACAGCAGCGGCGCCTGGCGAGCGAGATAGTCGGTGTGCCAGTGCAAGACGTTGCCCATCAGGACCGCGGCTTCGTCGTCGAGGTTGTGGCCGGTGACGATCGCGTCGTAGCCGCCCCGGCGGGCGGCCTCGTCGAACAGGTGACGCTTCGACAGGCCACACGCGGAGCACGGCGCCCGCTTGGCGGCCCGGCTGCCGTGGGGAACGTCGAACCCGTGATCGCGCAGGAGGTCTTCGGTGTGCAGCGTCAGCCCCCGGTCGGACGCGAAGCGGCGGGCGAAGTCGGCCGACGTCTCGCTGTAGTCGCCGATGCCGAGCCCGACGTAGAAGCCGTCGGCGTCGTACCCGAGCTCGGTCAGCAGGTCCCACACCGCCAGGCTGTCCTTGCCCCCGCTCACCGCGACGAGGAGCCGATCCCCCGGTTCGAACATGTCAAACTGTTTGATCGCCTTCGCCGTCTGGTCGCGGCACAGCTTCATGAAATGCTCAGGGCAGAAGTTCGCGTTGTGGCGACGGATGTCGATGACCGCGGGCCCGCGGCACACGCGGCACTTCATCGCGCACCTCCGGTGCGACACATCATTGCGAGCCTCCCGAGATCACCGACCGGATCTCGACGACCGCGTTCGGCGACAGCATCTTGTCGGCGGGCACGAGGGTGCCGTCCTCGATCACCAGATGGGACTCGCGGTTGAGGTCGAGTTGGGCGAGCAGATTCGAGACCGTGACCGGCCCCTCGATCTCGAGCTCCCGCGTCGGGTTGCGGAGCTGGACCTTCACGCCGTGGGGCCGCTCGCTTCGGCCTTCGCCGTCGCGGCATCGACGTGGCGGACCACGAACGACTCACCGGGCTTGAGTGATTCCGAGAACTTGATCGGTGCGTCGCCGCGCTTGGTCACCTTGCCGGACCACTTCGCGACCTGCAGCAGGCCGAACATCGCCAGCCAGAAACGGCTCCCACCCAGCAGCCCCTTGCGGGTCGCGTTGAACCGGAACGTGCGCTTCAGGTAGGCGGGCCCGAAGGAGCGGCCGGCCATCAGATCCGCCGGATCTCGACGACGGTGGACTTGGTGGTGCCCACGCGCTTGCCGAGCAGGTACGCGATGAGCAGCAAGAGCAGGCCGGCGCCGACCGCGACCGGAACGATCTTCGGCGCCTGGGCCTGCGCCTGGCCCTTGACCTCGCCGGTGACGTCGCGCAGACCCTGCTCGATGTCGTCTCGGGTGATGCGGGGGGTTTCGTCGGTCATCAGAGCGTCTTCTTTTTGATGCGGAGGGCGAGCGCGCCGATCACCACGATCAGGGCGCCGAAGGTGATGAGGTACGGCAGCCAGCTGAGGTTGCCGGTGGTCCAGGATCCGCCCTCTTCTTGGAGGAATCGCAGCAGCGCGAGCGTCATGGCGATGCCGCCGATCATCAACAGGATGCTGCCGGCCAGCCCGAGGCCGACCCAACGACCGGCGCCCTTGAGCGGGTCGACGGTCTCTTGGCGGGCGTAGGCCTTGATGAGGTCGACGACGTCGCCGATGCCCTGCTTCTGGGTTGAGTTGTCGGCCATGGAGATGCGGTCCTGGGTTCGGGTGAGCCGCCAGCCTACAGGTCGTCCTCACCGAGGGCATCGAGCAGCGAGCGTCGTTCCTCGACCATGATGGCCGCCGCTCGCGCCCGGCCGACCGAGTCGCGGGCACGGAGCAGTTCGGCGGTGTCGAGGGGGCCGAGCCCGGCGAACGCGACCAGCCGCCACACCGTCGTGTCGAGATGGTCCGGGTCGTTGGGGGGCAGCTCGAGATCGAGTTCGGGCTGGCGGCGGCGCGCCAGATCGAGCAGGGCCTGCACGGCCGCGGTGAGCTCGTCGATCGCCGCGGGCAGGCCGTCGGCCAGCTCGTCGGGCCAGTCGGTGACCATCGCTCGCGGGTAGGGGTCGTCGGGCAGCCACGACTCGATGCGGATGCGCCGGGTGCCGGTCGCCACGAGGGTCCGACGCCCGTCGGGCAGCGCGCCGAGCTCCAGCACTCGAGTGACCACGCCGACATCGGCGCGGACCTCGTCGCCGCCGACCTCCCGGCCCCGCTCGATGCCGACGATCCCGAAGTCGGGCTCGTCGAGGCCGGCGAGATGGTCGGCGAGGGCCAGATAGCGCGGCTCGAACAGCATCAACGGGATGACCTGGCCCGGGACGACGGGATGTTCGAGCGGGAACATCGCGAGTTCGTAGGCGCCCGACCCGATGGCCGGCTCGGCGTCGCTCACCTCAGCCGGCGGGATCGAGCGGCCCGAGTCCGTCGAGGTCGGGGCCGTACGGGTGCCCGGCGATCGCGTCGATCAACGCGGCCTGCAGCGTGTTGCACGGCACCCAGGGCCCGGCGGGCTCGGCCTCGGGATCGTCGTCGGGCGGGAACAGTCGGCCGGGGTCTTCCGCGAGCATCGCGAAGGTGAGCCGCTCGCCGTTGGGTGCGATGTACCAGCCGGCGAGGCCGGTCGCGGTGGCCGAGGCGGTAGCCATGACCCGCATCTCGCCCGGCCCTGCTGCGCATGACGCGACCGAGCTCTCGGCGATGTCGGGGATGACGTTGGCCCCGATGCCGCCGGGGTCGGCGATCGTGGCGTGGATCCATTCACAGCTGGACCGGTTGAGCGACGAGCGCCCCGAGCCGTCGTAGTAGTTCGGCGGGGTGCCGTCGAAGGGAAGACCGGCGTTGGCATAGCCCGAGCTGAGCAGCGAGAGCACGGCGTTGATCCGCTCGGAGTCGGTGCCCGACCGCACGCCATATTCCTTGAGCAACATCTCCGCGGTCGTCGCGTCGATGAGCGAGGTCTCGATGATCTCCGCCAACGGCGGCGACTCGATGACCGCGAGGGTCTCGCGCTCGGCGGTCGCCGGGGCCTCGCCGGACTGGGCTGATCGCTGGACGATCATCCCTGCCGCCTCGAACTGGTCGTCGAGGTAGGCGGCGGCGGACACGGCGGGATCGTTCGCCCGCTGGTTCTGGGACTGGTCGAACTCCTCTTGCTCTTCGGGCCAGGACTCGAACCCGTCGTTGAGGAGCAGGGCCGACAGCGGGCCGATGTCGTTGTCGGCGAAGCTGCGCTCCCAGATGTTGAAGCGCTCGGTGACGCCTTCGCTGTCGGTGATGTCCTGGGTGACCCCGAAGTAGTCGCGTTCGACGGGCGTGTACTTCGTCTCGTCGCCGATCACCCGGCCGACGATCGTGGTGATGTTGCGGGCCTGCAGTTCGGCGACGGCGTCGGCGGCGAGCTGGTCGAAGTCGGTGAAGACCCGGCCGTTCTCGAAGCGGCTGGCGTAGGCCTGGGTGGCGAGGCCCGGGTCGCCGCTGCCGATCAGCCAGACGTCGCCGACCAGTTCGGCTTCGCCGGTCTCCTCGTCGACGATGTTGATCTCGGCGTCGACGCTGATGGCGATCTCGGTGCGGAAGCCGCCGCCGCTGCCGGCGGCATCGACCACGGTCGCGGTGATCAGCCGGTGCAGTTCATCGGCGCGGATCTGGGCGCCGGTGTTGCTGCCCGCCAGTTGCTCACCGTCTCGGTGCACGAGCACACAGCTGAGCGTCGGCGTGGCGTCGGTGCGCAGCACGCTGTTGATCGCTTCGGTCAACAGGGTGTCGGACTTGGGGTTGCGCAACCAGTCCGGCGCGCGACGAGCCGAGAAGATCGGCGTGGTGAGGTCGGTGTCGGTGGAGACCTCGACGGCGCGGCCCGGGTCGGCGTCCTCGTTGGCGCGGTTCATCTGGATGATGGCGCCGATGGCGACGGCGAGCAGCACGATCGGGAGCAGGAGCCTGCGCATCGGGACGAGAGGTTAGGCGGTCAACGCCGCGACATCGTGGCGCGTCGCTCAGGTCGTTTCGGCGCCGGGGCCGAGCGCGGCGCGAAACAGGGCCCGGATGTGGTCGAGTCGCTGGTCCATCGCCTCCTCGCTGAGCGGGTCGCGGTCGAGGAGTCCGGCGATCAACGGCACGTCGCTGAAGTACGACAAGAGCGCGCCGTAGCCGGTCAGCAGCAGCTGCTCGGGGTCGAGACGGCGGAACCGGCCGGCGTCCATCTCGCGTTCGAAGTACTCGGCGGCGCGAGCGAAGAGGGGCTGGAGCGCCACGCCCAACTCCACGTGGCCGGTGCCCTCCTCCGCGAGCGCCTCGCGCCGAACGAGGCGAACGAAATCGGGGTTGGCCTTGAAGAACTCGAAGCCGGCGGTGAGGACGTGGTCGACCTCGTCCCAGCCGTCGACGTCGGAGTTCGCCACCGCGCCCTCGACGCGGTCGTACCACTCGGCCAGCGCCTGTTCGAAGACCTCGCGGTACATCGCTTCCTTGGTCGGGAAGTGATGGAGGAGGCTCTGGCGCCGGATCCCGACCTCGGCGGCGATGAGGTTCAACGAGGTCCCGTCGAACCCTCGCTCGGCGAAGAGACGCTGCGCTGCGACGATGATCGCGTCCTTCGTCGCCAACCCACTCACTCGGTCGATGCTAGTGCGAGCAGCGTTCGGTGCGGGCGCCCGTGAGATCGTGGTGGCACCGGTACCGTGGCGGCCATGGAGATCATCGCGGCCCAGTTCATCGACGAGATCGACCTGCGTCAGGTCGCCGGTCCGGCCACGCGGATCGACCTGAGCGGAATCCAGTTCAGCGCGGCGGCCCCCGCTCCCCTTCCCTTCACGTGGGCGCCGCACCTGGTCGTCATCATCCGGTGCCCCGAGGACGGTTCGGGCCAGGGCGTCCTCGAGGTCACCTACCACCGTGGCGACGAGCAGATCGCCCGCAGCGTTCAGCCCTTCGACGTCGAGCCCGGCAAGTTCACCTACCGACTCGTGCGCGCCGAGCTGGAATTCGCCGAGTACGGCACCGTCGATGCGCGCTGCCGGATCAACCAGGATCCGCACCTGACCGTGCCGTACACGATGCTGCCCCCGGCCGAGGACTGACGTGGCCGCCTTCGGTGCGGCGATCTCCGAACATCCCACCGCAGCGCTCGCGGTCGGCGAGGTGGTCGGTTCGGTGCTCGAACAGGTCGGCGAGGCCCCGGACGTCGCCATCGTCTTCGTCTCGGGCCATGAGCCGGCGAGCCTGACCGACATCGCCGACGCGATCCGCACCTTGCTCTCCCCACGCGTCCTGTTGGGTACGACGGCCGTGGCGGTCATCGGCGGTGACCTCGAGGCCGAGGACGGGCCGGCGATCTCGCTCTGGGCCGGTCGGGTCGGCGCGGCCGAGGCCGGGCGGCTCGAGACGTTGCGAGCACCGGAAGGCACCGCCGTGGTCGGCATGCCCGACGCAGCGGCCGACGGCGCCCGCACGTTGATCCTGCTGAGCGACCCGTTCACGTTCCCGGCCGACGCGCTCGCACGCGCGGCGAACGAGCAGTACCCACACCTGCGAATCGTCGGTGGCGTGGCCTCCGCGCCCGGCGGGCCGGGGCGCAACCGCCTCGTTCTCGACGGCGAGGTCCACGACCACGGGGCGGTCGGCGTGCTGCTTCCCGCCGGGTTGGGCGAGTTCTCGGTCGTCTCCCAGGGCTGTCGGCCCGTCGGTGAGCCGTTCATCGTGACCTCCTCGACCGACAACCTGATCGAGGGGCTCGGGATGCGGGCTCCGCTCGACCGACTCCAGGAGCTGGTGGCCGACGCCGACGACGACGAGCGCACGCTCCTCGCCTCGGGCTTGCACATGGGTGTGGTGGTCGACGAGACCGCCAGCGAGTTCCGTCGCGGCGACTTTTTGGTCCGGGCCATCCTCGGTGCCGATCAAGAGAGCGGCGCCCTTCGTATCGGCGATCGAGCGCCGGTCGGCACCACCGTGCAGTTCCACGTTCGTGACGCGGTCACCGCGACCGAGGACCTCGAGCAACTGTTGGCCGTGGTCGATGCCGACAGTGCCCTGGTGTTCACCTGCAACGGCCGCGGGCAGCGGCTGTTCGGTGAGCCGCACCATGACGCGTCGCGTGTCGCGGAGGCCGTCGGACGGGGCCCGGTCGCGGGCATGTTCTGCGCCGGGGAGATCGGCCCGGTGGGTGGGCGCAACCACGTCCACGGCTTCACGGCGTCGGTGCTGTTTCTCTTCGGGTGAACGTCGAACCGCGCGGCGGGCGGCGCGGGTAGGGTCGCGCCGGGCGCCCGGGATCGACTCGAGCCGACCCAGAGGACGGACCAGGTGAGCGACTTCGACGCACGGGCGATCAGCACGATCCGCGGGATCGCGATGGACGGTCCGCATGCCGCGAAGAGCGGCCACCAGGGCACGGCGATGTCGCTGGCACCGCTGGCGCATGTCCTCTTCACCCGGGTGATGCGCTACGACGCGTCACGCCCCGACTGGGCCGACCGCGACCGTTTCGTGCTGTCCGCCGGCCACGCGTCGATCCTGCAGTACGCCGTACTGCACCTGGCCGGCTACGGCCTGACCCTCGACGATCTCAAGGACTTCCGCCAGTGGGGTTCGGCGACCCCGGGTCACCCCGAGGTCGGCCACACCGCCGGTGTCGAGGTCACGACGGGACCCCTCGGTCAGGGTGTCGCCAACGCGGTCGGCATGGCGATCGCCGAGGCGCAGCTGCGCACCCGCTACGGCGCGGAGCTGTTCGATCATCACGTCTTCGCCATCGCCGGCGACGGTTGCCTCTCCGAAGGCATCAGCCATGAAGCCGCCTCCCTCGCCGGCCACCTCGGGCTCGGCAAGCTGGTGGTCGTCTACGACGACAACCACATCACGATCGACGGCGGTACCGAACTCGCGCTCACCGACGATGCCGCGGCCCGGTTCCGGGCCTATGGCTGGCACGTCCTCGAGCTCGGGGAGGTCGGCGACGATCTCGATGCCCTCGAGGCCGGGCTCAACGAGGCGAAGGCGGTCACCGACCAGCCGTCGCTCGTGATCGTGCGCACGATCATCGGCACGCCGGCGACCGAGTCCGCCGACACCCATCACGCCCACGGCTACGCGATGTTCGACGACGAGATCGCCGCCACCAAGACCGCCATGGGCATGCCGGCCGACGAGACGTTCCACGTCCCCGACGACGTGCTCGAGGGGTATCGCTCCGCCGGCGTCCGCGGCTCGGCTGAGCGCGAAGCCTGGGAGCAGCGGTTGGCCGCCTACGACGGCGACCGGGCCTCGCTCGAAGCTCAGCTGTCGAGCACCGGACTCCCGGGCTGGGACGAAGAGCTCCCGACCTTCGACACCGGCGACTCGGTCGCCACCCGCAAGGCGTCCAACGCGGTGCTGCAGGCGCTGGTCGACCTCGTGCCCGGCCTCACCGGCGGCGGTGCGGACCTCACCGGCAACACCGGCACGGTCATCAAGGACCACGGGGTCTTCTCCGCGGCTGATCCCGGTGGGCGCCAGGTCTACTTCGGTGTGCGCGAGCACGGCATGGGGGCGATCGCCAACGGCATGGCCCTGCACGGTGGCGCCATCCCCGTCGTCGGCACGTTCCTCGTGTTCGCCGACTACATGCGTGCCGCGGTGCGCCTCGCCGCGTTGTCCGAGGCCAAGACGATCTTCGTCTGGACCCACGATTCCGTCGGTGTGGGCGAGGACGGCCCGACCCACCAGCCGGTCGAGCAGATCGCCTCGTTGCGAGCCATCCCGGGGCTTCGGGTGATCCGTCCCGCCGACGCCAACGAAACCGTCGAGGCCTGGAAGGTCGCCGTCGGCTCCGGTGGCCCGACCGCACTGATCCTCTCTCGTCAGAACCTGCCGGTCCTGGCCGGATCCGCCGGCGCACCGGTGGGCGATGGCGCCTACGTCGTGGCCGAGGCCGACGATGCGGCGGTCACCCTCGTCGGCACGGGCAGCGAGGTCTCGGTGTGCGTCGACGCGGCGGCCGCGCTCGCCGCGCAGGGAATTTCGGCTCGGGTCGTGTCGTTCCCCTGTTGGGAGCTGTTCGCCGATGCCGACGCCGACACCCAAGAAGCCGTGATGCGGCCCGAAGTCCCGAGCCTCGCCGTCGAGGCCGGCGTGAGCCAGGGCTGGCACCAGTGGGTCGACGATGTCGTGTCGATCGACCGCTTCGGTGCGTCCGCTCCCGGCGGCACGGTGATGCGCGAACTCGGCATCAACGTCGACAACGTCGTGGCCCGCGTCCGAGCCCTGATCGGCGCCTGATCCCGGATCTGTTCCAAGGAGACCCCCATGACCCGATTGCACGACCTCTTCGATGAGCAGGGACAGAGCCCGTGGCTCGACAACATCCGGCGCGGGTGGATCACCAGCGGCGAGTTGGCCGGTTGGGTCGAGCGTGGGGTGCGGGGCCTGACCTCCAACCCGTCGATCTTCCAGAAGGCGATTCAGGGTTCCGCGGAGTACGACGACCAGTTCACCGATGCGATCCGCAGCGGTCTCGACGTCGAGGCCAGCTACTGGGAACTCGTCACGAGCGACATCGGTGCTGCACTCGAGATCCTGCGACCGGTCTACGACGCCAGCGACGGGCTCGACGGTTACGTGTCGGTCGAGGTCGACCCCGGCCTGGCTCGTGACTCCGCCGGCACCGAGGCGTCGGCGCGTGAGCTCGACGAGCGTCTCGATGCGCCCAACCTCTACATCAAGATCCCGGCGACCGCGGAGGGCCTGGCCCCGATCCAGCAGATGATCGCCGAGAAGCGCTCGATCAACGTCACCCTCATCTTCAGCCTCGAGCGCTACGCCGAGGTCATGGAGGCCTACATCGCCGGCCTCGAGGCGGCGGAGGGCGACCTCTCCGACATCAGCAGCGTGGCGTCCTTCTTCATCTCCCGCGTCGACGTCGAGGTCGATCGTCGCCTCGACGAGATCGGCACCCCCGAGGCGCTCGCGCTCAAGGGCAAGGCCGCCATCGCCAACGGCAAGCTCGCCTACGAACTCTTCCAGCAGACCTTCGCCGGCGAGCGCTGGGATGCCCTCGTCGCTCGTGGCGCCCGGGTTCAGCGGCCGCTGTGGGCGTCGACCTCGACCAAGAATCCGGCGTACCCCGACACGTTGTACGTCGACGAACTGATCGGACCCGACACGGTCAACACCTTGCCCGACAACACCCTCGAAGCCTTCGAGGATCACGGCACCGTCGCCCGCACGATCGACATGGGCGTCGGCGGCGCCCACGAGGTGATCGAGGCGCTCGAAGGTCTGGGCATCTCGATGGACGAGGTCACCCAGCAGCTCGAAGACGAGGGCGTCGCCGCCTTCGAGAAGAGCTTCGATGAGCTCCTGGGGGCGCTCGGGGCCAAGGCGGCCACCCTCGGCTGAGGACCGAGCATCGGTGTGATCATGCACCGCCCGCTCTAGGCTCAACCCCAACGGTCTCCCGGTCGAAGGATCGGTGAGCACCCACGGTCCCCTCCTGGCGGGGTGGGATCGGCGCATCAGGCGTCGCTTCGGCTGACGAAGGTGCGTCTCCCGGCATCGGGAGCCCAACGGCACCGCCCCGACGGCGAGGCCGACACCACCGAGACGAGCGGCCAACAGCGCCGCACAGACTGAGGAGTCATCGTCACCAACACCGCAGACCGGGCCGTGCTGCGACCGTCACAGTTCGACGATCTGGCCCAGGCCCATCTCGACGGGCGAGCGACGCCCGACGAGATCCAACTTCTCGAAACCCATCGCGACGCCTGGATCGGCAGCCTCTGGCGGCTGCTCGACCACGCGGAGGAAGCGCTCGCATCGGCACGACGCACCGTGAAGGGTGCGGCCCGCGCCCACGTGCTCAACGATCTCGACGAAGAGTGCTTCAAGATCGATGCCCAGCTGACCGCGCTGACCGGTCCCCCGCGCGAGGACGAACTCGCCCCGGTCGAGGTCGTGCCCGACGAGCCGAAGCCCGAGCCCGAACCCTTCGTGGGCACGGTGCAGCTGCAGCTGTCGCGAACCGATGGGCGCATCGTCGCCTGGGCGGCCGGCCACAACCTCCGTGGCGAGAACCACGACGAGGTCCTCGAGCGCGTCAAGACGCTCGACGGTGGCGCGATCGCCTGGGACGAGCGCGCCACCATGAAGATCCCCGGCAGCGGCCGGGTGTCGACGCTGTCCGCCCCCGTGTCGAGCGCCCTCGGCTGGCTGGTCGCCCTCGGCGACACCGCCGTCGATGACCGGGTCGGCCCGTCGGTCACCTGGATGGGACAGGCCGCGTCGATGGCCGTTGAACTCGTCGCCCAGGGCCGGGTTGTCCCCCAGCTCGTGCAGGCGAAGCGGCGGCGCAAGGATCCGGGTTCTGCCGATCAGGGCACCTTCCGGTTGCGGTGGGTGCCGGCGATCGTCGACCCGGACCGCCTCGCCGCCCTCGCGGCTGCGGTGCCGGGTGCGGCCATGGCCGGCGCACGCGAGCAGGACACGACGAAGTTCACCCTCGCCGCGATCGGTGATCTCACCGACGCGATCGTCGGCGTCGGGGCGAGCCAGCTCGAGATGCCCGCAGCCCCGCCCGAGGTCACCACCAAGGCCGATGTCGGCGAGGCGACCCTCTGCCATCTCGACGGCACCCCGTTCCAGGCGCCGACCAAGCTCGGCGGCGAACTCGTGCGGCGGCTCACCCAGTGGGCCCAGAGCGTCGTGGGCGCGGTGGAGCGCTCGCTGGTCGTGCAGCTCGATCCGCCCGACGAGAGCAACGCGTGGCACGTCCGCGTCCTCGCCTACAACGAGGACGGTGGCCTCGACCCCGTCGAGGTGGCGCTGGCGACGAGCTCGAAGTCCAAGTCCAAGGCGACGGCCGCCCAGCTGGCCCGGCTCGAACGACTGTTCCCCGAACTCCTCCGCCTCGGTGGCCGACGGCGAGGCGAGGTCATCCTCTCCCAGGACGAGGCGTGGGACCTGATGACCGGCTCCGGCGACGTCTTGAAGGCGTGTGGCTTCGAGGTCCGAGTCCCGGCGCTGAAGCGCAAGAAGGCCGTCGCGTCGTTGCGGCTCACCAGCGAAGCCGACGAGACGGTCGTCGGGGCTCAGCAGCTGGCCGACGTTCGATGGTCGGCGGTCTTCGACGACGTCGAACTGACGGCCGCGGAGATCGCCCAGCTCGCCCGAGAGGCACGTCCGCTGGTGAAGAGCCGCGGCCAGTGGGTCGAGATCGACAAGGCCGACCTGGCCGAGGCCGCCGCGGCGCTGGCCGAGCGGGCCGACCAGACCAAGCTCAGCGGCGCCGACATGCTGCGCCATGCCCTCGGGCTCGAGGGCTCGCCGCTCGACGGCGGCGTCAACATCGTCGGCGGCGGTTGGGCCGCGGATCTCCTGCGCAGCGTCGACTCTCTTCCCGAAGAACCCACGACCACCCCGGACGGGTTCGCCGGCGAGCTGCGGAGCTACCAGGCCGATGCGCTCGCCTGGCTCGCCTTCCTCGACGAAGCCGGGCTCGGAGGCTGTCTCGCGCTCGACATGGGCCTCGGCAAGACCCCGACCACGCTCGCGAGCGTCGCGTTGTCACGCGACCACGGGACCGCCCTCGTGATCGCCCCGCCGGCCGTGGTCGGCAACTGGGCCGCCGAGGCGCGCAAGTTCGTGCCCGACGTCAAGGTCCTCGTCCATCACGGCGCGAGCCGCAAGAAGGGTCCTGAGCTCGCGGCGGCGATCCGAGCCGCCGACCTCGTCGTCACCACCTACGGCACCGCCGTGCGCGACATGGACGAGCTCAGCGAACTCGAGTTCGGCAAGGTCGTCATCGACGAGGCCCAGGCGATCAAGAACCCCGCGGCGGAGACCTCTCAACAGCTGCGCCGCATCAACGCCCGGACCCGACTCGCCTTGACGGGCACGCCGATCGAGAACGGCCTCGGCGACCTCTGGGCGATCATGGACTGGGCCAACCCCGGTTTGCTCGGCCCCCGCGCACCGTTCATCGCCCAGCTCACGCCGACCACCAAGAGCAAGGGCGGTGGCGACGGCGAGGCCGCCTTGCGGGCGCTCAACGGGATCCTGGTCTACCGCCGCACCAAGGCCGAGCCGGCGATCGCTGAAGAGTTGCCGGATCGGATCGACGAACTCGATCACTGTGCGATGACCCCGGAACAGATCGGCCTCTACCAGGCGGTCATCGACAGCCTGGTCGTCGCGACCAGCGAGTCCGAACAGGGCACGCCCGAGCGCAAGGGTGCGGTGCTCGCGGCGATCACCGCCCTCAAGCAGATCTGCAACCACCCGGTGAACTATCAGGCCGACGACGAGGGCCTCGACGGGCGCTCGGGCAAGCTCAACCGACTCAACGAGATCATCGAGACGGTGTACGCCGCGAACGAGAAGGTCCTGATCTTCACCCACTTCGCCTCGTGGGGCGAGAAGCTCGCCGAGTACCTCACCGAGCGCACCGGCACGCCGATCCACTGCTACCACGGTGGGCTCGGCCGAGGTGCCCGTGACCGCCTGGTCGAGGAGTTCCAGTCCGCCGAGGGCGCCGGGGCGATGGTCCTGTCGCTCAAGGCCGGTGGTACCGGCCTCAACCTCACCGCCGCGAATCACGTCGTGCTGTACGACCGTTGGTGGAACCCGGCGGTCGAGGATCAGGCCCGGGACCGGGTGTGGCGGATCGGTCAGAAGAACACCGTCATCTGTCATCGCCTCGTCTGTCCGGGCACGATCGACGAACGGGTCGAGGAGGTCGTCGCCGGCAAGCGCCAGATCGCCGACATCACCTTGCCGAAGTCGAGCTCGATCGGTGATCTCGACGCCGCCCAGCTCCAACAGGCGCTCGGCATCGACGCCGATCAACTGCTCGAGCTCGAGGCCGACCCCGATGCCACGAGCGAGGAGGTTCCGGCATGAGCCGTCGCGGACGCAGCCGCAATCGCAACAAGTCCCAGAACCCGAGCACCGACAACGCCAAGAAGTCGTCGGGCTCGCGCCAACGCAAGAGCGAACCCAAGATCGACCCGGTGGCGTTCTGGGGCGACCCGGCCACACTTCCGGAACCCATCGAGGCGATCGATGAGGTGGCCGACGTCAAGGCCGTCGTCCGGTCGCTCGGCCGGGTTCCGCTCACCGGACAAGAGACCGCAGCGGAGCACTGGTTCTCGCTGGTCTACGAGCGTGCGGCGGTGCTCGCCGGTGCCCTCGCCGCGGCCGGCGGCCTCTCGGGCGAAACTTCCGATCCCCCGCCTCGCTGACCACGCCAC
This sequence comes from uncultured Candidatus Nemicrothrix sp., assembly GCA_964513285.1. Lineage (GTDB taxonomy): Bacteria > Actinomycetota > Acidimicrobiia > Acidimicrobiales > Aldehydirespiratoraceae > UBA11606. The sequence goes on from CAZEML010000007.1 coordinate 19,887, forward strand.
GTTGCGCTAGCGTTACGAACCGTAACGTTGGTGGCGGTCAAGCACCGACGGTGACCATCCGAAACACTCTGGGAGGTCATCGGGGAGGAAGTCGGAGTGTCGAACAGGTCGGTCGTGCGCTCGTTCATCGCTGTGCTCGTGCTCGCCGCGAGCGCGATCGCTGCCGCACCGGCGGGCGCTGTCGCCGGGTTCGGCGACGTTCGGGCCGGTGCGTTCTACACCGAGGCCGTCCAGTGGATGGTCGACGAGGGCATCACTGCAGGAACCGCGCCCGGTTGCTTCTCGCCCGACGACCCCGCCACGCGCGCTGAGGTCGCCGTGTTCTTGCATCGGCTCCAGAACGAGCCGAGCGGCGGCAGCGAGCCCTTCGTCGACGTCGCGCCTGGCTCGTTCTACGCCGACGCGGTCGCCTGGATGTTCAGCAACGACATCACGACCGGCACGAGCCCCACCACGTTCAGCCCGAACCGGCTGGTCACCCGCGGCGAGGTCGCCACCTTCTTGCACCGCGTCGCCGGCCTGCCCGACGGCGGAAGCGAACCGTTCTCCGACGTCGATGCCTCGGACTTCTTCGGCGCCGCCGTCGCCTGGATGGCGGGCAGTGAGATCACCACCGGCACCTCACCCACGACCTTCTCCCCCGATCGTCCCGTCACGCGAGCCGAGGTCGCGACCTTCCTGTACCGGTTCGCCGCGCCGGGCGAGGTCTCCGTCGATGCCGGCGGGGTGTGCTCGCTCGACGAGTACGCCGAGCTGCTCGAGGCGGAGGCGCGGTCGTTCGAGCTCCTCAACCAGCTCCGCGTCTCGGTCGGCCGCGAGCCGCTGGTCCGCACCGCGGAGATGGACGCCTTCGCCCGCAACTGGTCGTCGATCATGCACGACTCCGGGCGCTTCGAGCACAGCTCCGGTCCGTACGGCGAGAACATCGCGGCCTGGTGGAGCAGCCGCACGATTCCGCCACTCGACGCTGCGGAGCGGATGCATCAGCTCTGGGTCGACTCACCGGGGCACTACCAGAACATGACCCACGGTGGGTACACCCAGGTCGGGGTCGGCTTCTGGTACGGCGACGACGGCTGGTACGCCACCCACGTCTTCCGCTGACCGGCGGGGTTGGTTGAAAATCGAAACCAACCCTCCTAGGGTGCGGCGATGCCCACCCACCCCGCCGCCGAGTGCTCGATCCAGCGCACCCTCGATGTGATCGGTGATCGCTGGACGCTGCTGATCATCCGCGACCTGTTCCGCGGGGTCCGACGGTTCTCGATGATCCAGACCGATCTCGGGATCGCCAAGAACCTCCTCACCGACCGGCTCAGCTCGCTCGTGGAGGCCGGCGTGGTGGAGAAGGTCCCCTACCAGGACCGACCGGTTCGCTACGAATACCGCCTCACCGCCAAGGGACGCGCCCTGAGTCCGGCGCTCGTCGCCTTGATGCGCTGGGGCGATCAATGGGTCGGTGACGGCCTCGCCCCCACCGAACTCGTCCACGACGTCTGCGGCACCCGCCTGGAGCTGCAGCCGTGGTGCACCACCTGCAACGAGCCGGTCGGACCGGTACAGATCGCCTCGCGGCCCGGTCCCGGCCGCCACACCGACGTCGAGGTCGCCCATGGCTGACATCCACACCCTCTCGTCCCACGACCTCTTCGCCTTGGCCCGCGCCCGGCGCGACGAAGCGTTCGGGACGGTCGTCACCTACTCGCCCAAGGTCTTCATCCCGCTGACGATGCTGTGCCAGGACAAGTGCGGGTACTGCACGTTCGCCCAGCCACCGGCGCGGCTCGACAAGCCCTACCTCGATCCCGAGGACGTGCTCGACATCGCCCGCCGCGGTGCGGAGATGGGATGCCACGAGGCGTTGTTCACCCTCGGCGAGAACCCCGAGGCCCGCTACCCCGTCGCGCGGGACTGGTTGAACCGCCACGGCTATGCGTCGACGGTGCACTACGTCGCGGCGATGGCCCAGCTGGTCCTCGACGAGACCGGACTCCTCCCCCACGCCAACACCGGTGCCATGAATCCCGAGCAGCTCGCGCTGCTCCGGGCGGTCTCACCGAGTCAGGGGATGATGATCGAGTCGCTTCGCGACGATCTCGACGCGCATCGCGGCGCGCCCGACAAGGTTCCGCAGCGCCGCCTCGACACGCTCGAGTGGGCGGGTGAGCAGCAGATCCCGTACACGACCGGGATCCTCGTCGGGATCGGTGAGAACCGCGACGACCGCATCGAGGCCTTGGAGGCCATCGCCGCCGCCCATGCCCGCCACGGCCACGTGCAAGAGGTCATCGTCCAGAACTTCCTGCCCAAGCCGGGCACCGCGATGCACAACGCCGAGCCGTGCCCGCGCGACGTCTACCTCGACGCCATCGCGCTCGCCCGGGTGATCCTCCCCCTCGACGTGCACGTGCAGGCTCCGCCGAACCTCTCCGACGACTTCGGGGACCTGCTCGACGCCGGGGTCAGCGACTGGGGTGGCGTGTCCCCGGTGACCGCCGATCACGTCAACCCGGAGCGGCCGTGGCCCGATCTCGACCGGTTGGCCGAGGTGACCGAGGCGAAGGGCTACACCCTCGCTCCCCGCCTCACCATCCACCCGTCCTACGCCCGTGACCCCGAGCGCTGGCTCGACCCTGCGCTTCACTTCCCGGTCGCCGACCGCTCCGACAGCGCCGGCTACGCACGCGACGACGCCGGCTCGGTCTGGCCCGAGCGCACGATGGAGCGGGCGAAGGTCGACGACGGCGCCGAGTTCGAGCTGACCGGCACGATCAGCAGCCAGTGGTACGTCGGTACCGGTGCCGATCCCGAGACGTTGATCCCGGGCGAGCCGTACGCCACCGGGGCGGTCGCTGAGGTGCTCGACGGCGTGCGTTCGGGCGACGACGTCGGGTTCGACGAACTCATGACGCTCTTCGGTGCCCGTGGCCGTGAGGTCGCGGCGGTCGCCCAGGTCGCCGACGAACTGCGTCGAGAGATCGTCGGCGACACCGTCACCTGGGTCGCCAACCGCAACATCAACTACACGAACGTCTGCACCTTCAAGTGCCGGTTCTGTGGCTTCTCCAAGGGTCCCCTCTCACTCAACCTGCGCGGCACCCCCTACCTCCTCGAGCTCGACGACATCACCGAGCGCACGATCGAAGCAGCCGAAGCCGGCGCCACCGAGGTCTGTCTGCAAGGCGGCATCCATCCCAACTTCGACGGCGACTACTACATCGACGTCGCCCGCGCCGTGCACGAGGCGGTGCCGGGGATGCACATCCACGGCTTCACCGCGCTCGAGGTCACCGAGGGCGCCAAGCGCAACGAGGAGCCGCTGGCGGACTATCTGACCCGCCTCAAGGACGCCGGCCAGAAGTCCCTGCCGGGAACCGCCGCGGAGATCCTCCACGACGACGTGCGGGCCGTGCTGTGCCCCGACAAGATCGACACCGAGGAGTGGCTGGAGGCGCATCGCGTCGCCCACTCCGTCGGCCTCGGCAGCAACGTCACGATCATGTTCGGCTCGATCGAACGCCCCGAGCACTGGGTGCACCACATCCTCCGCACCCGCGCCCTGCAGGAGGAGACCGGCGGGTTCACCGAGTTCGTCGGTCTGCCGTTCGTGCACATGGCGAGCCCGATCTATCTGCAGCGCAAGGCGCGCCGCGGGCCGACCTTCCGCGAGGTCGTGCTGATGCACGCTGTCGCGCGCATCGCCTACCGAGGCCGGATCGACAACATCCAGGGCTCGTGGGTCAAGCTCGGCTTCAACTCGATCACCCAGCTCCTGCAGGCCGGCGCCAACGATCTCGGTGGCACGTTGATGGACGAGAACATCTCTCGGGCCGCCGGTGCCGATCACGGCACCGAGGTGACCGCCGAGGACTTCCGTCGTGTCGTCGAGCCGCTCGGTCGCACGCTGGTGCAGCGCACGACGCTCTATGGCCGCCCCGACCTCGATGCGCTGCCGCTCGAGACCAATCGGCCGGCTCGGTCGTCGCGGGTCTCCATCCCCGTGGCCGGCGCCTGAGGGTCTGCCGTGCCGGGCTACAGCGGCACGCCCCTGGCCAAGAAGCTCGGGATTCGCGAGGGGCACGTCGTCGCGCTCGTCGACGGGCCCGACCAGGTGCCCGGCCTGCTCGAACCCCTGCCCGACGATGTCACCATCCGCGCCTCGGCGCGCGGTCGGGCCGACGTGTCGGTCGTGTTCTGCGCGAACCTCCGTGCGTTCGAGCGTCGACTCCCGCAGCTCTGGGATCGCGCCTTCCCGGATCGGGCGGTCTGGATCGCCTGGCCCAAGAAGTCGAGCGCGGCGTTCGTCGACCTCACCGAGGATCAGGTCCGGGCTGCGGTGCTGCCGCTCGGCCTCGTCGACGTGAAGGTCTGTGCGATCGACGAGACCTGGTCGGGGCTCAAGATCGTCGTGCGGCGAGAACTACGCGACGCGTGAGCAGTAGCGTCGGGGCGTGACCGAACTCTCCACCCGCTATCGCACCGGCGACGACCAACTCGACGCCGAGATCCTGGCGCTGCTCCAGCACGTCGACGAAGAAGACCGGGGTCTGGTCTTCGAGATGATCGTGACGTCGCTGCGGCTGAGCCGCGAGCAGAACGATCGAGGTGACCTCAAGCTCGTCACCAACGCGATGAAGGAGCTGCGCTACAGCTTCGAGGTGTTCCGGCCCTACGCCGACGTCTTGAAGTGCACCATCTTCGGCTCCGCTCGCATCAAGGCCGGCGATCCCGCCTATGAGTGTGCCAAGGAGTTCGCCGCCCAGATCGCCGCCCGCGACTGGATGGTCATCACCGGCGCCGGGCCGGGGATCATGGAGGCCGGGCACGAAGGGGCCGGGGCCGCCAACTCCTTCGGCGTCAACATCGTCTTGCCGTTCGAGGCCGCCGCGAACCCGTTCATCGCCGACGATCCCAAGCTGATCAACTTCAAGTACTTCTTCACCCGCAAGGTGATGTTCATGAAGGAGTCGCACGCCTACGTGCTGCTCCCCGGCGGATTCGGCACCATGGACGAGAGCTTCGAGCTCCTCACCCTGATCCAGACCGGGAAGACGCCGCCGGCGCCCGTCGTGCTCCTCGATCCTCCCGGCAGCAACTACTGGGATCACTGGGTCGATTTCGTCACCGCCGAGCTCGAAGCTCCCGGCCTGATCTCGCCCGAGGACATGGGGCTCGTCAAGGTCGCCCACACCGTCGAGGAGGCGGTCGACGAGGTCTGCCGCTTCTACCGCACCTACCACTCGATGCGGTTCGTCGGCGATCAGCTGATCTTCCGCCTCCGCCGCGAGATCGGCGACGACGAGTTGGCGGCCCTCTCCGAGGAGTTCGCGCCGATGATGCACGGCCCCATCGAGCGCATCGAGGCGACGCGCCAAGAGATCCGGGATCGCGATCAGGTCGACCTGCCCCGCATCGCGTTCGAGTTCGACAAGCACAAGTGGGCGATGCTGCGTCTGCTGATCGACCGCCTCAACGACGCGACACCCGAGTAGCCACCTGCGTCACGCGGTGCCGGAGATCAGCCGAAGTCGCCGTCGTCGGGTTCCTCGAGCAGGTGGATCGCCTTCTCGATCGCCCGCCGCGCGCGGGTGAGCCGCTTCTCGTCGACCGGGTACTCGTGGCCACCGGCATCGATCGATTCGCGCAGGCGGACGATCGCCAGGTCGGCGAGCTCCTCGGCGATGCCCTCGAGCCGTCCCTTGATCTCGTCGAATTCTCCGGCCATGCCGGGCACCGTAGCGGCGTCCCGATACCGTCCCCCGCATGAGTGCGATCCCTGGCGATCTCCACGAGTGGATCACCTTCGACGACGACGGCGACACCTGGCAGTTCGATCTCACCTTCCTGACCTCGAACTACGGATGCATCTACGGGCGCGGGTGCCTCGGGGTGTTCACCGAGCACGCACCCGAGTACGAGCACGGCTGCTGCTCCTATGGCGCCCATTTCGTCGACAAGGAGGACCGCCAGTCGATCCGCAAGCAGATCGACCGGCTCGAGCCCGGCGAGTGGGAGCTCGCCGAGCTCACCGAGGAGATGGGTGGCCCGATCTACAAGAACGACGACGGCGAGTGGGTGACGCGCACCCACGAAGACGCCTGCGTGTTCTTGAACCGGCCCGGCTTCGAGCACGGGGCCGGTTGTGCGTTGCACCAGGCCGCCGAGCGGCGCGGCGAGCGGCCGTTGGACTGGAAGCCGGACGTCTGTTGGCAGGTGCCGATCCGCTTCGACGAGCACACCGACGACAACGGCCACACGACCTTCATCCTGCGCGAATGGAAGCGGCGGGACTGGGGCGAAGGCGGGGCGGAGTTCGCCTGGTGGTGCACCGACGATCCCCTCGCGTTCAACGAGGATCGCCCGGTCTGGAAGACCTCTCGCGACGAGATCATCGAGCTGGTCGGCGAGGAGCCCTACGAGCGCCTGGTCGACTACATCAAGGCGCGGGAAGCGACGGCACCCAAGGGGCGGTCGGTCTTCCTCCCGCACCCCGAGGTGCGCCGCCGAGCTGACGGATAGGCCGAACGACCCACCGGACTCAGGTCGTGGGCCAAACGGCCGACAGGACCACCGATGACCGGCTTCAACTCCGACTCGCTCAACGCGGCCGCGCAAGAGGCAGGGATGATCTTCCCCGCCTACGTGATCGACCAACTCGTCGCCGCCATCGACTCGGGGAAGCACGTCATCCTCACCGGGCCTCCGGGCACCGGCAAGACGACGCTCGCCTACCTCGCGTCCGATGTCGCCCGGCGGTCGATGTTCTGCACCGGCTACCTTCCGACCACGGCCACGACCGAGTGGACCACCTTCGAGACGATCGGGGGCCTCCAGCCGACGGCGGAGGGTCTGATCTTCCGGCCCGGACTGTTCATCGAGGCGATCGAGAGCGGCCGCTGGCTGGTCATCGACGAGCTCAACCGCTCGAACTTCGACCGCGCGTTCGGACAGCTCTTCACCGTCCTGTCGGGGAGCTCGGTCGTCTTGCCGTTCAAGCGCCAGGGCCAACCCCATCCCCTCTCGCTCGTCCCGAGCGGGGTGGAAGCCCCGCCGGAGAGCGACGTCATCCGGGTGCCCGCCAACTGGCGGATCATCGCCACGATGAACGTCTTCGACAAGAACCTCTTGTTCGAGATGTCCTATGCGCTCATGCGCCGCTTCGCCTTCATCGAGGTCGGCACGCCGTCCGATGACGCCTACCGCCACCTGCTGCAGGGCTCAGGCGAGGTCGTCCAGCGGCTCTTGGAGCTGCGAACCTTCACCGACCTCGGGCCGGCCGTCTACATCGACGCCGCCAAGTACGCCGCTCGTCGTGCTCGTGACGGCATCACCGAGAGCCGGCTGGTGTACGAGATCTTCTACGCCTACTTCCTGCCCCAGTTCGAGGGGATGGAGGAGCGCCGGGCGATGACCCTGTATCGCAGCGTCGCCGCCCACCTCGACGCCCCCGAGCAGCTCGAAGCCCAGCGCACCATCTCCGACGTGCTCGGGGTCGAGTTGGTCGTGTGAGCGCGGCCGTCCGGCTCGACCCGTTCGAGGCGAGCCTGCAGCCGACGACGGAGCTCTGGGACCGACTCGCGCGACCGTTCGACCTCACCTCCACGGCGGACGCCGTGCTGGGCCTCTCCCCCGCGGTCGTCCACGAGCTCTCCGGAACGGTCGTCGCCACGTGTGATGAGGCCGAGGCGCTGCTCGCCGCGATGCCGAAGACGCTGCGGAACCTGAAGACGTCGGTGCACGCCCAGATGGAGCGCTGCGTCGGCGAGCTGCGCGGGCCGGTGCAATGGTCCGAGACGCTCGCGGCGCAAGCCTCGAGCCTCGGCAATCGCGACGTGTACATCTGCGCCGCCACGCGTCGGGCCTACGACATCGACGAGAACCAGGTCCTGGTCGGCGCGCTTCGTGCCATCGTCGCCGCCGGCGCCCAGGTCGAACGTGAGGACGATGGACACGGGCCCGAGGAAGAGGTCCAGCGGGCCCGGCACAACGCCCGCCAGGCCCGGCGCTTCCTCGATCACCGCTCGCTCGAGGCCATCCAGCTCGACGGACGACCCTCGCCCCGAGCGATCAAACGCACCCGTTCCGGCAAGTCGGCCGGTGCGTACCGTCCCGCGCTCGCCATGCTCGCCCGGGCTGCGGAACCGCTGTCGTTGGAGGAGATGGCGGCGTTCTGCGACCGCCGCACCCGAATCCAGCACGGGCTCCTCATCGCGATCATCGACGAGCTCGAACGGCGAGGCATGCGGGTCCCGGCGCTCCGGGCCGAGGGCGGCGCGCTGTTCGCGGGACCGGTCGAGTACGTGAACCCGCGCCGCAGCGAGCCGGCGCCGGTGCACGGCATCGTGATCGGGAACGTGCTCGTCGACGTGCCCTCGGACCCTCGCACGGCAACGCCGGAATCGGCGCTGGCCGAGTTGCAGGCTCGGGCGCACGGCCGGATCCCGGTCCCGGTGCTGCGTGCCTCAGAGATCGTGCACGCGGTCGACCGAGCGATCGTCGCGGCCCGAGGCGGTTGAGGCCGAAAAACCCGGCCACCGTGAGCCGCTCGGCGGCCCTCGGGGTGTAGGAAAGCAGCTGTGAGAGCCCGTATCGAGCCCCTCGTCCGAGGCACGGACGTCCGGGTGCTCGCCGCGTCCGTGCTCACGGGCGTGGTGGTCGCCCTCGTGGTCGCCATCTTCGACGCGGTCACCGTCGAGGTCGTCGCGCACTGGCTGGCCGAACAAGACCTCGGCATCCAGGCGGTCGCCCCGTTCGTCGGTGCGTTGCTCGCGACCCTGATCCTGCGGCATCTCGCGTTCGGTGCGTCAGCGTCGACCTCCGACGAGTACGTGCGGGCGTTCCACCAACGTCAGCCCTCGATCCCGGTGCGCGAGGTGCCGGGCAAGCTCCTCGCCGGCATCTCCACGATCGGGCTCGGCGGTGCGGTCGGCCTCGAAGGTCCGTCGATCTACGCCGGTTCTTCGCTCGGATTGTCGCTCCACAGTCGCCTGGGCTCGTGGCTACAACGCGAAGAGGCGCGGGTCCTGATGACCGCCGGTGCGGCGGCGGGAGTCGCTGCGGTGTTCAAGGCGCCGGCGACCGGCGTGATGTTCGCCATGGAGGCGCCCTACCGCGAGGACGTCACCCCGCAAGCCCTGCTGCCGTCGTTGCTCGCCGCCGCATCGAGTTACGCGACCTTCGTGGCACTGGTGGGCACCGAACCGGTCGTGCCGCTGCTCGAGGAGGATTCCGCCTCGGTGCTGTCGGTACAGGCGGTCGATCTGCTCGGCGCCCTGCTCCTCGGCATCGGGGCCGGGCTGGGTGGCCGCGGGTTCGCATGGCTGGTCCGGAGGGCCAAGGCGGTCAGCAAGGAACTCCCGGTCGGGCGGCGACTCCTCATCGGCGGCGCCACCATGGCCGCGCTGGCGATCGGCTCCAACGAGGCCTTCGGCGAGAGCCTCACGCTCGGCCCCGGCACCGACTCGATGGCCTGGGTGGTCCACGACCGGACCCTCCAACTCATCGCGTTGCTGTTCGTGCTCCGGGTCGCAGCGACCGCCGCCACCCTGGTGGCCGGCGGCGTGGGCGGTCTGTTCATCCCGTTGGCCGCGCTCGGGGTGGTGATGGGGGAGTTCGTCGGCACCGCGCTCGGTGAAGACGAGACGACCCTGTACCCGATCCTCGGGCTCGCCGCCTTCCTCGGTGCCGGCTACCGAGCCCCGATCGCGGCCGTGATGTTCGTGGCCGAGTCGACGGGTGGGGTCGGTTCGTTCGTCGTGCCGGCGCTGGTCGCTGCGGCCGTGTCGCAGATCGTTGCCGGTCCGGCGTCGGTGGCCGACCACCAGCACCAGCACCGGCTCGGCTACCTCGAGCGACGGTTCACCCTTCCGCTGTCCTCGACGCTCACGACCGACGTGTTGACCGTGCCGCCCGACGCGACCGTCAGCGAGTTCGTCTACTTCCACGTCCTCGCCCGACGCGAGCGCATCGTGCCGGTGGTCGACGGCGGCACCTATGTCGGGATGGCGCGCCTCGACGACATCTCCGAACTCGACCGCGAGTCGTGGGAGCAGACGACGATCGCCGAGGTGATGGCCGCGGATCTGCCGACCGCACGGCCGTCGTGGACGTTGCGCGACGCCGTGGTGGCGATGGACACCGCTGGCGTCGACGTGCTGGCGGTGACCGACAACGAGGGCACCTTCATCGGCATCGTCGCCGAGGAAGACATCGTGAAGCTCGACGAGATTCTGGACGAGACGGGCGCCTGATCGGCCCCGGTCGACGACTACTCGTCGTCGTCGGCGCCGGGCTCGGCGGCCTCGAACTCCTCGGCCCAGGCGGCGTGCTCCGGCTTCATCTCCTCGTCGCCATCATCGCTGAAGTCGTCGAGAAGGGCATCGAAGTCGCCATCGTGCGAGCGCTTGAGCGCTCGGGCCTCTTCGTATCGCCGGTGTCGCCCCTTCTTCACCGTGGAAACTCCTCGTTGCTTACGTCAAGGCTTCTCATGTTAGCTCACGCCGGTGGGTGGTCCCACGTCAGGACCGCCCATTCTGCTCGGTGAACGATGTTCACACGACCGGTGTGTGGCTTCGCTCTTCGAGCACCACATTCCCGCCGTCGAACGCCAGGGCGGCGTCACCGGACACCAGGCGCGTGATCGGGCCACCCGCGGTCTCGGCCCGCCACCCATGGGCCAGGCGGGCGTCGTCGTCGCCTCGCACGAGGGCCTCGACGTCTGCGCGGGTCGCGAGCAGCGTCGGGTCGAGCTGGCGGTCGCGGGCGATCTGGTTCACCCACGCCGCGACGAGCGCCACCGCTGGTCGCAGGTCACGCCCGTCGTCGCGTCGTTTCTGGGTGCGAGGGGGACGCCAGTTGGCCTCGACCCCCTCGGCGACGGCCTCGAGGATGCGCTCACCGAGCACGCCACGAGCGACGCCCTTGTCGACACCGCGCACCTTGGCGAGGGCCTCGACCGACGTGGGTGCGGCCTGGGCGACGGCAACCACCGCGATGTCGGACAACACGAAGCGCACCGGCTGGTCGACGTCGGCGGCTCGCCGCTCCCGCCACGCGGCGATCGCCCGGGCGACGCTCAGCGCGGTGCCCTTCAGATGGCGGGCTTCCTTGATCTTGCGCCACGCCTCGAGCGGGTCCCGGGGCCCCCGATCGCGTGAGCGCATGATCTCGCACTCTTCTTCCGCCCACTCGAGCCGGCCGAGGTCGACGAGCTGGTTGGTCAGGCGATCATGGATGTCGAGCAGGCGGTCGACGTCGGCCGCGGCGTAGTCCTTCTGGGCGTCCTTGAGCGGCCGCTCCAGCCAGTCGGTGAGCCGATTGCCCTTGGGCAGCTGCACGCCGAGCTCGCGTTCGTGTAGCGATGCGAGCGACGGCGTCGACATGCCGAGGAAGCCGGCCGCGATCTGGGTGTCGAACAGGCGCTGGGGGATGGCGCCGGTGGAGAGTTCGAGGACTTCGAGGTCCTGGGCGGCGGCGTGCAACACCGCGAGCGCGTCGCTCTCCATCACGGCCCGCAGCGGGGCCAGATCGACCTCGAGCGGATCGATCAGCACCAGCTCGCCGGGCCACGCGATCTGCACCAGGGCGACCTTGGGCCAGTACGTGCGCTCGCGGTGAAACTCGGTGTCGAGGGCGTAGCGGTCCTGGCCGAGGAGCTGGTCGACGACCGACGCGAGGGCGTCGTCGGTCGCGATGAATCGATGGTCGCGCACGAGGGGATCAGGCCTCGACCGCGCCGCGAAGGACGCTCGATGGCTCGGTTGCGATGGCGGTCGTCGACATGGATCCTCCTGGCTGGCCGATGCTAGCGACCGCCGTGCTCAGGCCCGGTGACCTTCGCCGCATCGGGCAGGTCGGCGGGACGGTCGGCGTCGGCGTACCAGCAGGGCGATCCATCGAGGATCTCGACCACGTCGAGGCCGGCCAGCGCACGTCGAGGCGCCCGCTCCCCCGCCGCGAACGCTGCCCGCAACGGCTCGAGCGTCGTGCGCCGCCAAACCGCATGGAGCCACTGGGCTCGGCCATCGACGACCGGCACGGCGACGTCCGCGGATCCCGCGACCGCCACCAGGCTCGACACGGCGACCGGAGACGCCTCGATGAGGTCACAGGCCAGCACCACCACCAGGTCACGGTCGACCACGTCGAGTGCAGTGATGATGCCGCCCAACGGACCCTCGCCTGGGTGTTGGTCCGCGACGTAGCGATGGCCGGCCGCCTCGATGCGCTGCTGATCGCCGCCGACGACGACCACCGGATCGGCTCCACCGTCAGCGACGGCCATGACCGCACGATCGAGCAAGGTCGAACCGTCGAGCTCGATGAACGCCTTGTCGGTGCCCATCCTCCGGCTCGCGCCGCCCGCGAGGACGGCGCCACCGACACTCACGCGGGCGGCCACTCCGGGTCGAGCTGGCGGAGGAAGACCGCACATCGTTCGTCCTCGTCGGCCTCGCCGATCGCGGCCGCCGTCGCCTGGAGGCCGGCCAGGGCCCGGAGGAAGCCGCGGTTGGTCTCGTAGCGCCAGCGGACATAGCCGCTCCCTCGCCAGCCGTTGGCGCGCAGCCGGTCGAGGCCGCGGTGGTAGCCGGTCCGGTAGGCGGCGTACTTGAGCGCCGGTTCGTCGACCGCGTCGCCGAGGCTCGCCCACGCGTCGAGAAATCGAGGCCAACGCCCACACACCGACCCGATGGCGGCGACGGGGTTGGCCGCCGCTTCGGCCTCGGCGAGGGCCGCCAGCGCCTCGGCCGGCTCGGGGTCGAGCACCGTCTCGGGCGGGCCCGAGCTGTACAGGTTCACGGGCTGATCGCTCATGCTCCGATGCTACCGAGGCCGTCGAGGTGAACCAGTCGCCGGGCCGGCGCCGGTTAGGGTGCCGCGATGCTGCCTGAGTGGCTCGATGCCGAGCGTCTCCAGTGGATCATCCTCGCGGTCCTCGCCGTCCTGCTGTACGGCATGTACCTGGTGACCCGGTTCGTCCGCCAGGTCATCACCAAGTTCTTGCTGTTCGTGCTGCTCGCCGGGGTCGGGCTGTCGCTGTGGATCCAGCGCGCGGATCTCCAGGAGTGCGCGCAGACCTGCGAGTGTTCGCTCTACGGCGAGGACGTCACCATCCCCGAGGACCGACGGCCGGCGCGTTGCGGGCCCGACGAGGGCTAGGAGACGATCTCCATCCGCAAGACGTTGGTGGCCTGAGACCGGCTGTCGGACCCGGCGAGGACGCCGACGAGCTCGCCGGCGCGAACCAGGCCGGCGCCCTTGGCGAGGCGCATCGCCTCCTGCACCATCTCCTCGTTGCTGCCGCCCTTCTCCATCAACATCGGGGTGGTGCCCCAGCTGAGCGTGAGCTGCTGGACCGCGGCCTCGTTGGTGGAGAAGCCGAGGATGTTGGCCTCGGGACGGAACCGGGCCATCGACCGCACGGTGAAGCCCGAACCGGAGATGCACAACACGTTCTCGACCCCGAGCTCCTTCGCGGCGCGCCACGCGGCCATCGTCATCGCATCGGTGACCGAGGCGGGCGCGCCGCCCTCGTCGGTCATCCGCATCTCGGCGAGCTGGCGAGCCCAGGCCTCGTAGTCCATCTCCTCGTCGGCGCGGCGGGCGATGCGGCTCATCGTGCGGATCACGTTGGTCGGGTCGTTGCCGACCGCGGTCTCACCGGAGAGCATCACCGCGGAGGAACCGTCGAACACGGCGTTGGCGACGTCGGAGGCCTCGGCTCGGGTCGGAGCCGGGCTGGTCACCATCGACTCGAGCATCTGCGTGGCCGTGATCACCGGGCGCCCGCCGGCGATGCACTGGCGGATGATCTCCTTCTGCAGATGTGGGAGATCCTCGAGGCTGCACTCGTTGCCGAGGTCGCCACGGGCGACCATCACCGCACCCGATGCCTCGATGATGCCGGGGAGGTTGTCGACGGCGGCACGGGTCTCGATCTTGGCGACGAGCAACGGCCCACGCGGATGCGGCTCGGTGCCGACCCGACGCATGTCGTGGGCGGAGCGGACGAAGCTGACCGCGACCATGTCGACGCCGGCATCGACGAACGCGTCGAGGGCGACGAAGTCCTCTGGGGTCGGGGTCGGGATCTGAAGGCGATCGCTCGGGATGTGGACGCCGGGTCGGCCCCGGAGCTTGGACCCGGCGACGACGTTGGCCAACATCTTGTCGACCTGCTTGTCGGTGACTTCGAGGACGGCACCGCCGTCGCCGATCGTGACCCGGTCGCCGATCTGGATGTCGCGCATCAAGAACTCGTAGTCGACCTCGATGACGTCGCTGGTCGAGCCGGACTCACCGACCCGCAGTTCGATCGAGGAACCGGTCGGCACGTCGACACCGGACTCACCGAAGTTGCCGGCCCGGACCTTCGGACCAGGCAGGTCGACGAGGATGCCGACGCGGCGGCCTTCGTCCTCGGAGACCTGCCGGATGCGGTGGTACCGCTCGAGGCCTTCGTCGACGGTGTTGTGGGCGAGGCCGAGGCGGGCGACGTCCATCCCGGCCCGGATCATGGCCCGGAGGGTGGCTTCGTCCTCGCTCGCCGGGCCGATGGTCGCAACGATCTTGGTGCGGCGGTTCATATAGCGACAGGCTAGTGCCGAGGCAAGGCCGCCCAGGGGTAACTTCGGCGAGAATTGCGCGGATGGTCAGCGCTAATTCAGCCGCGCTCGCAATGCGTGGGCGCGCCGCTGCAAACCGTCACCCTCCGTCGCCGTGCTGTGCTGCTCGAGCAGGTCGGCCGCATCGGCGAAGCGGCCCCGCTGTTCACAGAGCGCCACCAGGTTGGCGACGTCCTGGAACTCGAGCGGCAGCGCGAGCCGGACGTCGAGCAACCAGTCCAGGCTCCGGGCGTCGCGCTGGACATAGGAGTTGGTCAGGTTGTTGATCACCCGGGTCACGACCAGGCGGTCGTCGATCTCGGTCAGCTGGTCGGGCGTGAGGGCCATCCCGAACGCCTGCATACGGGCTTCGAGCGCGCCGGCGGGTTGAGGTCGGGCCCGATCGAAGGGATCGAGATACTCGCCCGCCATCGGGTCGCGGACGAGGAAGTGACCGGGCATGCCGACCGCTTCGAGAGGAACCGATGCGCGCCGGGCGATCGAGAGCAGGACGACCGACAACGTGATCGGCATCCCGGTGCGCCGCTGCATCACGGAGTCGAGGTCGGAGTTGGCCGGGTCGTGGTAGTCGCGTAGGTCACCGCGGAAGTCGAGGCGGTCATAGACCAACACCCGCAAGGCGTCGACCGTGCGGGCTTCGATCGCGTCGGCCCATGCGTCGAGCTCGGCCATCCGCCGCGGGACGTCGACGGCGGAACCCGGCCGGCAGGCGGCGAGGGTCAGGAGCGCTTCATCGAGACCCACCCGATTCGGGGCGGCGAAGAAGTCGAGGAGACGACTCGGCGCAGACACAGGAGAAACGGTATCCAGGCCGTTCCCCGGTGCGGCCCGCGGCGCGTGGCCACCCGGCTACGGTCTCGGCGTGCATCCCTACCTCAGCGACACCCCGCCGGTGGCCTTCGCACACCGCGGTGGGGCCGGCGTGTACCCCGAGAACACCCTGCGGGCCTTCGAGCACGCGGTCGAGCTCGGGTACATGTACCTGGAGACCGACGTGCATCTGACCCGCGACGGGGTCCTGATCGCGTTCCACGACAGCTCGCTCGACCGGGTGACCGACTCGCAGGGCGCCATCGAGGACCTCACCTGGGAGGAGGTGTCGGCCGCTCGCATCGCCGGCACCGATCCCATCCCCCGCTTCGACGAACTCATGAACGCGTTCCCCGACGCTCGGGTCAACATCGACCCCAAGGCCGACCGCACCGTCGAGGCGCTCGCGACCGCCATCCGCGAGCTCGCGGTCGAGGATCGCGTGTGCGTCACCGCCTTCAGCCGGCGACGTACCCGTCGGGTCAAGGCCCTGGTCGGCGATGGCCTCTGCACCGGCGGGGCGACGCTCGCCACCCTCGCCACCATGACCGGCATCGGGCGCCGCCTGTTCACCCGCGGGGTCGACGTCTTGCAGGTGCCGCCCCGCCTCGGGGTGCTGACGGTCGTCCGGCGAGGGTTCGTCGATCGAGCCCATCGCTGGGGGATGCACGTCCACGTCTGGACGATCGACGATCCCGACGAGATGAACCGGCTGCTCGATCTCGGGGTCGACGGCATCATGACCGACGAGCCGGCCGTCCTGCGCGACGTGTTCGAGTCTCGAGGCCTGACCCTGGCCTGACGGTCCCCCGCCTGCTGTGGCGGCGGCTCTACACTGACCGGCGGTCGAAGCGGGACTGTCGGGCGTTCGCGCCCGGAGGTTGCCCTGCCCGTGCTTCGAATGCCGATCTCGCCTTCTGCGAATGCCCGCCTCGCCGGTGCGACCCTCGTCGCCTGTGCCGTGGCCATGGGCGTCGGGGCCCGGTTCGCCGATGACCGCGCCGACGGTCGAGAGGACACGGCCATCGCATCCGTCGCCGAACTCGTCGACGACGAGACGCTCGATCCCCGGATCGTCGCCATGGATCTCGACGGCACGATCTGGGACGAACGCGTCGCTGAGCTGGACGCCGTGCTCTTCGCCCAGGCGGATGCCGAACGACGCCTCGCGACCACGAGCGCCGCGCTGGTCGATGCTCAGCTCGACATGGCCGCCGCGGAGGCGGCGCTCGCGGATCTTCGCCACGAGGTGGATGTCGCCGACGAGCGCATCGATGAACACCGGCGCGTCCTCCAAGCTCGGGCCCTCGAGCTGTTCGTGAGCCACGGCGAGGAGGAACAGCTCGACGAACTGCAGTCGATCGACGAGGCGACCGAAGGAGCCCGCAACCGCCAGCTGGCCTCGGAGGTGGACGAGCATCAACTCGAACTGCTCGGCACGCTCGAAGCCGATCGAGCCGGTCTCACGGTCCGGATCGCCGATCTCGAGAGCCGCCTGCTCGGTCTGGTCGCCACGGTGGCGTCCCTCGAACAGGCCGAGGTCACCGCGACCGACGATCTCGAGCGGGCGGTGGCGGCCCGGCCGGCGGCGATCGAGGGCGTGCGGTCGGCCCGCCGCAGTGCATCGCTCCCCGGCCTCGACCTGTCGGTGACCGCACTCGATGCGTACCTGCGGGCCGAGGTCTCGCTCGCGGACACCGACCCGGCCTGCAACATCGAATGGTGGATGATCGCCGGGGTCGGTCGGGTCGAGAGTCGCCACGGGTCCCTCGGTGGCCGTTCGCTCGATGCCGACGGCCGCCCGAACCGGCCGATCATCGGCATCGCCCTCGACGGTGGTCCTGGGGTGAAGGCGATCGTCGACACCGACGACGGAGAGATGGACGGCGACACCGAGTGGGACCGTGCGGTCGGCCCCATGCAGTTCATCCCCGAAACCTGGAGCATCCGCGGTCGAGATGGCGATGGCGACGGGGTCGCCGACGTGCACAACCTCTACGACGCCGCCGTTTCCGCCGGCCGGTACCTGTGCCGACTCGGCGGTGATCTCCGCGACCTCGAGAACCTTCGCGAGGCGTACTTCGGCTACAACACGTCGTCCGCCTACGTGACGCTCGTCGAGCGTCACGCCTTGCGCTACGCCGACGCCGGCGTGCCCCCGATGGAGCCAAACAACCCCTGAACGGTGGATGATCCTGGGGAAAACGGGTGGACGACTGGGGATTCGCGGTGGGAATCCCCGAAACCCTTGGGGATTTCCACCCACCCTCTTGCGCTGGGTCCTGGGCGGTCACAAGATGCCCATGTCGCCACGAACACACCAGCGACGGGACGTCGGAAAGTCAGTCGGAGCGCAAGCTTCGGAGGGCGGAACGAGACCTCGTCAACGGGGAGGGAGTGGAGACACCGACACGATCAGGCCGGCTCCTTCGGGGGGCGGCGGATCGGCCGAGACACCGCTGGTCCAGCGGTTGGTTCGGCCACCGGGCCCTCACGAGGGGTCCGGGGGTTCCGAATCGCCGAGGGGCCACACACCGGTGATCTCTCCGGTCGTCAGGCGCCCGCTGCGGAGTGGGTGGCCGGAGCGGAGGGCACTCCCGGGGTGAGGGGTCAGACGGTCCGGGCCGGGAACCTCGCTGACGGGTGAGGGGATCGGAGCGGAGCGTCGGTGCCGCCGGGCGCCGAGGCCGGTTCAGGGCGATCGCCACGGGAGACGATTCCGGGGTGGTCGGTCAGAGGACACCTGCGTACACGGGTGACCTCCGTAAGGGCTCACCGCCGTCGGGTGGTGGGACCGGGTGGTCAGGTCGCTTCGGAGCCCCGAGGAGTTGAGTCCGAGCAATCGGGCGAGGCTACTCGGGGCTTCGTTCCGTTTTCGGGCCGGTCGCGGCGAGCGCACCGCCCACCCGGCCGCAGCCGTCGGGACTCAGTCGTCCTTGAGCGCGACGGCGTTGGGGGTGACGTTCATCTTGGGGACGTACTCGGTCGTCTCGATCTGCTTGGCGGCGGCGCCGAGGGTGGCACGCAGCTCGGACCGACACGCCGAACAGGGCCCGTAGAAGGTCTCCGCGGCGGTGTTGCCGCAACGCGGGCAGATGATCGACTGCGTGGTCATCGTCCGAGCATGCCACAGTCGATCCCCGAGTGAGGTCACTCCGCGTGACCCGGTTAGGCTCCCGGTGCTTTCGGAGGGGGCCGATCGGTGAACGGGGGCTCGACAACCAGCGATGACGTCGTCATCATCGGCGCTGGCCCCGCCGGCCTGACCGCGGCGTACCAGCTCGGCAAAGCCGATCGCCATGCGGTCGTCCTCGAAGCCGACGATGTCGTCGGTGGCATCTCGCGCACCGCCCGCGTCGGCGAGTGGCGGTTCGACATCGGTGGCCACCGCTTCTTCACCAAGGTCAAGCCGGTGCGCGACCTCTGGCACGAGATCCTGCCCGACGAGGACTTCCTGCTCCGTCCCCGGATGAGCCGGATCTACTACGGCGGCAAGTTCTACGACTACCCGCTGCGAGCCTTCAACGCCCTTCGCAACCTGGGACCGATCGAGGCGCTGCGCTGCGTGCTGTCCTACATCTGGGTCCGGATCCGCCCGCCGAAGGACCAGACGACCTTCGAGGGCTACGTCGCGGCGCGCTTCGGATGGCGCCTCTACCGCACCTTCTTCAAGACCTACACCGAGAAGGTCTGGGGTGTGCCCGGCGATCAGCTCCAGGCCGACTGGGCGGCTCAGCGCATCAAGAACCTCGACCTGCTCCGTGCGGTGATCAACTCGCTCATGCCGCAGCGAAACCAAAAAGAGATCACCAGCCTGATCGAGGAGTTCGAATATCCCCGTCACGGCCCGGGCATGATGTGGGAACGCTGCCACGAGCTGGTCGACGCGCAGGGCGGCGAGGTGCACTTCGAACACCCGGTCACCCGCATCGAGCATCGTGACGGGGCCGCGGTGCGGGTCGAGGCCATGACCGCCGACGGCCCGGTCTCGTTCCCGTGCTCGGCGGTGATCTCGTCGATGCCGATCCCCCGCCTGCTGCAGGCCATGGATCCCGCGCCGCCCGCCGAGGTCCTCGCGGCCGCCGAGGGCCTGTCGTTCCGAGACTTCCTCACCGTCGCCCTCGTCGTGCCGGAGAGCGCCGGCTTCCCGGACAACTGGATCTACATCCACGCGCCCGACGTCGAGGTCGGCCGGGTGCAGAACTTCCGCAGTTGGTCGCCGCAGATGGTTCCCGAGGACGACAAGACCTGCCTCGGCCTCGAGTACTTCGTGACCGAAGGCGATGAGCTCTGGAGCGCGGACGACGACGATCTCGTCGCGCTCGGCACCGCCGAACTCGAGCGGCTCGGGCTGATCGAGCCCGGACGCGTCGAGCAGGGCTTCGTCGTGCGGATGCCGAAGGCGTACCCGATGTACGACGCGACGTACCGGGCCAACGTCGACACCCTCCGGGCCTGGCTCGAGGCGACGGTCCCCAACGTGCACCCGGTCGGCCGCAACGGCATGCACAAGTACAACAACCAGGACCATTCGATGTACACGGCGATGCTGACCGTGGAGAACCTGGTCGCCGGCACCACCCACGACGTGTGGGACGTGAACGTCGAAGCCGAGTACCACGAAGAGGTCAGCCACGCCCCGACGGCGGCCAGCCCTCAAGCCTGACGCTCAGACGCCGAAGGGAACACCATCGATTCGGTGGAGGTCCGCCCGTGGCCCGGCGCAGTCAACCCGACAACCCATTCGAGGTCGAACGCCTCGTCGAGTCCGAACGCCGAGCGGGCGTGGACCTGGCGTGGATCGTGGTCGCGGCGGTCATGCTGTGCGTCGTCGCCATCGCCTTCACGGTCCCCGACCAGTTGCTCGGCCGGCTCGAGGATGTCGACCAGCTCGACGTCAACGGCGTGCTCGCCCTGGTCGTGGTCGTTCCGCTCGGCGCGACGGCCTTCGCGGTGCGCCGCTACCGGGACGCCATCCGAGCTCAGAAAGAGCTCCAGCACCTCTCGCTGCACGACGGCCTGACCTCCCTGCCGAACCGCCGGCATCTGCGCGAGGTCCTTCCCTCCGCGCTGGTTCACGCCAGTCGCCACAACACCAAGGCGGCGGTGTTCTTCATCGACCTCGACGGCTTCAAGGGCGTGAACGACACCTACGGTCACGAGGTCGGCGACCATCTGATGATCGCCGTCGGTGGACGCCTCACCCGAGCAGCAGGCGGTGACCGGTGGGTCGCTCGCTATGCCGGCGACGAGTTCGTCATCCTCGACCCGAACCCCCGGACCGCCGAGCACGCGAAGCGGTTCGCCGCCGACCTGGTCAGGCTCATCGAACAGCCCTTCGAGATCGGTGAGGATCGCATCACGATCTCCGCGAGCGTCGGCATCACCCTCGGCGATGTCACCGACGACGCCGAGGACATGCTGCGCGACGCGGACATCGCCATGTACGCGGCCAAGTCCGGGCCAGAGCGGACCTCGCTGTTCCACAACGGGATGCGCGGCCAGTTGACGCCCGCCACCGCCGAACGGCGCCTCGCTGACGCACTCAACGACGGCGAGTTCCAGTTGCTGTATCAGCCGATCGTCGCGTTGCGGACGGGCCGGCTGGTGGGCGCCGAGGCACTCCTGCGCTGGGACGACCCCGAGCGTGGCATGTTGGCGCCGCACGAGTTCCTCGATGCGCTCGAGGAGAGCGGCCTGATCGTCCCCGTCGGACGGTGGGTGATGCAAGAGGCGCTTCGGCAGGCAGCGAGCTGGAGCCAGCTGCTCCCGGCTGGCCAGCCACCCCTGCGAATCACGATGAACGCGTCGCCCCGACAGCTCGCGCAGGCCGACTTCGTCGACGATCTCCGGCGCGCCGTCGAAGCGTCCGGGGTGGACCCGCGCATCGTCTACATCGAGCTGACCGAAGCCGCGTTGATCAACGACCCTCGTGCCACGTGGTCGTCGGTCTCGAAGGTCCGAGAGCTCGGCGTCGGGCTCGCCCTCGACGACTTCGGCACCGGCTTCTCGTCGCTCAACCATCTTCGGTCGTTCGATCTCGAGCTGATGAAGCTCGATGCCTCGTTCCTGCAGCATCTCGGCCGCGACGGCAAGGACGACACGATCGTCCGCCACGTGTTCGCGCTGTCGCGGGCCCTGGGCTTGGCCACCCTCGCCGAGGGGATCACCGAAGCCAGCCAGATCCCTGTGCTCCTCGAGCTCGGCTGCGAGCTGGGGCAGGGCTTCCACTTCGCGGAGCCCCAGCCTGCGCACATCATCGAGCAGATGGTCCGCGGCGGTCAGAGCATCACCGCGGGTGCCCCGTCGACGGAGCCCGACGCCGACGCCGGTGTGACGCGTGTGCTCCCCACCCTGCGGTCGGTCGCGGTCGGTCCTCGCTGATCAGACCCGCACGTCGGCCGGCGGGGGCCCGTAGCGCTTCCGGAGATGGTCACGAATCGCGAGGAGTCGGCCCCGCGGCGACCAATGCAGCCCACGGGCCGGCGCGTGGACCATCCCCATCGGAATCTGGATCAGGGCGACGAGGATCCGGAAGGCGGCGTGACGACGCCCGAAGTGCTCGCGCAGCATCAGCAACGTGTTGCGGAGCTGGAGATACGCCACCCGCTCGATGCTGGCGCTCATGCCCGGATTGCGGACCATCGCGCCGCGGATGAGCCCGCAGGTCCAGCCGCGATCGGCTGCCCGCAAGGCGAGCTCGGATTCCTCGCAGTAGGCGAAGTACCGCTCGTCGAAGAGTCCGACCTCCTCGATGCAGGCGCGGCGAGCGAGCATCAAGGTGCCGTGCGGGTACCCCGAGGGCTCGTACCCCTCGTCGACGGTGGGCGGCGCCTCGATCGTGCCGAGAAACGGGTCGATCACCGGGACCGCTCCGTCACCGACGTCAGCGCTCGCAAGGCCGACGCGCGGCCGGTCGGCGAGCTCGGCGAGCATCCGCTCGAGGGTGTCGGGATCCGGGAGCGCGTCGTGCGGGGCGATCGCGACCCAGTCCGTCGTGTGGTCGCGGAGCCAACGACGGAGACCGACGTTGCCCCCAGGACCGAACCCGAGGTTGGCGCCGGTCACGATCAGTTCCGCGTCGCCGATGGCGTCGGGCAGTTCGTCGACCGTCGATGGCTCAGACCCGTTGTCGACGACGATCACCGACGTCGCGACGGTCTGCTCCGCGAACGCGGCGACCGTGCGCCCGATCGCATCGGGCCGGTTGCGGTGGATGACGACGACAGAGACCGATGGGGACATGCCGGGGCAGCTTGCCGCGAGACCATCCGAACGCAAACACCGATCGGGGTCCTGACGCTCACGGACGGTAAGCTCGCCGAGCGGCAACCGATGGGAGTTAGGGGGTTCGGTGCCCGATCACGCGAGCGCGCCAACCAACGACGTCCCACCGCTGCCCGATCGATCCGGCAAGATCGGCGACCTCGCCGCGGAGGCCGGGATCCAACGGATCCACATGCTCGCGTGGCGAGACCTCGCCGACCTCGAGGCCGGAGGGTCGGAGCTGCATGCGAGCACGGTCGCGTCGCACTGGGCCGAAGCGGGCATCGAGGTCGTGATGCGCACGTCTTACGCCCAGGGCGCTCCGCCGGAGTCGATCCGCAACGGGTACCAGGTCGTGCGACGGGCAGGCCGCTACGCGATCTTCCCCCGTGCCGTGCTCGGAGAGCTGTTCGGCCGCCACGGACACCGCGACGCGCTCATCGAGATCTGGAACGGCGTGCCGTTCTTCTCCCCGCTCTGGGCCCGGGGGCCGCGGGCGACCTGGCTGCACCATGTCCACGAGGACATGTGGCCCATGGTGCTCCCACCCCGCCTCGCCCGTGCCGGCCAGGTCCTCGAACGCCGCCTCGCTCCCCCGTTCTACCGCCGCACCCAGGTGGTGACGCTGTCCGAGTCGAGCCGCCGGCACATCATCGATCGGATGCGCCTGCCGGTGGAGAATCTCCACGTCGTCAATCCCGGCGTCGACGCCGTCTTCAGCCCCGGGAGCCCGGCGCCCACCCCGGTCGTCGTCGCGACGGGCCGCTTGATGCCCTCGAAGGACTTCCCGGCGCTGGTGGCCGCGATGGCGACCGTGCGGGCCGCCGTCCCTGACGTCGAGCTCGTGATCGTCGGGGAAGGCTACGAGCGCGAGAACATCGAACGAGCGATCGCTGCCGCGGACGCGGAGGCGTGGATCACCCTCGCTGGTCGCGTCAGCGACGACCAACTGCTCGATCTCTATCGGCGGGCCTGGCTGGTCGCGAGCACGTCTCGCGCCGAAGGGTGGGGCATGACCCTCACCGAGGCCGCCGCGTGCGGCACCCCGGCGGTGGCGACCCGGATCCCGGGCCATGTCGACGCGGTCGCCGACGGCGACACCGGTGTGCTGGTCGACCGGGACGACGAGCTGGCGAGCGCCATCATCGGCTTGCTGACCGACCACGACCGCCGGAACCGCATGCGCGAATCGGCGATCGCCCGCAGCGAGCTCTTCCGCTGGGATCGCACCGCCTACGAGACCCTCGCGGTCCTCGCCGGTCGTACAGCCCGGTGAGCCGACTGCGGGGGGCGATCGCCCGTCGCCGACTCGAGTGCTCGGCCGCGTTGGTGGCCTTCTTGCCGGTGCTGTTGTCGCGCCCTGGCACCGTCGGGGCCGACACCAAGACCTACCTGTACCTCGACCCCGGCGGGCTGCTCCAGGACGCACCGTCGCTGTGGGACGGCGACGTCGCCCTCGGCACGGTCACCCACCAGAACATCGGCTATCTGTGGCCGATGGGTCCGTTCTACTGGCTCCTCGACACCATCGGTGTGCCGGATTGGATCGCCCAGCGGCTGTGGCTCGGCGCGGTGCTGTTCGCGGCGGGCATGGGGGTCCGGTTCCTGCTCCGCACGCTGGGATGGCGCGGGCCGGGGCTCGCCGTGGCCGTGTTCGCCTACATGCTGAGCCCGTATCTCCTCGACTATTCGGCCCGCATCTCGGCCGTGTTGCTTCCGTGGGCGGGTCTGCCGTGGATGATCGGTCTCACGATCCTCGCGGCGCGTCGCGGCGGGTGGCGAGATCCCGCCCGCTTCGCCCTGGTCACGGTCACGGTCGGAAGCGTCAACGCGACCTCCTTGCTCTTGGTCGGCCTGGCCCCGGTGCTCTGGCTGGTGCACGCCGTGGTCGTCGAGCGAGGCCTCGAGCTCCGGCGAGCGGTCGGGGCCGCACTGCGCATCGGCGTCCTCTCGCTGGTGACCTCCCTGTGGTGGATCGCCGGACTCGTCCTGCAAGGGCGCTACAGCCTTCCGGTCACTCGCTACACCGAGACGTACGAGGTCGTGGCCGACGCCGCCACCGCCCCCGAGATCTTGCGGGGCCTCGGCTATTGGTTCTTCTACGGCAACGACAAGTTCGGCCCGTGGATCCAGCCGAGCGTCGAATACACCCAGGGCGTCTGGCTGCTCTTCTTGACCTTCGGGCTGGTCGTGCTCGCCCTCGTGGCGAACACGGTGGTCCGCTGGCCCCACCGCTCCTATTTCGTCCTGCTGCTGGTCGTCGGCGCCCTCATCGGCATCGGGTCGCACCCCTTCGACTCGCCCTCCGCGCTCGGCTCGCTGTTCAAGGATTTCACCCGCACCGATGCGGGCCTGGCCCTTCGGTCGACGCCCCGAGCGGTGCCGCTGGTGGTGCTGGCGACCTCCGTGCTGCTGGGCACCATCACCGGAGCGCTCCAGAGCCGCTTCCCGAAGCCGGGACGGGCCTTCACCGGCCTCACGCTGGTGGCCATCATGCTCGCCAACCCGGCGATGTGGC
This sequence comes from uncultured Candidatus Nemicrothrix sp., assembly GCA_964513285.1. Taxonomy (GTDB): domain Bacteria; phylum Actinomycetota; class Acidimicrobiia; order Acidimicrobiales; family Aldehydirespiratoraceae; genus UBA11606. Next base: position 45,105 of record CAZEML010000007.1, read on the forward strand.
GGGTCCGCATGATCGAGGAACACCTGCATCGGCCCGAGGCGCTTCCGGAGTACTGGCTCGACGCCGCCGAGGCCCTCGACGCCGACGATGACGGCACGCGCGTCTGGGAGGTACCAGGAAGCGACTTCGCCTCGTACCGGTGGGGAAACACGGTCGACCCGATCACCCCAGGCCTCATCGAGCGAGGTTACGTCGCACGCGAACTCGTGCCGTTCGGCTCGGCCCCGTCCGCCGACCTCATCACCGCGTTCGACCGCAAGCTCCAGGAGGGCAGCCTCGAACCTGCCTCGGTCGTCCCGATCGCCCAACTGCTCTCGGTCGGCGACCTGGTCCATCGTGCCGACCTCACCTATGAGCGGTTCCGTACGCCCCGACCGGTGCCGCTGGCTGCGTACCTCGACGAGATCGAAGGGCTCGGTACGCCGGTCGCGTTCGGCGAGCCGATCCCGAACGTCGCCGGCCCCGAGCAGACCCTCCTCGACGAGGTCGAACTGTCGATCGATCCGACACTGCCGGTGCCTTCGCCGGTCACCGCGTACCCGGTCACCGACCCCCTCGACGTCGTTCGCCTGCGCTCCACCGAAGGTGCGGTGGTCGTCGTCGGCGACGGCGAGGGCCTCGTGGACGCAGCGGCGGCCGGACAGCTCGATCCGGCCCGGGCGGTCTTCTTCGGCGCGGATCTCGCGGTCGAGGACACCCTCCGCGCGGAGGTCGTCGCGGCACCGGTGACGGTGGTGATCACCGACTCCAACCGTCGTCGGTCCCGACGCTGGGGCACCCTGCGAGAGAACGTGGGGTACACCGAGCTCGCCGGGTTCGAGCCCTTGATCTTCGATCCGCAGGACAACCGGTTGCCGGTCTTTCCCGAGACCGAAATCGCCGACGGCTTCGAGGCCGACGACGCCCGAACGGTCGCCGTGCATCAAGGCGGGCCCGAGATCACGGCCTCTCGCTTCGGAAATCCGGTCACCCACACCCTCGACGACAAGCCGGTCCACGCGGCCGACGGTGATCTCCGGACCGCGTGGACGGTCGCGGACTTCGCCGAGGCCCGCGGCGAGTTCCTGCGGTTCGACTTCGGCGAGGTCGTGACCCTCGACCAGCTCCATGCGGTCCAACCGCTGACCGCAGCGAACCGGCACATCACCGAGATCACCCTCGTCGCCGACGACGGCGAGCAGCGCGTGGTCTCCCTCACGCCGACGTCGTGGGGACGTGACGGCGAGACCATCTCGATCGAGCCGTTGGTCGGGTCACGCTTCGATGTCGTGATCACCGATCTCGACTACCCGGTGTCGGACACCTACCCGGTCGGGATCTCGCCGGTCGGCTTCGCCGAGCTGACCCTCGGAGAGGCGCAACCGACGACCGAGTGGATCCGCACGCCACGGGCCTTCGTCGATCGGGTGGGCGAGGCGCTCGACGAGCACGATCTCGCGATCGTCTTGACCCGAGAGCGCAGCGATCCGCAAGAACCGGTCCGGGACACGCCCGAGGCGTTCCTCCGGCGGCTCGTCCCGTTGCCGGTCGATCGGACGTTCGAGCTGTCGGGTGTGGCCCGCATCGACACGACCGTCGACCCGGCCGTACTCGACGCGTTCCTCCGGGCGGACGATCGACTCACGGTGACGTCGACGGGCGCACTCGAGGGCAACATCGCGTTCGCGCCGAGTGCACTCCTCGACGGCGACCCCGCGACGGCGTTCACCGGCCGCTTCGACGATCAGGTCGGCCAGGCCTGGCGGGTCCGTTCGAGCGACCCGGTGGCCGTCGACGGCATCGAACTCGACTTCGTCGTCGACGAGCACCACTCGGTCCCCACCCGGCTCTCGGTCTCACTCGATGACGGAGCACCGGTCGTCTTCGACACGGGGCTGGAGCTCGCCGACGATCCGCTGGGGAGTCAACGGACGGTTCGACTCGAGGTGGCGGCCGACGCCGTGACCTCCATTCGCATCGAGGTGGTCGAGAGCGCCGACCGCTTGACCCGTGACTGGTACAGCAACGCGATGATCTCGATGCCCTTCGCCGTGAGCGAGATGCGAGCCGCCGACCTCCGCATCGCGGCCGATCTCGACATCGACACCGGCTGCACCGATGCCCTGGTGACGATCGACGGCCAGCGGGTTCCCGTACGAGTGACGGGCAGCGCCGAAGCCGCCCGGACGGGCGGTGCCCTCACCGTCACCGGCTGCTCCCCCGCCGTGACACAAGCCGGTGACGTCGCGGTCACCACCAGTCGGCCCACCGCGGCGTTGCCGCTGACGATCGACCAACTCGTGCTGACGAGTCCCCGACCGACGCCTGCGCCGCTGCCGCTTCCCGAGCTCGTGCCCGAGTGGGTCAGCGACGTCGAGATGCGGGTCACGGTGCCGGGCGGCGCCGAGGGTCGGTGGCTGGTGCTCGGCCAGTCCCACAACCTCGGGTGGGAGGCGACGCTCGATGGTGTGGACCTCGGCGAACCCCAGCTGATCGACGGCTTCGCCAACGGTTGGCGCCTACCTGCCGAGGGCGGCGACGTGGTGCTGCGTTGGACGCCGCAGCGGCTGGTCACCCTCGCGTTGTGGGCCTCATTGATCGCCGCGCTGGTCGTGGTCGGGCTGGCGGTCCGCCGCGACGGCACCGACGACCCGGTTGCAGAGACGGCCCCCACCCTGGTCGAGGTCCCCCGCTGGAGTCAGACCGCGCCCACCGGCTGGCGACCAGGCATGGTCGTCGGCCTCTCGGTGGCGGCCTTCGCGGCGCTGAACCTGCCCGAGGTCCGCCTCTCGGCAGTGCTGATCGGGGCACTGGCGACGCTCGCCGTGACCCGGCCCGCGCTTCGGCGTCTCAGCAGCGCCGTCGCGGCCGTGTTGTTCGGCATCACCAGTCTGCTGATCATGGTCGAGCAGACCCTCGAGCGGCATCCGCCGGACTTCATCTGGCCCCAGCAGTTCGACACCTACCACGTGCTCGGCGTGGCGGTGATCCTGCTGCTGGCCGGCGACTATGGCCGTTCCGCCATCACGCCCGACGATGCGGACGTGACCGAGCCGTCCTAGGCGGAGGCGGGCTGAGCAGCGCGCGTCAGGGCGTGCTGCACGAGCTCGAGCAGCGTCGCCTTGGTCGCGGCCCGGTCGCGGGCATCGGTGATCATCATGGGGACGTCGGCCGGGATGGCCAGCGCCTCGCGCACGTCGTCCAGGGAGTGATGGATTCGTCCGAAGAAGGCGTTCACCGCCACGACGAAGGGGATGCCCGCCGACTCGAAGTAGTCCACGGCCGCGAAGCAGTCCTCGAGCCGACTCGTGTCGACCAACACGACCGCGCCGATGGCGCCCCGCACGAGGTCGTCCCACATGAAGTGGAAACGGTCCTGCCCGGGGGTGCCGAAGAGGTAGAGGATCAGGTCGTCGCCCAGGCTGATGCGCCCGAAGTCCATCGCGACCGTCGTCGACTTCTTGGCGGCCTCGCCGGCGATGTCGACGCCTTGGCTGTGACTCGTCAGCGATGCCTCGGTCGTCAGCGGCTCGATCTCACTGATCGAACCGACGAACGTGGTCTTGCCGACCGCGTAGCCGCCGGCGACCACGATCTTGACCGGGACGGGCACGCTCGCCGCCGGTGCGGCTGCCTTCTGTTCAGAGCGCTTGAAGACCATCGAGGACCCTTTCCAGGAGTCGGAGGTCCGGGCGGCTGTCCTCGGAGACCGCGTTGTCGTTGCAGTCGAGGAAGCCGTCCGTGACCATGTCGCCCACCAGGACGCGGACGACGCCCAGGGGGAGTTTGAGGTGTGCGGACACCTCAGCGATCGATGCGGGGGATTCGCAGATCTGGCAGATCTCCCGCTTTTCGGTTGCCAACGCGGGCGCGTTGGTCTGACCCCGCTCGGTGACGCGGACGATCGCCTCGAGCGCGAGCTCGGTGGACGATCGCACTCGGCCGCCCGTCAGGGCGTAGGGCCGAATCCGCAGCCGCTCTTCGCGGGGGCGTTCGTTCATCGGGGCAGTGCGCTCTGGAGTTCGGCGCGAAGTTCCGGCGTCAGGAACGGGCCGGTCTTGTCGACCAGCACCGCCATCTCGTAGCCGACGAGTCCGACGTCGCAGTCGGCCTCCGCGACCACCGCGAGGCACGACCCGTCGCTCACGCCGGTCACGAACAAGAAGGCGTGTTCCATCTCGATGATGATCTCGTTCACCTGGCCACCGCCGAAGCGGCCGGCGGCCCCGTACGCGAGGCCGATCAGGCCGGAGGCGACGGCGGCGAAGCGATCAGCCGCGTCCCGGTCAAGCCCACCGGACAACGCCATGGGAAGGCCGTCGGAGGAAACCACGACGGCCTCGCTCACGCCGGGGACCCGCTCGACGAAGTTCGCGACGAGCCAGTTGACGTTGTTGGCTGCGGTACTCATGGTCATGGTGCTACTCAGCTCCCTTGCTTGGGATCGGTCTGGCCCGACACGGGGCCACGGCCCTTGCGGAGGCCGGCGCGGTAGCGAGACAGCATCTGGCGCACCTCCTCAGGGGAACGGTTGCCCGATGCCATCGCCGGTTGAGCCGGCGTGGCGGTCGGTGCGTACTTGGACTCCTCGGGGACGTCGACCTGCTTCGGCGTTCGCCGGATCAGTCCGGCGGACGTCACGGCCTGGTCGACGGCGCCGATCGTGGTCGGCGAGGCTGCCGGGATCGTTCCGGGAGCGGCCGGAGCCAGCGGAGCGGCTGGCGTCGAGACGGGTGTCGGCGCCATGGCGGGAGCCGGCGTCGGGGCGGCCGTCTCGGGCTGCGCGAACGGCGTCGGCACGGTCGGGGTCGGGGTCTCGGGCTGCGGGAACGGCGTCGGGGCAGCCTGCGCGGGGGCGTC
>CAZEML010000008.1:0-42481 GCA_964513285.1 uncultured Candidatus Nemicrothrix sp.
TCCATCGCGCGCCGGAGGAGTTCCCCGACGAGGGCGAACCGGGGACCGGCGCGACCCGCTTCCGGCTCTGGCTCACCGACGCCGCGCAGCAGGCAGTACACCAACCGGTCCTGCTGACCGACGAGCTCTACGACAAGCTGGAGCGCGTGGCCAACAGCGCCGTGCCCGTGCTGATCCAAGGCGAGACGGGCACCGGCAAGGAGCTGGTCGCTCGGGCGCTGCACACGCACTCGCCGCGCAAGCGCAAGCCCTTCCTGGCCGAGAACTGCGCGGCCGTCGCGCCCAACCTGCTCGAGTCGGAGCTCTTCGGGCACAAGAAGGGCTCGTTCACCGGCGCCATCGCCGACCGCAAGGGCCACTTCCAGACGGCCGACGGCGGAACCGTCTTCCTGGACGAGATCGGCGACATGCCGCTCGAGATGCAGGCCAAGCTGCTGCGCGTGCTGCAGTCGGGCGAGCTGCGACCGGTCGGGGCCTCGGCCTCGGTCACCGTGGACGTGCGCGTGGTGGGGGCCACCCACCGCGACCTGCTGCGCTCGCTGCTCGGGACGGTCGAGCACCACGGTTCGATCGAACTGGGTGGCGAGGTCGTGCCGAAGCCGATCGATCGAGCCCGACGACTCGCGTACGTCCCGCAGAGCCCGGTGATGCCCGGGGGCATGCTGGTCGGCGACTACGTCCTGCTCGGTCGCACCCCGCATCGGGGGATCTTCGGGCGCGACAGCGACACCGACTGCAACATCGCCATGGACGTGCTGCGCCGTCTCGACCTCGAAGGCTTCGTCGACCGGGAGGTCGGTTCGCTCTCGGGTGGTGAACGCCAACGGGTCGTACTCGCTCGTGCCCTGGCGCAGCAGACCGACGTTGTGTTGCTCGACGAGCCGACGACCGCCCTCGACCTCGGGCACCAACAAGACGTGCTCGACTTGGTCGAATCGCTTCGCCACGAGCAAGGCCTGACCGTGATCGCCACCCTGCACGACCTCACCCTCGCCGCTCGCTACGGCGACCGCATCGCCCTGCTGTCGGGTGGGCGTATCGTCGAGTCCGGGCCGCCCACCGCAGTGCTCACCACCGCGACCATCGCCGAACACTTCGGCGCCACCGTTCGAATCATCGACGATCCCGATGGACCGGTGATCGTCCCCACCACAGGAGTGCCCCAGTGACCGAAGACGGCATGACCGAAGATGGCAAGACCCCGACCGAGGCCCCGCCCGAGGAGGATCCCCGTCCCGACGGTCTCAAGCCGGCCAAGAGCCTGCTGTTGGTCAACACCGGCGACGGCAAGGGCAAGTCGTCGGCCGCGTTCGGCGTCGCCATGCGCGCTCGGGCCCGAGACTGGCGGGTCGCTGTCATCCAGTTCCTCAAGAGCGACAACTGGGTGACCGGCGAACAGCTGATGGCCGAGACCCTCGGCATCGACTTCCAGTCGCTCGGCGACGGTTTCACCTGGGACTCCGACGATCTCACCAAGGACGAGGCCGAGGCGAAGGAAGCCTGGCGGCAGGGCAAGGAACTGATCGAGGCCGGCGAGCATCGGCTCGTGATCTTCGACGAGATCACCTACCCCCTGAACTGGGGCTGGATCGACTCTGCCGAGGTCGAAGCGACCTTCCGTGACCGGCCCGAGCGGGTGTCGATCGTCGCCACCGGTCGTGACGCGCCCGACTGGCTCATCGACATGGCCGACACCGTGACGGTGATGGAGAACCGCAAGCACGCCTACGAACAGGGCATCGCGGCCAAGAAGGGCATCGATTACTAGTGGGCAGGGATTCCTAGTGCTGCTGTTCGTCACCGGTGGGGCCCGTTCGGGCAAGTCGACCGCGGCGCTGGAGGCGGCTCGCCACAGCGGGCGGGCGGTCGTCTTCGTCGCGACCGCGACCGCCGGCGACGACGAGATGGTCGAGCGGATCGCTCGCCACCGAGATGAACGCCCCGCCGACTGGGCGACGGTCGAGGCGCCGCGAGCGCTCGCCGAGGCCATCGCCGACGCGGCGCCTGACGCCTGCATCGTCGTCGACTGCCTGTCGTTGTGGGTCACCAACGAACTGATGGCCGACGAAACGCTCACCGCCGAGCGGCTCGACCCGCTCCTCGACGAGGTGATCACTGCAGCGACCGACCGTCCGGGACCGACGATCGTCGTCTCGAACGAGGTCGGTTCCGGCATCGTGCCCGACAACCCGCTCAGCCGTTCCTTCCGTGACCTCCTCGGTCGCGCCAACCAACGGGTCGCCGCGGCGGCTGATCGGGCCGTGCTGTCGGTTTCGGGTCGACTGGTCGAACTCGGTGAACCCTCGGAGACGTTCCGTGTCTGATTCCGCCCTCGCTCGTCTGCTGGTGAACCTGCCCGGCCCCGACACCGTGTCGGAGGCCGCAGTGGCCGAGCGCGCCGCGACGACGCTACGTCCCGCGGGTGCCTTCGCCCGCCTCGACGCCACCGCGGCCTGGCTGGCCGCCTGGCAGTGGACGACCACCCCGCGGGTGACCAAGCCCCACGTCGCGGTCTTCGGTGCCGACCACGGCGTGACCGCGGAAGGGGTCAGCGCCTACCCGGCCGAGGTGACCGGCGCGATGGTCGCCGCGATGGACCAAGGCGTCGCGACCGTCACCGCGCTGGCCAATCAGGTCGGTGCCGGGTTCTCGTTCCACGACGCCGGCGTCGGACAGCCGACCGGCAACATCCGCACCGATGACGGCATGACGCCCGAGGAGTTCGACGCCGCAGTCCGGGTTGGGGTCGAGGCGGTCGAGAACGTCGACGCCGATCTCCTCGTCTTCGGTGAGGTCGGGATCGGCAACACCACGCCGGCCGCCGCGGTGACCGCAGCCGTGCTCGGTGGCCCTGCGGGCGACTGGGCCGGCCCCGGAACCGGCGTGGAGGGTGACGCCCTCGCCAACAAGCGTCGCGTGGTGGAGGACGCGGTCGCTCGGGTGGGTGACGTCGAGCCGATCGAAGCGCTGCGACGGCTCGGCGGCAAGGAGATCGCAGCGATGGCCGGGGCCACGCTCGCTGCGCGCCACCGGGGGATCCCGGTGCTGCTCGACGGGTTCATCGCCACCTCCGCCGTCGTGCCGCTCCACGCAACGGACCCGGCCGCCCTCGATCACGTGCGAGCCGGTCACACCTCGGCCGAGCCGGGCCACATCCGCCAGCTCGCGGCACTCGGCATGGACCCGCTGCTCGCACTCGACCTCCGGTTGGGCGAGGGGAGCGGCGCGGTCGCTGCGATCCCGATCCTCCAGGTGGCCTGTGCCGCGGTGGTCGATGTCGCGACGTTCCAGGAGTTCGGACTCGCGTGAGCCTGCGCCACGCCTGGTCGTTCCTCACCCGGCTCCCGGGTGGCGCCCATCCCGCCGATGAGCGGGAGCTGGGCGGGAGCGTGCCGTGGTTCCCCGTCGTCGGTGCCCTCATCGGGTTGCTGATCGGACTGGTCTGGGTCGGGTTGTACGAGCTCGTGTCGCCGTTGACGGCGGCGACCGTCGCGATCCTGTTCGGGGTGATGATCACCGGGGCGTTCCACGAGGACGGGCTGGCCGACACGGCGGACTCGCTCGGTGGCTACACGGCCGAGCGACGGCTCGAGATCATGAAGGACTCCCGGGTCGGCACGTTCGGCGTGCTCGCCCTCGTGTTCTCGGTCCTGATCCGCGTGATCGCCCTCGCCGCCCTCGAACCGGTCGAAGGACTCGTCGCGCTCGTGATGGCCCACGCCGTCGGTCGGAGCATCGCCACGCTCGTGATGGTGACGACGCCCTCGGCCTCGGCCACCGGTCTCGGGACCAGCTACACCGCCCACCTGCCGAAGCCGGCGGTGCTGGCCATCGGTGCGGTGATCGCCGGCTGCTCCGTCGTCGGCGGCCCGGCGGGCGTGGTCGGTTACCTGATCGCTCTCGCTGGAGCCGCCCTGCTCGTGCTGCTCGCTCGACGGGCGTACGGCGGGACGACCGGCGACGTGCTCGGCGCGGTCGAGCAGGTCGGCGAGATGGCCGTGCTCTCCGCCGCCGCCCGTCTCGTCGCCGAGTACGGCTGGAACTGGTGAGGCTCCGCCTCGTTCGCCACGGCGAGACCGATTGGTCCGCCGAGCGGCGCTACACCGGCCACACGGACGTCCCGCTCAACGCCGACGGCGTGGCCCAGGCCGACGCGCTCCGTGCGATCGCAGACGGACCGTACGACTCGATCTGGTGTTCGGACCTCTCCCGTTGCGTGGAGACCGCCCGCCTGATGGGGGTCGATGCGACGCCCACGTCGGCGTTGCGCGAGTTCGACTTCGGCGACCTCGAGGGCAAGCGGTGGGACGACCTCGACGAGGTGACCCAGCAGGGTCTGCTCGACTTCGACGGCTTCGTCGCGCCCGGCGGCGAGTCCGTGGCCGAGTTCGGTGCCCGTATCGACGCGTTCGTCGCCCAGCTTGGGCCGGGACACCATCTGCTCGTCACCCACGGTGGGGTCATCCGCGCTCTCGTGCGGCGGAGCGGAGCCGACCGAGATGTTCGCCCGGGCACCTTCTCCGACGTTGGACCGCTCTGACCGGACGAGCCGCCGTCAGTCGAACGTGTAGCGGGCCAGGTCGGCGGCGCCGCCTTCGGCGTCGAGCCACGGCTCGGACGGGGCCGGTGTTGGTCGAACCTCGATGCGAGCATCGCCGGATCGGGACCACCGGGTCGTCGGTTCCACCACCAGCCACGCGCCCGCGACCTCACGCCCCGTTCGAGTCGATGCGGTCACCGGCCGCTCGACTCGAACGACGCAGGCGGCTTCGTGCAGCGGCCCGCCGAGCACGTCGCAGACGATTCCGTTGACCACGCCGAACTCGGGCCCCTCGATGGTCACTCCGAGACCGATGGCCGGGATGAACGCCTTCGCCGGCTTCGCGCCGAACGGCTGGTTCTGGGCGCCTGGCATGTTCTCGAACGAGTCGAGGTAGCCGCCGGTGGTTCCGCCGGGTGGGCCCCCGGATTCGCGAAGCCGGCGGTCAGCCACCGCTGGCACCCACTCGCTCGTCAGCCGCCGCTGACGAGGGCTTCGGCACCCTTGGGCATCGCGACCTCGTCGTCGCGGGCGTCGAGCCAGCCCTCGGGCAGGTGCACGTCCTTGGCGGAACCGGAGTGGCCCCGGACCATGCGCATGCCGCCCTCGGGGAACGGGATCGAACGGTCGAGCGAGCCGATGAGCTCACGCATCTCGTCGAGCGAGCCGACCCGGTTGAGACGCGAACGCATCTCGCCGCCGGCCGGGAAGCCCTTGAGGTACCAGCCGGTGTGCTTGCGGAAATCGCGGATGCCGTGGTCTTCGCCCATCCACTCGCACAGCAGTTCGGCGTGTTCGACCATGCCGTCGAGCACCTCACCGAGGTTGGGGCGAGGGGGCACGGGACGGCCGTCGAAGACGGCGGCCAGGTCGCCGAACAGCCACGGACGGCCGAGGCAGCCACGGCCGACGGTGACGCCGTCGCAGCCGGTCGTGCGCATCATGCGCAGCGCATCGTCGGCTTCCCAGATGTCGCCGTTGCCGAACACCGGAATCGAGGTCACCGCTTCCTTGAGTTCGGTGATGCGACGCCAGTCGGCGTGACCGGAGTAGAGCTGGTTGGCGGTTCGGGCGTGCAGGGCGACGGCGGCGACGCCTTCGTCCTCGGCGATCTTGCCGGCATCGATGAAGGTGATGGCGTCGTCGTCGATACCGACCCGGAACTTCACCGTGACGGGCACGTCGCCTGCGTTCTTCACCGCGGCCCGGACGATCTTGCGGTAGTGCTCGCGCTTCCACGGAAGGGCGGCGCCGCCACCGTGGCGGGTGACCTTCTTCATCGGGCAGCCGAAGTTCATGTCGATGTGGTCGACCGGGATGCCGTCGACGAGCCCGTCGACCAGGAGGCGGGTGGCTTCGCCGATCGAGTACGGGTCGGTGCCGTAGAGCTGGATCGATCGCGGCGACTCGTCCGGCGCGAAAGCGGCGAGTTCGAGGCTCTTGCGGTGGCCTTCGACGAGCGCTCGCGCCGTGATCATCTGGTTGACGTAGAGCCCGGCGCCATAGCGGCGGCACAAGGTGCGGAACGGCGCGTTGGTGACCCCCGCCATCGGCGCCAACACGACCGGTGGCCACACCTCGATCGGGCCGATCTGGACCGCGTCGAACTCGCCGGGACGAGCCGGAGGTTCGGGCTCGGGAGCCGGGAGGGGAGCGGCGTCGAGATCGGTCATGACCCTCCAGACTAGAGGGGGCGGCGCGCTACGAGCGCCAGGCGGCCTCGCTGTGGCGGGCGATGAGATCGAGCAGCACGTCGACGTCGCCGGTGGTGACCGCCGGGTTCATGAAGATCAGCCGGAAGCAGTTGAGTCCGTGCACCGGCTGGTAGCCGATCAACGCCGAGCCCTCGGCCTGCATCGCCGCCTTCGCGGCCGGCGCGACGGCGTGCAACGCCTCGCGCTGGGCATCGGTCAGCGATGCGAGATCGAAGGGCCGAAGCTCGGGCGGAATCCACGTCAGGCACACATTGGTGAAGTCGCCGGCGACGATCGCGGCCAGGTCGTCGCGTTCGGCGACCCGTTGCCGGGTGTGCTCGGCGACCGCGACCGCGTGATCGATACGGGCGCCCATCGTCGCATCACCGCGGGACTTCCACGTCAGCCATGCCTTCAGCGCATCGACGCGTCGCCCGCACTGGATCGTCCGGTCGCCCGCGTCGAGGTCGGCGTTCGCCTTGTCGGGTTGGAACAGGTAGTCCGCGCCGGTCGCGAACGTCGCCGCCAACCGCTCCGGCTTTCGGACCAGCAGGGCGGTGCACTGCTGGGTCATGCCGGCCATCTTGTGGAGGTTCCAGACGACGGAGTCGGCTCGCTCGATCCCCGCGCAACGGTGCCGTTGGTTCGGCGACAGCAGGGCGGCGCCGCCGTATGCGGCGTCGACGTGGAGCCAGATGCCGTGCGCCTCGCAGCGGTCGGCGATCGCCGCGATCGGGTCGAACGCGGCGGTGACGGTCGTGCCGGCCGTCGCGATGACGGCCAGGACCTCCGGCCCGTCGGCGAGGGCAGCGTCGAGGGCGTCGAGATCCATCGCTCCGCCCGCATCGGTGGGGATGGACTGCACCGCGGAACGGCCGAGGCCCATGACCGCCGCGAGCTTCTCGGCGGAGTAGTGGCCCGATGCGCTGACGAGAATGCGGCGACGCACACCGTCAGCCCCGTCATGGACCAGGCCCGGGTCGGCCCGGTGGCGAGCGAGCTGCAGAGCGTGGAGCTGGGCGAGCGACGCGCCCGCACACATCAGGCCGGCCGGCAGGCCACCCGAGGGCGGGAACCCGATGAGTCGGGCCATCTTCGTCAGCAGTGCCCGTTCGATCAGGGTGAACACCGGTGCGACCTCATAGGTCGCGTTCGTCGTGTTGAGCGCCGCTCCGAGCCAGTCGCCGACGACGGCGAGGGGATCCGCTCCGGCGTAGTTCTGGTTGAGGAAGTACGGATGGTTCGTCTGCACCGATCGGCGTACGACCGTGTCGGCGGCGTCGACCAGCAGCGCCGGGTCGGCCGGTGGGGCATCGTCGGAGAGGTCGAGTCCGACGGTGCGGGCGAAGTCCTCGGCGAGCTGATCGGGTCCCGCCCAGCGAATCACCGGTTCGTCACGCCCCGGCGGACGGGTGACGTGGCGAAGGGCACGGGCGGCGATCGCTTCGACCGGGTCGACCGGCGCCGGCGAGCGGTAGTCGAGTAGGTCGAGCCCATGACGGGCGAACAACTGCTCCACGACCAGGAGCGAGAGGCCGATGACGCCGTTGGCGCTGCCTTCGATCCGATCGACGAACAGGCCGGCCGCCCCCTGGAGGCCGTAGGCGCCGGCCTTGTCGTCGGCATCGCCGGAGGCGACGTACCAGGCGATCCGGTCCGCCGCGATCTCGCTCGCGACCACGTCGGTCGTGTCGACGGCGGAGTGGATCACCGGCGTCCCGTCCGCCCCGGTGACCACGACCGCCATGCCGGTCATCACCTGATGGGTCCGACCGCTCAGCGACCGCAGCATCGCCGCCGCGTCGTCCCGGTCGTCGGGCTTGCCGAGGATCACGCCCTCGAGGGCGACGGTCGTGTCGGCGGCGAGCACGACCCGACCCGGCCGGGCGGCGACGACCGCCTTCTCTCGGGCCATGCGTTCGACGTACGCCGCGGCGCCTTCTCCCTCGGCGGGGGTCTCGTCGATGGCGGCGGGCTCCACTGTCGGGAAGATCCCGATCCGGCTCAGGAGCTCTCGGCGGCGGGGGGAACCAGAGGCGAGGATCAGCTCGAGGTCAGGCACCCGCCGAGTCTCGCACGGGTCGCCCGAGGCGCCACCCGCCTCGGCGTCGCTCGGCCTACCCTCTGTCCCATCGCCAGCTCCGACCCGCCCGAACTCGACCCGACCGTGCCCCAGGGGGCCGACGAGGTCCGCGAACTCCCACAGTCGCTTCCCGACGCGACCGACGAGGAGATCCGCCCGGACTCGTTCGTGGTGACGACCGGGTTCTTCCGGGCCGGCACCGATCCGATCCGCCTCCCGAAGGCGCTCGAGGGCCCGACCTACACCCCGGAGCAAGCCTCCGCCGCGGCCCACGAGTTCTTCGCCGCCCTCGCCGCCGGCCGGGAGTTGCTCGAGGAGCACGACGATCCGCTCGAGCACGCCCGGGCCAACGGCTTGATGATGCTCTTCAGTCATGGCGTCGCCGAGGTCTTCGAATCGCATCTCGCCCGCATGGAGCCGGAACTCCAGACGCAGTGGCGTGACCTCATCGCCGGTGGCGCGCGCAGCGAGGCGTTCGGGCCGCTCACGTTGCAGGAACGGCTCGACGAGCGGGCGGTCGAGGAGGCCCTCGTCACCGGCCGCAAGCAGCGGCTGGTCAACATGACGATCGGCGTCGTGTTGATCGCCGTCGTCGGCGTCGCCGCGTGGTGGGGCTGGCAGGAATTCGGGGTCGAAGAGGAACGCACTCAGGGTGCGCTGCAGTTCGGCGATCTCGACGACGCCCCCGACGTCGCCGCCCTCGAAGGCGGACCGCCGGTCGTCGAGCCCTTGCTCACGACGGCGCTGAGCGAAACGGTGTCGGTGCTCGCCGGCGACGGCCCGGTGTCGGAGCGGGTCACGACCGCACCGTTCGTGCGCTACCCGTACCCGCCCGGCGCGCTGGCCGCGTCGGTCTTCCAGTACGCGAACAGCGGACACGTCGTCATCGTCGGGCCTGCCGGATTCGTCGACATCGCCTGCCTTCGGGTCAGCGTCGTCACCTCGGATCTGCGCCCGCTCGACACCGTCACCCACGGGCCCTGTGTCGATCCGGTCGGGCGGGAGGCGACGGTCGGCTGCATCGGCGCCGACGCGATCCTGCTCGCCCTCGACATTCCGGCTGGGGCCGTCGAGCTCCCCGAGGGCGGCACGGGACTGGCGGACGCGATTCGACTCCAGCTCGTCGCCGACGGCGCCCCCGAGTACGAGGTGCTGTCGATCCGCGGCACGATCGAAGTCGATCCCGACAGCGGTGTCGTCATTCCGCGCTTCGGCGGCCAGGTCGGTGAGGAGCTGACGTTCGACGTCGGCGCCGGTCGAGTGGGAACCTGCACCCTCACCGGCAATCTGCCCACAGGAGCCTGACCATGTGCGGTCGCTACGTCTCGGCCACGCCTCCCGATCAACTCGCCCAGTACTTCGGGGCCGAGTCGATGGTCGAGCCGCCCGAGGACCCGGAGTCCTTCGGCAACTACAACGTGGCGCCGACCCAAGGCGTCTACACGGTCTATGAAACCCGGGGCGAGCGACGCCTCGACACGTTCCACTGGGGGCTGGTGCCGTTCTGGGCCAAGGATCCAAAGATCGGTTCGAAGATGATCAACGCCCGAGCCGAGACCCTCGCGGAGAAGAACTCGTTCAAGCGGCCGTTCGCCAAGAAGCGCTGCATCATCCCCGCCGACGGCTTCTACGAGTGGAAGAAGATCGAGGGGCAGAAGCGCAAGCAGCCGATGTACATGACAACGATCGACGAGTCGCCGTTCGCGTTCGCCGGCCTCTGGGAGGTCTGGAAAGACAAGAACAACCTCGACGACGACGGCGAACCGCTCGAGCTCTACAGCTGCACGATCATCACCGGCTCACCGAACGAGAAGGTCGCCGAGGTCCACGACCGGATGCCCGTGATGTTGCCGCCCGACACCTGGGACACCTGGCTCGACCGGGACAACCACGACATCGAGGCGCTCCAGGAACTCTTCGTCCCGGCTCCCGCCGCACTCATCCAGCTGCGGATGGTGTCGACCGACGTCAACAACGTCCGCAACAACAACCGGTCCCTGATCGACGAAGCCGAGCCGGTCACCGACGAGGCTTGAGACCGGCTCCACGTCCGGCGCCGTCCGTGCTTCGCCTTTTCGCGACGCGCGGGCCCGCGTCGCGGAAAGGCGAAGCAGACGTTCAACGGCCAACGTCTTCGCGACGCGGCGACCGTTGTCGCGAAGCGGTTGGCCGAATCAGCTTTCGAGGGCGGCGGCGAGTTGCTCGCGGAGGGCGTCGAGGTCGGCCTGGTCGGGGCTGACGTCGGCCTGGGCGAAGTCGAGGTCGCCCATGCCGTTCATCGGCACGACGTGGACGTGCACGTGGGGCACCTCGAAGCCGGCGATCATCAAGCCGATCCGGGCGGGGGAGAGCAGCGCCTTCTGGACCTGCCCGATCCGGTGCGCCACCGAGGTCAGGTGGGTGACCGTGTCCGCGTCGAGATCGGTCCACTGATCGACCTCGGCTCGGGGAACGACGAGCACATGGCCGCGGGCGAGCGGGCGAACGTCGAGGAAGGCGACGCACACGTCGTCCTTCCAGACGAAACGTCCCGGGATCTCGCCGTCGATGATGCGGGTGAAGATGGAAGCCACGTCGGGATCGTACGCGCTCAGGGCCAGGCCGGAGCGCTGCGTTCGATGGGGCGCCAACCCGACCATCGGCGAATCACCCTGGTTGGCGCCACCGGAGCAGGCCAGACCGCGAGCGCCAGGCGTTCGGCGCTGAAGGTTTCACCGTCGCGAGAAAGGCCACCCCAGTGCATTCGCAGCCGAACCGGGTCCGGGTCGATCGGGAGGATCGCCCTCGCGTCGCGTTCGTCGCCGCCCCAGTCGAGAACACACAGGGCTCCGCCGCGGTCGAGACTCACGTCGACGACATGTTGCCAGACGGGAAGGGTCTCGGTTGGTGAGCGGTCGTGGAACTCGACCTCGATCGGGACCGGGCCGCTCGGGGTCGTCGCCGCCACATAGATCTCCGAACCGTTGCTCCAGATACGGTCCGGTTCGCCGGGGCCGGCGTCGGGGAAGTCCGAGGCGCCGACGCGCTTCAGGTAGAACTGGCCGTAGTCCACCCTGACCTCGCCAGCCCACGCAATGGCCGCATCGGACCGGGCGAGGGTGTGCTGCGACACCATCGCGTCACGCAGCACGAGGCGTGCTTCGAACAGCAAGTCGTGCACCTCGTCCGGCTGGGTGCGTCGCAGGATCGGGGGCGGGTTGCCTCCCAGCCCAGGCCGAACGCGGACGTGGGGGACCGGTTCGAGTCGTGCCTCGACCTCTGACCTTACGTCGGTCCGATCGAGGCCACGGATGGCGGTGGCGAGCTGATCGCCGATGACGAGCGCGTGGGCGATGCCGCCTTCGCCCTCGAGGGGAACGACCAGCACGTGCACGACGCCGTCCGGCGCCTCCTCGATCACCGCGACACACGAGTCGTCGGCCCAGACGAAGAAGTCGATCCCGACCCCCAGCGCCGTCAGCAACGATTCCACGGCGGCATCGTAGGCTGCAGACCGTGAGCGACGACGAGCGACAGCTGGGGGTGTTCGAGGACCGACTCCTCACCGTGCCAAACGTCGTGTCGCTCGTTCGCTTGGCGCTCGTGCCGGTGTTCCTCTGGTTGCTCTTCAACCAGGAGGACCGCTGGTTGGCCGCCTGGCTGTGGGGTTTCATCGGTGCGACCGACTGGGTCGACGGCTGGTGGGCTCGCCGCTTCGACGTCATCACCGAGTTCGGCAAGCTGATCGACCCGCTGACCGATCGGGTCTCGTTGATCGTGCCGATCATCGCAATCGGGATCGACGGCGCCGTGCCGTGGTGGCTGATCGGCATCACCCTCGCCCGCGAGGTGCTGGTGAGCATCGCCGGGCTGATCCTCGGAGCGCTGGGGGCCCGCCGCATCGACGTCACCTGGTGGGGCAAGGTGGCCACGTTCGGCCTGTACTTCGCGTTCCCCGGCCTGCTGATGGGGGCGAGCGATCACAGCACCGCCGACTTCTGGGGATTCCTCGGCTGGGTCATCGTCGTGCCGTCGCTGATCTACAGCTACCTGTCCGCCGCCCAGTACGTGCCGCTGGCGATGGAAGCGCTCGAACGAGGGCGAGCCGACGACTGATCGCGGCTGCCCCGGCAAGGGCCACCCTCGCGGGGCGCGCGTGCGTTAGGTTCCGGACATGAACGTTCCAGAAGACCTGCGCTACTCCAAGGAGCACGAGTGGGTCCGGGTCGAGGGTGAGACCGCCGTCATCGGCATCACCGACTACGCCCAGGATGCACTCGGTGACGTCGTCTACGTCGATCCGCCCGATGTGGGTGCCGCGCTGAGCGCCGGCGACTCCTTCGGCGAGGTCGAGTCGACCAAGTCGGTGTCGGAGCTGTACGCCCCGATCAGCGGCACCGTCGCCTCGGTCAACGCCGATCTGTCCGATGAGCCCGAGAAGCTCAACGCCGACCCGTACGGCGAAGGCTGGATCTGCTCGGTCACGATCGCCGATGCCGGCGAGCTCGACGGTCTCCTCGACGCCGAGGCCTACCAGGCGTTCATCGCCGGGTGAACATGCCGGACATCGTCTGCCCCAGCTGCGGCCACATGAATCCGGCAGGAGCCAACTTCTGCTCGTCGTGTGGCAGCGATCTGCGGCATGACGAGATCACGACCGAGACGCCCGTCGTCACGATCGGCGGCACCGATCTCAGCGAGATCGATCGATCGGCGTTCGGTCCCCACGAGGGCCTGTTCGTGGTCGTGCAAGGCTCGAAGTCCGGCGCTCGGTACGCCCTCGACAGCGATGTCGTGTCGCTCGGTCGCCATCCGAAGTCCGACATCTTCCTCGACGACATCACCGTGTCGCGCCGCCACGCCGAGGTCCGGCGCGACGGCGCTCGGTACTGGGTGAGCGACGTCGGGTCGCTCAACGGCACCTATGTGAACCGTGAACGAGCCGATGATCGCGAGTTGCTCGAAGGCGACGAGTTGCAGATCGGCAAGTTCAAGCTCGTGTTCGTCCACGGCACGGGCGAGATCTGAGGAGGGGAGCGATGACCGAAGTCCCACACCAGTCGATCGGAGAGGTGCTGTCGCTCCTCAAAGAGGAACACGCGGACGTCACGATCTCCAAGATCCGGTTCCTCGAGAGTCAAGGCCTGATCACGCCCGAACGCACGCCCTCGGGGTATCGGAAGTTCTACCGCGAGGACGTCGACCGACTTCGCTGGATCCTCACCCAACAGCGCGACAACTTCCTCCCGCTGAAGGTCATCAAGCGCCGTCTCGCCGAAGACGACTTCGACCCGTCGAGCGAACTCGAAGACCCGCCGGCGACCGGGCCCTTGCCCGAGCCCTCGCTGTTCGCGGATCGCGACGCCGACATGGTCGAGCCCGACCCGCCCGAGCCGGAGCCCACCACGGTCGAGCCCACCGCCGCGTCGCCCGCTCCAGCGGAGCCCGAACCGGCCCCGACGCCGGAACCGACTCCCGATCCCACGCCGGCTCCGGCCGCCACCGGCGAACCCGCACCGACGCCCAGCGTGGCGAGTGGGGCGTCGGCGGGATCGGTGTCGCTGAGCGCCGGCGAACTCGCCGAAGCCACCGGAACCGACCTCGGCTTCGTCGGTGAGCTCGAGAAGATGGGGTTGATCGTGGCGGTCGACACCGGTTCCGGGTCGGTGTTCGACCACGAGGCCCTCCTGACCACCCGAGCCGCGGCGGCGTTCCGCGACCGCGGCATGGAGGTCCGTCACCTCCGCATGTACAAGGTCGCCGCCGACCGTGAGGCCGGTCTGTTCCAGCAGCTGCGGGGCGCCGCGCTGAGCCGAGGTGGCCAGGCTGCGGCCGAGGCTCGCAGCGAGCTGGCGGAGTTGATCGCCCAAGGCGAGGCGATCCATCGCTCGATCCTGCGGCGCGAGCTCGGACTCGACGCCTGAGCCCGTGAGCCGGCCCGACATCCTGCTCGACCGCGACGGCATCGACGAGGTCGTCGCCCGGCTGGCCGGCGAGCTCAGCGATCGGTACGACGACGGTGTCGTGATGATCGGCGTGTTGCGCGGGAGCGTGCCGTTCATGGCCGACCTGGTGCGGGCGATGTCGATCGCCACGATGGTCGACTTCGTTGCGTTGAGCCCCTACACCCCCGGAACGGGTCGGGTCCGCATGGTCATGGACGCGTCGATCAACATCGAGGACCGCGACGTCGTGATCGTCGAGGACATCGTCGACACCGGTCTCACGTCTGCCTTCCTGCTGGGCGAGCTTCGTCGTCGCGCCCCTCGGTCGGTGTCGTTGTGCACGCTCGTCGACCGGCCGGCTCGACGCGTCGTGCCCGTCGCCATCGACCATGTGGGCATCGAGATCGAGGACCGTTTCGTCGTCGGCTATGGCCTCGACTACGAGGGCCGGTACCGCAACGTGCGGGTGCTGGCCGCCGCCGACATCGACGTCCTCGCCCAGGATCCGGACGCGTACGTGGAGGCGCTCTACGGGGCCTAGGGTGGGGCCATGCAGGAAATGGACCTCATCGGTGTGCGTGTCGAGATGCCGGCCAACGCTCCCGTGGTGATGCTTCGCGAGCGCAGTGGCGCTGGCCGCACGGTGCCGATCTTCATCGGTGCCCCGGAAGCGACGTCGATCGCGATGGCGCTCGACGGCGTCGAGACGCCCCGGCCGATGACCCACGACCTGTTGCGTGATCTGCTCGAGACGCTGGCGGTCGACGTCGACCGAGTCGTCGTGACCGAGCTCCACGAGAAGACCTTCTACGCCGAGCTCCATCTGGTCTCGAGCGGGGAGGGGCGGGTCGTCTCGTGCCGCCCGTCGGATGCGATCGCGATCGCCGTGCGTACCGGCACGCCGATCTTCGCGAGTGACGACGTCATCGCCGAGGTCGGCTACGTCGAAGGCGAAGACCTCGAGGACGATCAGCCCGAAGAGGTCGTCGAGGAGTTCAAGGAGTTCCTCGACACCATCTCGCCCGAAGACTTCGAGGACTGAACCCCCTCGCGCGGAGCGCGCGATAGTTCGCGCGAAGGGTCGTTGACCCCGCGCGGGGCGCGTCCTACAGTTTCCCTTCGTCACACCGTCGTAATTTCGTCGGTGCGGTTTGCCGGCGTAGACTCGCCGGCGGGGTTGATTGAGGGAGTCACCACCATGGCGCAGCAGGGCTTCAGCGGGAAGCGCACCGCAGAGATCGTCGACATCACCTACCGGCAGCTCGACTACTGGGCGCGCACCGACCTGGTGAAGCCGTCGCTGGCCCAGGCCAAGGGCAGCGGCAGCCGTCGCGAGTACAGCTACCGCGACCTCCTCGAGCTCAAGGTCATCAAAGCGCTCCTCGACGCCGGCATCCGCCTCGAGCAGGTGCGCAAGGTCTTCTCCTACATGAAGGAACAGCTCGGCGAGGACGTCGCCAGCGCCAACCTGGTGATCGACGGCTCAAACTCGGTGCTCGTCAACACCGGCGAGGAACTCATCGACCTGCTGCAGAACGGCCAGGGCGTGCTCAACGTCTTGCCGCTCGCCGGCGTCAAGGAAGAGGTCGACGCCCGCATCGTCTCGCTGTACCCGGAGATCGCGGACGAGGTCATCACCCAACGCGCGGTCGGCGAGGGCTAGAACGTCGGGTATGCCCGAGTTCGCCCACGAGTCCGAGGCCCAGCTCGCGTCGTTGCTCGACGCCTACGGCATCCGCTGGGAGTACGAGCCGACGACGTTCGTGCTCGAGACCGACGTCGACGGCAACCCGGTCGAGGCGTTCACGCCCGACTTCTATCTCACCGACTTCGGCACCTATGTCGAGGTGACGACGATGCGTCAGCCGCTCGTCACCCGCAAGAACCGCAAGGTGCGCAAGCTCGCGGTCACCCACCCCGAGGTCACGGTCAAGCTGTTGTACCGGCGTGACCTCGAACGGCTCGGTCTGAAGTACGCGCTCGCCGATGCCGCCTGAGGATCGCCGCTCGCCCCTCCACGAGGTCCACGTCGACGCGGGGGCCAAGCTGGTGCCGTTCGGTGGCTGGGAGCTGCCGCTGAGCTATGAGGCCGGCACGATCGCTGAGCACCTGGCGTGCCGCGACGACGCCGTCATCTTCGACGTCTCCCATCTCGGCACCTTGCGGGTCATCGGCCCGACGGCGTTCGACGCGCTGCAGTGGGCCTTCACCAACGATCTCAACCGCATCGAGCCGGGCCGGGCCCAGTACACCCACCTGCTCGATCCCGACGATGGATCCGTCCTCGACGACATCATCGTCTGGTGGGTCGACGACGAGCGGTTCGACGTCATGCCCAACGCCTCCAACACCGACCGGGTGGCGTCGGCACTCGCGGCGCTCGACGACCCGCCCACGATGGAGGACGTCACCGCCACCCGAGCGGTGCTGGCCGTCCAGGGTCCCAACGCCCGCGACAAGCTGGCGACCGTGGCCCCCTCGGTCGCCGAGGTCGGACGCTTCCGGGTCGGACGAGCCACCGTCGGCGACGCTGACGTGCTCGTCGCCGGCACCGGCTACACCGGTGAGGCGGGCGTCGAGATCGCGGTGCCCGTCGATCACGCCGCGAAGGTCTGGGATCTCATCGTGGGCGCCGGCGTGGCGCCCGCGGGGCTCGGCGCTCGCGACACGCTCCGCCTCGAAGCGGGCTTGCCGCTCCACGGCCACGAACTCGGTGCCGGGATCACCCCGGGCCAGGCCGGCCTGAACTGGGTGGTCCGTCCCGACAAGGGCGAGTTCCGAGGCAAGGCCGCGCTCGAGGCCGAAGCGACCGCCGGGCTGCCCAAGCGACTGCACGGGCTGGTCGTCGACGGCCGACGTCCCCCTCGGGAGGGACAGGCCGTGCTGCTCGGCGGTGAGTCGATCGGTGCCATCTCGAGCGGCAACTTCTCGCCAGTTCGCGAACAAGGCATCGCCCTGGCGTTCCTCGACCGTGAACTCGCCGACGGCACCGAGGTCGCCATCGACGTGCGCGGCAAGGAGCTCCCGGCGGTCGTGCACCGCCCGCCCTTCGTCTGAGTCGCTAGGGCCGCTCGTCGAGCGGGGGCAACACGTCGATCGCCCGCTGGCGCAGCCAGTGGTCGGCGAGCGTCAGCAGCATCATCGACTCGACCATCGGCACCGCCCGGGGCAGCACACACGGATCGTGCCGACCGCGAGCCGCGAGGGTGGTCGCCTCGCCGTCACGGGTCACCGTCTTCTGCTCGCTGGCGATCGTGCCGGTCGGCTTGAACGCGACGCGCACCACGATGTCTTCGCCGTTGCTGATCCCGCCCTGGATGCCACCGCTGTGGTTGGTGGTCGTGCGGATCGAACCGTCGCTGCCAGGCTCGAACGGGTCGTTGTGGGCGAGGCCGCTCATCCGGGTGCCCGAGAAGCCGGAGCCGATCTCGACGCCCTTGGCGGCGGGCAGCGACATCAGCCCACCGGCGAGTTCGGCGTCGAGTTTGTCGAAGACCGGTTCGCCGAGGCCGGCGGGCACCCGCCGCGCGACGGCGGTGACGCCGCCGCCGCGCGCGTCGCCGTCGCGGCGGGCCTGCTCGATCGCGGTGGTCATCTCGGCTGCGGCGGCCGGATCCGGGCAGCGGGTCGGGTCGGCCTCCACCGCGTCGAGCGTGACCTCCGACGCATCGACGTCGGCGTCGATCGACGCCACCGACGAGACCCAGCCGAGGACTTCGATCCCGGCCACCTCGGCGAGCAGGCGACGGGCGACCGCGGACGCGGCCACTCGGCCGATCGTCTCTCGGGCCGATGCGCGGCCGCCGCCGGCCCAATTCCGGAAGCCGTACTTGGCGTCATAGGTGTAGTCGGCGTGGGACGGACGGTAGACGTCGCGGAGGTGGTCGTAGGCCCCGGAGTTGTGGTCCTTGTTGCGGACGAGCAGGGCGATCGGCGTGCCGGTCGTGTAGCCCTCGAAGACGCCAGAGAGGATCTCGACCTGGTCGGACTCGTCTCGCTGCGTCACCAGCCGTGACTGGCCGGGGCGACGCCGGTCGAGGTCGAACTGGATCGTCGCCTCGTCGATCGGCAACCGGGGCGGGCAGCCGTCGATGACGACGCCCACGCCGCCACCGTGGGATTCCCCGAACGTGGAGATCCGAAACAGGGTGCCGAACGAGCTGGACATCGGGTCAGGCTTCGGCGTCGATCAGGCCGCGACCATCGACGGCACGGCGTCGCTCGATGTCGGCGGTGCGATCGTCGGTGGCGTCGTTCGCGGCGAGTTCGGCGTCGACCCGGTCGATCCAGGCCTGGACCTGGTCGGCCCGCGTCTCGTCGGTCCAGCCGAGTTCGGGAGCGATCAGCGTCGCGACTCGTTCGGCGATGTCGACCCCGCGGTCGACGGTCTCGATCGAGATCCGCATCCGGCGGGCGAGGACGTCCTCGAGGTGGAGCGCACCTTCGTGGCGCACGGCGTACACCGCCTCGGCCGCGAGGTAGCCGCCGCCGGGCAGGATCTCCGCCAGGGCGGGCTCGGCCGCGGTGAGTTCGAGGATCGCCTGCGCACGAGAGCCGTGGCGCCACAGCACCCGCTCGACGAGGTGCTCAGGCAGGCCGTACTGGCCGGCCAGCCGCGGTGCGGCGTCCTTCCACGTGTCGTCCCACCCGTCGGCGCCGATCAGCGGGATGTCCTCGGTGGTGGACTTCGGCACGGCACGATCGAAGTCCTCGACCGCCATGTCGATGGCGTCCTTGGCCATCACCCGGTAGGTCGTGTACTTGCCGCCGGCGATCGAGATCAGGCCCGGGTTGGGCTGGGCGACGGCGTGCTCACGGCTGAAGCGGGCGGTCTCGTCGCCCTCACCGGCGATGAGCGGCCGCAGACCGGCGTAGACCCCGACGATGTCGTCGCGGGTGAGGGTGCGGCGCAGTGCGGCGTTGGCTTGCTCGAGCAGGTAGTCGATGTCCTTCGACGAGGCGGCGGGATGGGCCCGGTCGAGGGTCCACGACGTGTCGGTGGTGCCGAGCAGCCAGTAGTCGCCCCACGGGATGATGAAGAGCACCGAGGTGGGCGTGCGTAGCACGATGCCGCTGTCGCCCTCGATCCGGTCACAGGGGACGACGATGTGCACACCCTTGGCGGCGTGCACCCGCAGACCGGCGGGGCCGGCCATGTCCTGGATGTCGTCGATCCAGACGCCGGTGGCGTTGATGATGCGCTTGGCCCGGATCTCGTACTCGCCATCGTTCTCGATGTCGCGCACGCGAGCGCCGACCACCCGGTCGCCGTCCTTGAGCAGCGACTCGACCTTGGTCGACGTGGCGATGGCGGCACCGTGACGGGCCGCGGTGCGGCCGACGGCGACGGTGTGGCGGGCGTCGTCGATCTGGGCGTCGTAGTAGAGGATGCCGCCGATCAACGACGACTCCTGGAGCCCGGGAACCAGCTCGAGGGCCTTCTTGCGGGACAGGTGGCGGTGGCGCGGGAACTTCTTGCCGCGGGCGAGCGCCATGAGGTCATACAGCAGGACGCCGGCGCCGTAGTAGGCCCGCTGCCAGATCCGGCCGGTGAGCGGGATCAGGAACGAGATCGGCCGCACGAGGTGCGGAGCGACCGAGGTGGTGTGCAGGCCACGCTCCTGGAGCGCCTCGTGGACGAGGGCGAAGTCCTTCTGCTCGAGGTAGCGGAGACCGCCGTGCATGAGCTTGGAGGACCGGCTGGAGGTGCCGGAGGCGAGGTCGCGTTGTTCGACCAGACCGACGCTGAGGCCACGGGTGACGGCATCGAGGGCACAGCCCACGCCGGTGACGCCGCCGCCGATGACGAGGACGTCGAGCTCCTCCGCGGCCATGCGCGTGAGGTCGTTCCGGCGCTGCTGGGGGTTGAGGGAACCGGGTTCGGGGGACATCTGCTCTCCAGCGTATGCTCCGGGCCGAACAGGGGGAACGGAATGCCGAATTTCGCCAGCATCTGGGAGGGGATCGCCGACGCGGTCCCGGACGCCATCGCGGCCGCCCATGGCCTCGAATCGCACTCGTGGAGCGAATTCGAGGACCGCAGCGCCCGCCTCGCCGGCGCATTGGAGGCGGCCGGGGTCGGCCATGACGACAAGGTCGGTCTCTACCTCTACAACGGCTTCGAGTACGAGGAGGCTCAGTTCGCGGCCTTCAAGCAGCGGGCCGTGCCGTGCAACGTCAACTATCGCTACCTCGCCGACGAGCTGGCCTACCTGCTCACCAACGCCGATGCGAAGGCCGTCTTCTTCGACGTGACTCTGGCCGACCGGGTGGGCGAGGTCCGTGACCGGTGCCCCGAGCTGCAGTTGCTCGTCCAGGTCGGCGGCGGTGATCTCCTCGATGGTGCGGTCCACTACGACGACCTCCTGGCGCAGCACGAGCCGGCCGCTCGCATCGAGCGCTCCGGCGACGACCTGTGGTTCCTCTACACCGGCGGCACCACCGGCAACCCCAAGGCCGTCATGTGGCCCCACCGTGAGCTGCAGAAGAGTGCGTCGGCCTTCTATCAGCCGATCAAGCAGCCGGTCCCGACCACGGTCGAGGATGCCGTTGCGGCCGCGGTGGCCCTGCACGAACGCAACCGCACGACCCGCGTCCTCGCCGGCGCCCCGCTGATGCACGGCACCTCGGGCATCGTCTCGTTGCAAGTGCTCATGACGGGTGGCGCGGTCGCGACCCTGCCCAGCCGATCGTTCGACGCCAAGGAGCTGTGGGAGGTCGTCGCCCACCACGACCTCACCATGCTGGCGATCGTCGGCGAGGCGTTCTCTCGCCCGATGCTCGAGGAGCTCGACCGGGCGAAGGCGGCCGGCGAGCCCCACGACCTGTCGAGTCTGTTCCAGATCATGTCGTCGGGCGTGATGTGGTCCAAGGAGTCCAAGACCCGGTTCCTCGAACACAAGAAGCTCACGTTGCTCGATGCGCTCGGCTCGTCGGAGAGCCCGGGGCAGGGCAACCAGCTCACGCGTGGCGATGCCGAGGAGGCGACGACCGCGAAGTTCCAGCTCAGCGAGCACACCGTCGTCATCACCGACGACGGCCGGATGGTCGAGCCCGGGTCGGGGGAGCGCGGTCGCCTCGCCAACCGCGGCGTGGTGCCCCTCGGCTACTTCAAGGACGAGAAGAAGACGGCGGAGACGTTCCCGACCATTGACGGGGTCCGCTACTCGATCCCCGGCGACTATGCGACCGTCGAGGAAGACGGCACGATCACCCTGCTCGGGCGAGGGTCGGTGAGCATCAACTCCGGCGGCGAGAAGATCTACCCCTAGGAGGTCGAGGAGGCGCTGAAGTCGCACCCCGACGTCGTCGACTGCAACGTCGTCGGGCTTCCGGACGAACGGTGGGGCCAGACCGTCAACGCCGTGCTCAGCCTCGAATCGGGGGCCGACGTCTCCGACGACGATCTGATCGCCCACGCCCGCACCAAGATCGCCGCCTACAAGACCCCCAAGCGCATCCTGCGGGTCGAGACGGTGCTGCGAGGACCGAACGGCAAGGCCGACTACACCTGGGCCAAGAAGACCGCCGAGGAGCTGACCGGGCTGTGAGCGTCGTCGACTTCGGCGCCCAAGCGATCAACTACTTCTTCCGCGAGGGCGACGCCCGGCCCGACGGGCCGATCGATCACCCGTCGGCGTGGCTCGGCGCGGAGCTGGCGGCCGACCCGAGCCGGTGGTTGATCGAGCTGCCCGACACGTTCATCGACCGACTCAGCGCCTCTGCCGATGTGTTGCTGGCCGCGGGCGTCCCGCTCGACGAGGTGACCAGCGAGCGGTTCGACGTCTCGGGCTTCGAGGAGGAACTCGCCGGGTGGCGGACGACGCTGCGATCCGGCACCGGCGCCCTCTGCCTGCGTGGCCTTCCCGTGCGCTCCTGGGGCGACGAGAAGGCCGCACTCGTCTACTGGGGCCTGGGTCACCACCTCGGCGCCCCCGGGGCGCAGAACCCGCAGGGTGAGCTCCTCGGCCACGTGAAGGACTACGGAGAGCAGAGCGACTCGCCACTCGTGCGCCTGTACCGAACCGCCGGGGAGATCGCGTTCCACTGCGACGCGGCCGACGTCGTCGGCCTGCTGTGTCTGCGGACCGCGGCGGAAGGCGGTCAGAGCCGGATCGCCAGCTCGGTCGCGGTGTTCAACGAGCTCCAGGCCCGGCGGCCCGATCTCGTCGACGAGCTGTTCGCCCCGTTCCACATCGACCGGCGCGACGAGCAGGGCCCGGGGGAGCCGCCGACGTTCGAGCTCCCGCCGTGTGTGTACGACGGCTCGTTTCTCCGGACGTTCTGGCACAGCGACTACATGCGCAGCGCCGAACGGCACGCCGGGATCGATCTGCCGGGCCGCCGCCGCGAGGTCATCGATCTCTACGACGAGATCGCGGGGTCCGAACCGTTCCGCTTCGACATGTGGCTGCAGGAGGGCGACGTGCAGCTGATCTCGAACCACACCGTGGTCCACGCTCGCACCGAGTACGTCGATCACGCCGAACTCGACGAGCGCCGTCATCTCCTCCGGCTCTGGCTGTCGCTCGGGGACTGAGCGACCACATCACCCGTCTCAGGGCGTGAACGGGCTTCCGTCGACGTCGAGGAAGGCACCGTTCTGCTCAGGGGTCAACCCGAGCATCGTGTCGGTGAGCATGCGAACCGACTCCTCGACGGTGAGGGTCGCGGTCGGGCCGCCCATGTCGGTCTGGACCCATCCCGGGTGTACCGCGATGAAAGTGATGTCGGGCAGGACCCGGGCGAACGATGCCGTGACCGTGGTGAGGGCCGCCTTCGACGCGTTGTAGCCGACGTCGCGGCCGCCGCGCAGGGCGACCTCGTTGTGGCCGAGCTGAGAGGAGACGTTGACGACCTTCGGCTCGGTGGCGGCGTGGAGCAGGTCGACGAGGCCGCGGGTGAAGAGCAGCGGGCCGAGGGTGTTGACCTCGATCTGGCGGAGGAAGACGTCGGCGTCGATCTCGAGCGGGCCGCGATCGTCCTCGCCACCGCCGACCGAGCGACCGTCGAGCCCGGCGTTGTTGACCAACAGGTCGAGCGGACTTCCCTCGGCCGTGAGCTCGTCGATCGCTGCGTCGATCGAGGCGCGGTCCGAGAGGTCGAGGTGGATCAGCTGAACGCAGCGCTCGGCGATCTCGGCGGGCGCGTCGCCACGGACGGTGCCGACGACCTCGACGCCTCGATCGCTGAGCTGGGTGACGAGGGCGGCGCCGAGGCCACGGCCCGCGCCGGTGACGAGCGCCCTCACAGCTCGAGCAGGGCCTGCTCGATGACCTCGGGCAGCGCAGGATGGATGTAGTACTGGTCCTTGGCCATCTGGTCGACGGTCTGGCCGAAGACCATGCCCTGGATCAGCTGCTGGATCAGGCTCGACGCCTGCGGGCCACAGATGTGGGCACCGAGCAGGGTCCGGGTCTTGGAGTTCATGATCAGCTTCACGATGCTGGTCGTGTCCTCCATCGCCCAGCCGTACGCGGCCGAGGCGTAGTGCTGGACATGGCACGTGTAGTCGAGGCCGGACACCGCCGCTTCGCGTTCGGTCATGCCGACCGACGCCACCTGCGGGTGGCCGAAGACGGCGTGCGGGATGAACTGATGGTTGACCTCGATCATGTCGTCGGGGTTCGCCAGGTTGTGCTTCACGACACGGGCTTCGTGGTTGGCCACGTGCTTGAGCTGCACCGGGTTGGTGATGTCGCCGAGGGCGAACACGCCGTCGACGTTGGTGCGTCGCTGCGGGTCGGTGACGAGGTAGCCCTTCTCGTCGAGCTCGTAGCCGTGCTCGGCGAGACGGAGCTGGTCACCGTTGGGGACCCGGCCGGTCGCGACGAGCACCTCGTCGACCCGCAGTTCGTCGTGGTTGGGGAAGAGGTCCAGCACGATCTCGTCGCCCTCGCGGTGCATCGAATAGATGCCCGACATCGTGCGGACGTCGAACTTCTTGCGGTACGCCTCGGTGAAGGCCGACGAGATCGCCTCGTCCTCGTTGCGCAGCATGAGGTCGCTGCGCAGCAGGAACGTGACCTCGCTGCCGAGCATGCCGAAGACGTTGCCGAGCTCGGTGGCGATGTAGCCGCCGCCGATCACGGCGAGGCGCTTGGGCATCTCGTCGAGCCGCATGATGGTGTCGGACGTGTGGTAGCCGACCTCCTCGAGCCCGTCGACCGGCGGGATCCACGAGCGAGCGCCGGCCGCGATCACGATCTTCTCGGCGGTGAGGATCTCGTCGCCGGCTTGGATCTGCTTGGGGCCGACGAAGTGCACGTCGTCCTGGTACACGGTGACGTTCTCGAGGCTCTTGCGGTAGTCCTCGCCGCCCGCCGCGATCGGATCGATCCGTCCGAAGACGCGATCTCGGATCGCCGGCCAGTCCGCCCCCTCGAAGGTGGTGTGGACGCCCAGCTTGGGGCCGACGTGGCCGGCGAGCTCGGCGATCTCCGCTGCGTAGACGAACATCTTCGACGGGATGCACCCGACGTTGAGACAGGTGCCGCCGAAGAGCCCGCGCTCGATGATGGCGACGTCCATGTCGTCGTGTTCGGGGCCGATGATCGAGTTGCCGGAACCGGCACCGATGATGATCAGATCGTGAGACCGCATGGGGCGCAGGCTACGGCGTATGGCGGGGGAGAGTGGGAGACTGCTCGCATGGGATCGGTTCACCACATTTCCGGGAATGGCGACGTCGAGACGACGCACAGCGATCAGGGACCCCTTTCCGATGTCGTAGATGTCCAGGTCGACATCGAGGGCGTGCGGTACGTCGAGTACGACCGGCGGCCGGGATTGAGCGCGGGCGTCTACACCCTGCGGGCCGGGGTGACCGACCCGCAGTCGCCGCACCGTCAGGACGAGATCTATGTCGTCGTGGCCGGGGCCGGGTCGATCGAGCTCGACGGCGCCACCCATCCGTTGCGACCCGGTTCGATGATCAGCGTGCCCCGTGACGTCGAGCACCGGTTCGTCGACATCACCGAGGATCTCGTGCTCGCCGTGGTCTTCGGCCCGCCGGAGGGCTCGCTGGCGTGAGCCGCGCCCTGCTCGTCGCCGTCGCCCTGCTGGCGGCGGCCTGCGCGTCTGCGGTCGACGAAACCGAACGGTCGGTCACCGGTGTGATCACCAGTCCCGGGCGGCTCGGGCTGGTGCACCTGCAGCCCGGTGACTGCATCCGAGATCAGCTCGCGGACGAGGTCGACGCGATGGTCGGGGTGCCGTGCAACCGGGAGCATCGAGCCCAGGTGGTCTCCATCGGCTCGGCTGAGGACTTCGACCTCGACGATCCGGCGGCGATCGACGAGCTGTGCACCCTCCCCGTCGAGGAGATTGGCCGGCAGTTGCTGACTCGCGACGACCTCCCGCAGATCGATGTCGCGCTCCTCTTCGCTGAGGACGGCAGTCGAGTGGCGTGCATCCTCGAGTTCGCCGAACCGATCACCGAGGACCTCGTCCGCCGCGCCGCGTGAGAACTAGCGACCGGCGCTCGGACGACCGTTGAGCGAGGCGATGCCGCGCATCGCGAGCAGTCCGGCGAGGCTCGGCAGGGCGACGATCGCCACCGCCTGACCGACCGACAGCGAGGACGCAGCGAGGACGCCGACGGCGGTGGGGATCCCCAGCGCTGTCAGGCTGGAGCCGGTCCGGAGCCACGCCAACCCGGCGCCTCGCCGGCCCTTCGTGCGTGCGGCGTCGTCGTACAGCTTGGGGAAGAAGACCGAGATCCCGATCCCGGCCACGACATAGCCGGCGAGGACCCACCAGCGGTCGGGCGCGAACGCCGCGATCGAGAGACCGATGCCCGACAGCAGGATCGCCAGCCGGAACACGGTGTCGCCGCCGAGTCGAGCGACCGCCTGGTCGCCGCCGAGCCGGCCGATCGTCATCCCGGTGGTGAACGCGACGAAGCCGAGACCGGCGAACCCTGCGGTCGTCCCGAGGTCTTCGGTGAGGCGGAACGCCGCCCAGTCGCTGGAGACCAGCTCGACGGTGATCGCGAATGCACCAGAGAGCGCGAGCGCCAGCAACGGTGCTTTGGACGGTGTCGAGCGCCCTGCGGCTCCGTCCGGCGATGTCGTCGGCTCGTCGTCGTGGTCTTCGTCGACCGCAAGCAGTCCGGCTCCGACGAACAGCAGCGCACCGATCATCAGCGCGGCGGCGATCGACAGATGGACCGGCAGCGACAGGCCGGCGTCGGCGGCTCGGGCCGCGGCGACGCCCCCGACGACGGTCCCGAGGCTCCAGAGCCCGTGCAGGCGGTTCATGACCGGTGTGTGGCGACGGGCGCTCAGCCACGACCCCTGCAGGTTCATCGACACGTCGATCAGTCCGTCGGCCGCGGACATGGCTGCGAGCCCGACGACCAACACGATCGGTGTCGTCGCCGTGCCGATGATCGGGAGCGCAGCGACCATCAGCGCACCACCCCACAGGAGGGTCCGACGGGTGCCGAATCGTTCGATCAACGCCGGAGCCCGAAGACTGCCGATCAGACCGACGGTCACGCCCAGCGTCATCGCCACGCCGAGCCCGTCGAGCCCGACGTCGACCCGCTCGCGGATCTCCGGGAGCCGGGGCACGAACGACGCGAACGCCGCCCCGTTGACGAAGAACTGGACCGCGACCGACGCGAGCGCCCGCTGGTCCGTGGCCGTGAACGTGGTCGGAGAGTCGGGTTCGTTCACCGGCGCAATCTAGTCAGCGATGGGAGCGCACCCCGGCCTGCGGTCGGGCGGAGGGCGGCACGACGGCTACGGTCACGGCCTATGGATCGTCCCGTGTCCGGCAAGTGGTTCGAGGAGCTGACCGAGGGGTTGGTGATCCAGCACGTCATCCGGCGCACGATCACCGAGGCGGACAACGTCGGCTTCACCACGATGACGATGAACCCGGCCTGGTTGCACCTCGACGCCGACTACGCCGCCAACGAGACCGAGTTCGGCAAGCCGTTGGTCAACTCGTTGCTCACGCTGAGCCTCGCGGTCGGGATCTCGGTGCACGAGACGACGCTCGGCACGACCGTCGCCAACCTCGGGTTCGAGGAGAGCGTCTTTCCGGCGCCGGTGTTCCACGGTGACACCGTCAGAGTCGAGACCGAGGTGCTGAAGAGCCGCCCGTCGTCGTCTCGCCCGAACCAGGGCGTGGTGACCTTCGAGCACCGGGTCTTCAATCAGGACGAGGTGCTCGTGTGCCGAACCGTGCGCAACGCCCTCATGCACCGCCGGCCGGGCGGCGAGTGAAGGGCCGGCCGGGCTGAGTCAGTCGTCGGCTTGGGCGAGGGTCCGGCGGGCCTGGACCGCGACGGGCTCGTCGACCATCTGGCCTTCGAACGCGACCGAGGCGACGCCGCGAGCCTTGCCGTCCTCGTAGGCCTCCAGCAGTCGTCGCGCTCGGTCGACCTCGTCGGCGGAGGGGAGGAACGACTCGTTGGCGATGCCGACCTGCGCGGGGTGGATGCAGAGCTTGCCGGCGAAGCCCATCGCCCGGGCGTCGAGGCATTCCTGACGGCATCGGTCGTCGTCGGTGAAGTCGGCCACGATCTGGTCGATCACGGGGACCTCGGCGAGTCGGCCGGCCAGCGCGACGTGGGCCCGGGCGTAGGCGACTTCGTCGTTGCTGGGGGTCCGGACCCCACCCATGTCGGCGATGAAGTCCTCGGCGCCGAAGTAGCCCGCGCGGATGACGCGATGGGCGAGGAGGGCCCGAGCGTCGGCGACCCCGAGGGCGGTCTCGACGCCGCCGACGACGGGCAGGTCGAGGCCGCGTTGCGCCAAGCGTGACGACAAGGCGTCCAGACCGGAGATGGTCTCGATCTTCGGGACCACGAGGCCGGCCAGGCCGTCGGTCGGGATGCTGTCGAGATCGTCGTCGTGCCACGGCGTCGTCTCGTCGTTGACCCGGACGAGGATCGGAATCTGGCCGGCCAGTTCGGCGACGGCGGCTCGCATCTCGGTCCGGCCGGTGTCCTTCGCGTCGGGTGGGGTGGCGTCCTCGAGGTCGATCACCATCGCGTCGGCGCCGCTGCGGGGCATTTTGCGGAGGAGGTCGGGCCGGACGGCGGGAGCGAAGAGCAGTGAACGAATGCGACGGGGCAGCACCGCGCCACCGTACCGGCGCGGCCGTGGTCAGAGCAGTTCAGAGATCGTGTGGATCACGAGACCGGCGATGGCACCGACGACCGTGCCGTTGATGCGGATGAACTGCAGATCACGGCCGACCTGGAGTTCGATACGACGAGTCGTCGATTCGGTGTCCCACCGCTCGACGGTCGTGGCGATCAGGTCGCTGACCTCGCTGCGGTAGCGCTCGATCAGCTGACCGGCCGCATGCTCGATCCATCGGTCGACCTGCGCTTGGAGCTCGGGGTCGGCAGTCAGTTGCTCACCGAACTGCTGGATCGCCGTGGTGGCCTGGCCGCGGAGCTCGCCGTCGGGGTCGTCGGCGGCGTCGAGGAGCCCGGCCTTCGTGCCACGCCACAAGGTCTCGATCCAGGCGCGGAACGACGGATGGTCGAGGAGGTCGGCCTTGAACGCCTCGGTGCGGGCGACGAGGGCGTCGTCGGTTTCGAGTCGGCCCGCGAACTCGGCGATGCGTCCATCGATCGACTGCCGGAGCTCGTGGTTCGGGTCGAGGCGGACGTCGGCGAGGAACCGGGTGATGACGTCGTAGATCTTGGCCAGGACCCGGTCGTCGATTCGTTCCGGGACGAACCATGGCGACTCTTCGTACATCCGAGCCTGCAGCGTCTCTCGGTTGTCCTCCAAGAAGGTGCCGAGGCCGGTGACGAGGGCATCGACCAACCGGTGGTGGTGACCGTCCTCTACGGAGCGCTCGATCGCAGTGCTCAGGAGCGGCGCCGCGGGCATCGCCTCGATCCGCTCACGGACCACACCTTCGATGCCGGCGTGGACCTGTTCGTCGTCGATCGTGTGGAGCGCGACCTCGACCACACCGCCGAGCCGTTCGCTGACTCGGGCCGCGTTCTCGGGCGCTCGCAACCACTCGCCCAGGTGCCGCCCGACCTCGACCTCCGCCAGCCGGGTGGAGAGCACCTCGGCGGTCAGGAAGTTGGTCTCGACGAACTCACCGAGCCCGCGCCCGATCTCGTCCTTGCGACGGGCCACGATCGCCGTGTGGGGGATCGGAAGACCGAGGGGGTGACGGAAGAGGGCGACGACGGCGAACCAGTCGGCGATCGCGCCGACCATGGCCGCCTCCGCGGCGGCCTGGACATAGCCCCATGCCCCTTCGGCGCCAGCGGCGGTGGCGATCGCGTAGACCGCAGCGGCGAGCAGGAGCAGTCCGAACGCGACCGCCTTCATCCGCCGGAGCCCGCGGGCCCGGTCGCGATCCTCCACGCGCTCCATGGCCGGGACCGTACCGCTCGTTCGCACCGGCACGGCCGCGTCTGGCACGGTGTCGTCCATGGCTGAAGGATCGACGAGACAACAGGGCGTCAACCGTGTGGTGATGGCGGTGCGCGATCTCGACGCGGGACGGGCGTTCTACGAGAAGTTGCTCGGCTGCACGTTCCATCCCGCGGACGACGAGGAAGCGGCCGAGTTCGGGGTCCGGATCCTGATGTCGTGGGACGGTGGCATCGAGCTCGTCGCGCCCATCGAGGGGCGGGACAGCCACATCGAGACGATCCTCGAGACCAAGGGCGAAGGCCTGATCGGTGTGGTCTGGGCCGTGCCCGATGCCGACGCATCGAAGGCCGCCGCGGAGGAGCTCGGCGTGCCGTCGTTCTTCACCCTCGACTACGACCAGGCGCAGATCGACGCCAAGCTCCAGGGTCGGTTCACCCGCTACTACGAGCACTTCTTGATGCCCAGCGGTCCGTTGGGCGACGCCCAGGTGCTGGTCGGCGAGTTCGACGAACCCGAGTAGCTAGATCGAGATCGCGAACTCGGGCGGCACGGCGGCGTCGACCGCAGGGTCGACCGGATGGTTGAACTCCGGGAACCGACGCTGGGCCTGCTCGCGGTATCGGGTGGTCGAGTGCACCGGGTCGGTGTCGAACTCGGGGATGACGTGCTTCCCGAAGACCTCGATCATCTCGACGACCTGATCGTGGGTGAAGCCTTCGTCGGGGGTGCCGAACGCGACCTGATCGCAGCCGACGTCCTGGTACGCCTGCACCTGCTCGCACACCTCTTCGGGGTTGCCGCACAACATGTAGCCCTCGGCGATGGCGTAGTCGAGCATGGCGTCGTCGAGTTCGAAGTGGTCGCGACGGTTCGGCCACACGATCGCGTCGGGGCTCTGCGGCATCGAGTCGTGGTAGAGGTTGACCATCGAGACGCGGTAGCCGCGCAGGTTGCGCTTGGCCATCGCCCGAGCCTCCTCGCGGTCCTCCAGGCAGATGACGGCGTTGGTCATCATGACGTTGTTGTTCTGGAACTGGCCGACCGGGTCGGTGACCTCGGCCGCCGCCTCCTTGTACGCCTCGACCCGGCCCCGGAGGTTGTGGATCGGCTCGAAGTTGAACGCGATCGCGCCGAGCCCCATCGAACCCGCCTTGGCGTACGTCGCCGGGTTGCCGCACGCGACCCACATCGGTGGGTGACCGGTGCCGAACGGCTTCGGCAGGATGTTGTGCGGCGTCGGCACCGAGAACGACTCGCCGTGGTGCTCGTAGTCCTTCTGTTCCCACATCCGCGGGATCTCGCGGATGACCTCGTCCCACATCGCCTTGGTCTCGGAGAGCTCGGTGCCGTTGAAGGTGCGCACCTCGTGGCTGCCGGCGCCACGGCCGGTCCCGAACTCGAAACGGCCCTCGGTGAGGTGGTCCATCATCGCGGCCCGCTCGGCGATCCGGACCGGATGATCCTTCCCGGTCGGGAACGACGTGATGGCCGAGCCGACATGGATGCGTTCGGTCTTGGCCGCGACGTACCCCATCACCGGGTATGGCGCCGACATATGGCTGTACTCGGTCAACCCGTGGTGTTCGCCGAACCAGGCGTACTTCCAGTTGTGCCGGTCGCCGAGCACGGCGTACTCGACCTCACGTATGAGCATGAGGTGCTCGGACTCCGGGTCGTGCGCCGCCGGGCCGGGCAGGTAGCCGTTGAAGAAGAGACCGAATTCCATGCCGCGACGCTACGACCGCGGCCCCGGCCGGACCAAACGCCCGACCGGGTGAGGTCTCGCCTCAGCTCGGGATCGTCGCCAGCGTGTCGAGCGGCGGGCACGAGCACACGAGGTTGCGGTCGCCCGCCACCCCGTCGATGCGGCTCACCGGCGGCCAGTACTTGTTGGCCCGGTCGAAGGCGCTGGGATGGGCGGCGACCCGACGGGTGTAGGCGTGCTCCCACTCGTCGGCGATGACGTCGTCGGCGGGGTGCGGGGCGTTGACGAGCGGGTTGTCGTCGGCCGGCCACTCGACGTTCTTCACCCGCATCGCCTCGTCGTGGATGGCGATCATCGCGTCGCAGAAGCGGTCGATCTCCGCCAGCGACTCCGACTCGGTCGGCTCGACCATGAGGGTGCCGGCGACCGGGAACGACAGCGTCGGGGCGTGGAAGCCGTAATCGATGAGCCGCTTGGCGATGTCGTCGACGGTGATGCCGGTGTCGTCCTTCAGCACCCGGGTGTCGAGGATGCACTCGTGGGCGACGAAGCCCTCCGCCCCGCGGTACAGGATCGGGTAGTACGACTCGAGGCGGGCCGCGATGTAGTTGGCGTTGAGGATGGCGATCTCGGTCGCCCGGCGCAGCCCCTCACCGCCCATCATGCGGATGTACATCCACGGGATGGCGAGGATGCCGGCGGACCCCCACGGCGCCGCGGCGATCGGCCCCGGGCCGGTCTGGGGCCCGGCGACGGGCGTGGCGGGGTGGTTCGGCAGGAACGGAGCAAGGTGTGCGCCCACACCGATCGGGCCGACGCCGGGTCCGCCGCCACCGTGCGGGATGCAGAACGTCTTGTGGAGGTTGAGGTGGCTGACGTCGGCGCCGAAGCGGCCCGGCTGCGCGAGCCCGACCATGGCGTTGAGGTTGGCGCCGTCGAGGTACACCTGGCCGCCGGCGTCGTGCACGATCGAGCAGATCTTGCGGACCTCGACCTCGAACACGCCGTGGGTCGACGGGTAGGTGATCATCAGCGCGGCGAGTTCGTCGCGGTGGTCCTCGGCGAGTTGGGCGAGGTGAGCGACGTCGACGTTGCCCTCGTCGTCGCACTCGACGACCATCACCCGCATCCCGGCCATCACCGCGCTGGCCGCGTTGGTGCCGTGAGCCGACGACGGGATCAAGCACACGTCACGCTGGTGATCACCCCGGCTCTGGTGATACCCGCGGATCGCGAGCAGCCCCGCGAGCTCGCCCTGGGCGCCGCTGTTGGGCTGCACGGAGACCGCGTCGTACCCCGTGATCTCCACGAGGTAGCGCTCGAGTTGGTCGATCATGCGGTGGTAACCGACGGTCTGGTCGACCGGGGCGAACGGGTGGATGTCGGCGAACTCGGGCCAGCTCACCGGCTCCATCTCGGTGGCCGCGTTGAGCTTCATCGTGCACGAGCCGAGCGGGATCATCGAACGGTCGAGGGCGATGTCGCGGTTGACCAGCATCCGCATGTAGCGGACCAGTTCGGTTTCGGAGTGGTACGCCTCGAAGATCGGGTGGGCGAGCGGGGGAGTGGTCCGGCGGGCGGATTCGGGCCGCGGGTCGAGCCCGAGCGTCTCGATCGTGTCGAGGTCGGCCTCGACGCCAAACGCGTGCCAGACCGCTTCGACGATCGGTCGGTCCGTGAGCTGGTCGAGGTTGACGACGACCGTGTCGTCGTCGATGCGACGCAGGTTGATGCCGTCGGCCAGGGCGATCGCCATCACCTTGTCGGCCCGACCCGGCACGCGGGCACACACGGTGTCGAAGTAGTGATCGTGGACGATCTCGACGCCGCCCTTGCGGAGGCCGTCGGCGAGGATGGCGGCGAGCCGGTTCACCCGATCGCCGATCGCACGGAGTCCCGACGGGCCGTGGTACACGGCGAAGAACGAGGCCATCACCGCCAGCAACACCTGCGACGTGCAGATGTTGGACGTCGCCTTCTCGCGGCGGATGTGCTGCTCGCGGGTCTGGAGCGCGAGCCGCAACGCCGCCCGGCCCTTCGAGTCGACCGAGACGCCGACGACGCGGCCCGGCAACGAACGCTGATGCGACTCACGGGTCGCGAAGTAGGCGGCGTGGGGCCCGCCGAAGCCCATCGGAACGCCGAACCGCTGGGTCGAGCCGACGACGACGTCGGCGCCGACCTCGCCCGGAGGGGTCAGCACGGTCAGGGCGAGGGGATCGGCGGCCACGACGACCAGCGCACCGGCTTCGTGGGCGCGCTCGATGATCGGCGCGAGATCGACGACCTCGCCGGTCGTGCCCGGGTACTGCACGAGCACACCGAAGACGCCGTCGAGGTCGGCGGTGGCCGGATCGGCGATGGTGGTCTCGAGCCCGATGGGCTCAGCCCGGGTCTCGACGACCGCGATCGTCTGGGGGTGCGCGGCCGGGTCGATCACGAACCGGTCGCCAGGCTTCTTCTTGTTGACCCGGTGCAGCATCGTCATCGCCTCGGCGGCGGCGGTCGGTTCGTCCAGCAGCGAAGCGTTGGCGACCTCCATGCCCGTCAGCTCGATGACCATCGTCTGGAAGTTGAGGAGCGCTTCGAGGCGTCCCTGAGAGATCTCCGGCTGGTACGGCGTGTAGGCCGTGTACCAGCCGGGGTTCTCGAGGATGTTGCGGCGGATGACCGGCGGGGTGACCGTGCCGTGGTAGCCCATGCCGATCAGGCTGATCATCTGGCGGTTGCGGTCAGCGATGGCGCGGAGCTCGGCTTGCGCGCCGAGCTGGCCGAGCGGTTCGGGCAGGTCGAGGGGCTCGTGGAGCCGGATGTCGCTCGGGACGGTGCGATCGATCAGGTCGGCGACGGAGTCGACGCCGATGGTGCGCAGCATGTGCGCCTGTTCGTCGGCGGGCGGCCCGATGTGGCGGGTCTCGAACGGGTCGCGTCCGGCTTGATCGGCGATCGAGTGAAGGGGCGTGGTCATCGGCTGCTCCGGTGATGGCGGTGGTCTTCGGCCCCGCTCGGTCCGTGTGCCTGAGAGCTTCGCCGTCACCGGCTTTCCCCTTCGGCGGGTGCTCGAAGCACCACTCTCCCGAGACGTCCACGTCACGACGGTCGGGGTGCCTGAGAGGTTCCGGGTGGGTTGCTCCTTCGGCGCCTCACCGAGGTGAGGACTCTCCCGCCGCGACAGACGACGTAGTGGAGAGGGTAGCGGTCAGCCGACGGCCGATGGGACCCAGCGCTCAGATGGTCGCGCCGGAGGCGCGCTCGAGTGGTCGCGCCGGAGGCGCGCTCGAGTGGTCGCGCCGGAGGCGCGCTCGAGTGGTCGCGACGGAGGCGCGCCTAGATGGTCGCGAGGAGCACCGACATGGCGATGCCGTTGATGCAGGCGTGGGTGACGATGCTCGCTCCGATGCGTCCGGTGAGCAGCCGGCCGAGTCCGAGGGCGAGTCCGAGCACGAACAGCACCGGGAATCGACCGGGTTCGAGGTGAGCGGCGGCGAACGCGAGCGAGGTGATGACGAGTGTCCAGCCTTCGGGGACGCCGCGTTTCAGCAGGGCGCTCCACCACAGGCCGCGGTAGATCAGCTCTTCGATCACCGGGACGGCGGTGGCGGCGAAGACGGCGACCATCACGATCCCGATCGTGACCCCGCCGTCGTCGCCCTCGATGCTGAGTGTGGTGCCGTCCTCGTCGACCTCGGTCTCGGACGCGTCGTCGATCAGTTCGGCGACGCTGGCCTCGGGGGTCTCGAACCCGAGTTCCTCCATGAGCACGGCGGTGCCGCCGGCGAGCACGAACCCGAGGATCAGCAGGGCGAACCCGAGCAGGAGATCGATCCACCGAAACCGGAATCCGAAGTCACGGTCGAGGCCGGATCCTTTCTCGCGAGCGACCCCGATCGTGAACGCCCCTTGGGTGAGCTGTGGCGCAGCGACGAGGAGCGGGAACCAGAGACCGGTCAGGGGGTCGGCGTCGACGAGCACGACGACGCCGACCAGCACGATCGACGTGACGACGAAGATCCCGAAGCTGATGAAGGCGTCGCCGAGACCCCAGCGGGACTCGGGTGCGAACGGGGCGTGCGGCGGCCGGTCGGCTTCCTTCCACTCCGATCCGCTGCGGGGGCTCGGCGGAGGCGGCGGTGGCGGCGGGAGTTCCGAGGCGGTCATCCGACCGCGGAGTGTAGGGCCCGGTCAGGGGTGAAGGTCACCACGGTCGTGCAGGTTCATCGGCGGGAACGGACCGAAGAAGCCGTGCTCGTAGAGGCCGTACCCGACCTGATCGCCGTAGGTGAACTCGCCGACGGAGTCGACGACGCCGTATTGCGCGAGCCCGCGGATCTCGTCGACGTCGTAGGTGAGGGCCTGGACGACTTCGTCGTCGCCCTGCCACATCCCGTGCCGCCAGTCCTCTTCGAAGCCGTAGCCGGTCCCGATCGAGATGAAGTTCGTCAGCAGCGGTTTGGCCGCCATCGTGATCGGGCCTTCGGGTGCGTTGGGCATCGTGATGCGGCTGCCGGAGAGCAAGCGGCTGCCACTGATCATGTCGTGCTCCCACTCGGGCGTGCCCAACCACTCGGCCGGCCGTTCCGGGTCGGCCCACACACGCACGGCTTCCTCGAGGGGGCGCACGCCGTCGGGCCGCTGATGACACATGTAGATGATCGAGTGATCGCCGAAGTCGACCGGCATGTAGTTCCACATGCCGGGCATGACCGAGATCGACTGGCGGATGCCATCCGGCTGCTTCTCGCCCACGGGGCGCACACCCCACGAGCGGTCGCGGCTGCCACCGCAGCGGTCCGGGGTGACGGCGATGTCTTCGCCGGCGACGGTCAGGGTGCCTTCCCACCGACCGAGCTGGGCGAACCGCTGAGTGTCGAACACGACCGTGCCGCGGCTGCGCAGGTACTGGCGGGGCTCCTCGAACGCCGGGATCGAGGCGGTCCAGGTGACATCCATGGCGATGTCGGCGTCGTTGGGCTCGACGACGACCCGGAGCTTCTCGAGCGGCTCGATGATCTCGATCCGCATCGGACCGACCGACACGTCCATGCGGTCATCGAGCGGCTTGGACGCCCGCATGATGCGCTGGGTGCCGCCGCGGGTCACGGCGAGGAAGGCGTCGGTCGTCCCGAGGTTGGGGTACTGGCCGAGGCCGAAGATGGCGAAGAAGTCGTCCGATGACGGGTGCAGGTTGAAGTAGTACCGGTCGTAGAAGTTGCGATCCGAGGTGGCGGCGTGCCGGATGAACTCCGATGTCTGGTGCACCGGATAGTCGTCCCAGCTGGAGATCGAGCGCTCTGCGTCCATGGGGCGGACGGTAACCCGCGGGTTCACGGTGCACCCAATGCCCGCGGTACCGTTTCGCCCGTGACCAAGACCCGTGTTCCCGCCGTCGAGGGCCTCTTCACCGAGGTCGACGGCGTCGCTCACCTGATCGGGGCCAAGGTCCCCGACCGGGAGTCCTACTTCTTCCCGGCCCACCTGCCCGGCATGGCCGGAGGTGATCCCGCTGCCGTCGGCGCCGAGCTCGAAGAGGTGCTGCTCTCCAACACCGGGACGGTGTGGAGCTACACCACGAGCTCCTACGCACCGCCCCCGCCCTTCATCGCCCACACCGACCCCTACGAGCCGATCACCATCGCTGCGGTGAAGCTCGAGAAGGAGCAGATGGTCGTGCTCGGCCAGTGCACCCAGGGCATCACCCCGGACGACCTCCAGATCGGGATGGAGATGGAGCTGTACATCGACGTGCTCAACGAGGACGACGACCACGAATACACGGTCTGGAAGTGGCGGCCGTGTCGCGCCGAAGGCGCGCCGGCAAGCAGTGGCACGGGCCAAGGCGAAGGGGAGGAGTGACCATGGACGAGCTCGCGATCATCGGCGTCGGCATGCACCCCTGGGGCAAGTGGGGACGCAACTTCGTCGAGTACGGCACGTTCGCCGCTCGCGCCGCACTCGAGGAGGCCCGGGTCGACTGGAACGACGTCGGCTATGTCTCCGGCGCGATCACGGTGCGCAACGGCTACCCGGGCTATGTCGCCGGTGCCACGTTCGCCCGCGCCCTCGGCTTCAACGGCGCCCAGGTGGCGTCGAGCTACGCCGCCTGTGCCTCGGGCGTGACGGCACTGCAGGTCGCCCGTGGCCAGATCCTCTCGGGCGCGACCGACGTCGCCCTCATCATCGGAGCGGACACCACGCCGAAGGGCTTCCTCAAGCCCAACGAAGGCGATCGACCCGACGACACCGACTGGCTGCGCTTCAAGCTCGTCGGCGCGACCAACCCGGTGTACTTCGGCCTCAACGCCCGGCGCCGGATGGACCTCTACGGCGCGACGAGCGAGGACTTCGCTCGGGTGAAGGTCAAGAACTCCCGCCACGCCGTGCACAACGAGCGGGCGCGGTTCACCAAGGAGTACGACATCGACGACGTGATGAACTCGCCCGTCGTGTCCGACCCGCTCCGACTGCTCGACATCTGCGCCACGTCCGACGGCGGTGCCGCACTCGTCGTCTGTTCGATGGAGTACGCCAAGGCCCTCGGCCACACCGACCCGGTGCGCATCGCGGGCCTGTCGACGGTCACCCCCGTCTACCCCGACACCGTGATCGACCTGCCCTACATGGCGACCGACTCCGCCGGTGCGACGCCCGAGCCCCTCCGCGGCTTCAAGCAGTCGATCGGCGACAAGGTGTACGCCGAGTCGGGCCTCGGACCCGACGACGTCGACGTCGCCGAGGTCTACGACCTCTCGTCCAGCCTCGAACTCGACTGGTACGAGCAGCTCGGCTTCTGCGCCGAGGGCGAGGCCGAGCAGCTCCTGCGTGACGGGGTGACCGAGATCGGTGGCCGGCTGCCGGTCAACCCGTCCGGTGGGCTCGGCGCGTTCGGCGAGGCCGTGCCGGCCCAGGCGATCGCGCAGGTGTGTGAACTCACGTGGCAGCTCCGCGGCGAAGCCGGTCCCCGGCAGGTCGAGGGCGCCCGGGTCGGGATCTCGGCCAACCAGGGCCTGTTCGGCCACGGCTCGTCGGTGTTGGTGCGCCGATGACGATCCACCGCTCCGTCAGCGACGACGGCGTCCTCGAGTTGGTGATGGACAACCCGAAGGTCAACGCCCTCCCGATTCGCGACACGCACGCGATCGCCGAGATCCTCGACGGTGTGAAGTTCCGCCCCGAGGTCACCTCGGTGGTGCTGACCGCCACCGGCAAGGGGTTCTGCGCCGGCGTCGACATCAAAGAGATGCAGTCGATGCCCGGGCATCAGGGGATCCTCGGCGTCAACCGGGCCTGTGCGGAGGCGTTCCGTGCGGTCTACGAGTGCGCCGTCCCCGTCGTTTGCGCGGTCAACGACTTCTGTCTCGGAACCGGCATCGGTCTCGCCGGATCCGCCGACATCGTCATCGCCGCCGAAGGGGTGAAGTTCGGCCTGCCCGAGGTCGACAACGGCGCCCTCGGCGCGGCGACCCATCTCGCTCGCCTCGTCCCCGAGAAGTATCTGCGGTGGATGCTCTACAGCTGTGAGCCGGTGACCGCCGAGCAGCTGCAGGAGTGGGGCACCGTGTTGAAGGTGGTACCGGCCGACGAGTTGCGGGCGGCGGCGCACGAGATCGCCGGCGTCATCGCGTCGAAGTCGCCGCCGGTGATCCGGGCCGCGAAGGCGTCGCTCAACGGCATCGACCA
This sequence comes from uncultured Candidatus Nemicrothrix sp., assembly GCA_964513285.1. Lineage (GTDB taxonomy): Bacteria > Actinomycetota > Acidimicrobiia > Acidimicrobiales > Aldehydirespiratoraceae > UBA11606. Next base: position 38,989 of record CAZEML010000008.1, read on the forward strand.
CGCCCCGATGAACTCCTATCGATTCGAGCAGGGCTTCACCTACGAGCTCAACCTGCTGGGTCACGGCGACGAGGCGCGCGAGGCCTTCCTACGGGGCGAGCGCGACTCGAACTCGGCGGCAGACTGACGCCGTCGCCTCGAGCTCGTCGGCGACCGTATCGAGCGACGTGCCCGGCCGGGGCACGGCGATGATCGCGCCCCCAGAGCCGCAGAACTTGGCCGCGGATCCGGTGGCCCGGGCGGCGTCGACGAGCGCACACTGCTCGTCGTCGAGCTCGAAGATCTCGCGACGGAGGTCGAAGTTGGCGTCGACCGCGTCGGCGAACCCGGCGACGTCTCCGCCGAGCAAGGCGGTGCGTCCGTGGTCGGCGAGGTCCGCGAACCCGGCCAGCCGGCGGCGCAGGTCGACATCACCGTCGTTCCAGCGGGTCCAGATCGCCCGGTGGGCGTCGCCGGACGGCTGACCGGCCTCGTCGGGCCAGGCGACGACCATCGGGGGCAGCAGCGCCGGGTCGAGCGCTTGGTGCACGCCGATCTCGGCCTCGCCGGAGAAGTCCATGAACTGGAGTCCGCCGAGGGCCTGGATCACCCGGTCCTGCGGCCCGGCGACGATGTCCATGTCGTGGCGTTCGATGTCCCAGACGATCTGGGCCATCGTCAACGGGTCGAGACCGAGGTCGAGGTGGGCGTCGAGTGCTCGGAGGGTGGCGAGCAGGATCGCGCTGGAGCCGCTCAGCCCAGAGCGCAGCGGGACGTCGGTCTCGAGCGCGAGCGCCATCGCCCCCTTGCCGGGGCAGACCCGATCGACGAGCAGCCGTTGGAGATCGGCGACGTCGGCCTGGAACGCCGTCGGCGCGTAGAAGACGGTCTGGGTGACGGTCGCGACGGTCTCGAACGCATCGATCGTCGCGGCCAGCACCTTCCCTCGATAGAGATCGCCTGGGTTGCCGAGGAGGCCGATGCGGGCCCGGGCTCGGCCCGTGGCCGCGACCATTGGCTCAGCGCTCGGTCAGGTCGCGGCCGAAGTCGCGCAGCCGGGCGATCGCGTCGGCATCGATCTTGTCGTTGTTCTGACCAGCAAGGGAGTCCTTGATGCGGGAGTAGGTCTCGTACTCGAGGCCGCAGTCCTTGCACTTCTCGAGGTGCGCGGCGATCTTGTCGGCGAAATCGGACTCCACATCGCCGTCGAGATAGCTCTGCAGCACCCGACCGACCTCTCGGCAGTTGACCTCGGTGTTACCCCGACGAAGCAGACGGCGGCGGATCATGCGGGACGTCCATTCACGAAGGCACCGGTGGATTCCAGGTGCTTGCGGATGCGGGTACGGGCGCGGTGCAGGCGACTCATGATCGTGCCGGTCGGCACGCCGAGGATGTCGGCTGCCTCCTGGTACGAGAGGCCTTGGATGTCGACGAGTTCGACGACGTCGCGGAACTTGTCGGGCAGGTTGTGCACCGCGGTCTCGACCGCGGCATCGAACTCGGTCTCGACCACGAGCCCCTCGGGTCCGAGGTCGCCGGAGTCCTCGTCGGCCAGGCGTTCCATCGTGGCGTCGGGGTCGTTGAGCAGCTCCGGACGCTTGCGGCGAACCCGGTTGATCTGGGCGTTGCGCATGATCGTGAGCAGCCAGGCGCGCGGGTGCCGACCGTCGAAACGCAGAATCGCCTTGTAGGCCCGAAGCATGGTGTCCTGCACCAGGTCTTCGGCGTCGGTCGGGTTGCGGGTGATCGACCGGGCGACCCGGTAGAGCACCTCGATCTCGGGCACGACGTAGCGATCGAACGCCTCTTGCTGCGTCATCTCACTCGTCGCCGGTTCAGCCACGGCGGAGAAACTACCAACTCAGCGGGCGGGAATGCGGTTCGTGGCCCTCGGGGTTCTCTTGGCATGGGACGCCTCCACCAGCTCCGCTGGGGTCCACTCCTGGAACTCTGGCTCGACGGTGAACTCACCGCCGATCGAGTCGAGCGCGTCCTGGTGCACCTTGCGGACTGTCCCGATTGCGCTGCGGAGATCGAGATGATGGCGAAGATCAAGGCCTCGCTCGCTCGCCTCGAGGTCCACTGACCGCTCGCCGATGAGCGATGTCACGCTGATCGCAGCGTTCGGAGCGGGCCTCATCTCGTTCCTGTCACCCTGCGTTTTGCCCATCATTCCGGGCTACTTGTCCCTGGTGACGGGCCTCGAGGCCGGAGAACTCGAAGATCGCGATCGTGCCGCCACACTGCGGGTCGTCACGACGACCGGCCTGTTCATCGCCGGGTTCAGCACCGTGTTCGTGCTGCTCGGGCTCGGCGCCACTCAGGTCGGCACCGTGTTGCTCGACAACCAACGGGTCCTCACCCAGGCGTCGGGCGTCCTGCTCCTGGCGATGGCGCTGTTCCTGATCGGTTCGCTCTACGCGCAGGCACCGTGGCTCTACCAGGAGGCACGCTTCCACCCGGAACTGTCGCGATACGGACCGTTCGCCGCCCCGGTCGCCGGCGTCGCCTTCGGATTCGGGTGGACCCCGTGCATCGGACCGGTCCTCACCTCGGTGCTCGCCCTCGCCGCGACCGATGGTCGGGCAGGCCGGGGTGCGCTGCTGCTCGCGGTCTACTCGCTCGGACTCGGCCTGCCGTTCTTGGTCTCGGGCCTGGCCTTCACCCGCGCCACCGCCGCGATCCGGATGATGCGCACCCATCTACGCGCCGTCACCTGGGTGTCGGCGCTGTCGCTCGCCTTCTTCGGCGCCCTGCTGACCCTCGATCGCCTCAGCTGGCTCACGATCCAGATCCAACGACTCGCCCGCACCGTCGGCCTCGACTTCCTCGTCGAGCTCGGCTGAGCGGCGGTCATCGACCAGGAGATTCACCATGGCAACCGCTGGCGCTTCACCCCGTGGACCCAAGAAGCTCACCAAAGCCGAACAGAAGCGGCTGGCCGCCGAGGCAGCCGCCCGGAAGGCTCGCCGTCAGTGGTTCCTCCTCGGTGGTGCCGGCGTGCTGATTATCGGCGCGATCCTCGCCGTCTCGATCTGGGACGCCAGGCCCCGCGAGGGCGTCACCACCGCCAGCGGTTGGGATCTCCCCGCTCGCGACAACGATGCCGACGGTGACGGCCGGATCACGTTGGCGGAGTTCGCCGGCAAGCCGACGATCGTCAACTTCTACGCCGACTGGTGCTCCGCCTGTGAGGACGAGCTCCCGGACTTCGCCGCCATCGAGGACGAGTTCGGCGACCGGGTCAACTTCGTGCACGTCAACACCCAGGAAACGGGGGACTGGCGCCGATTCATGGACCTCGGCGCCGGCGACTGGCCGATCGCCCAGGACATCAACGGCCAAGAAGCCGGCGGCAGCGGCCTCTATGAGTCGCTCGCTCGGCCCGCCGGAATCCGAGGCATGCCCATCACCGCCTTCTACGACGAGAACGGCCGCCTCATCCGCACGACCGGCTTCCTCGACCGAGCCAGCCTCCGCGGCTTCATCAACAATGACTTCGGGCTCTTCT
>CAZEML010000008.1:42581-49622 GCA_964513285.1 uncultured Candidatus Nemicrothrix sp.
TTCCTCGACCGAGCCAGCCTCCGCGGCTTCATCAACAATGACTTCGGGCTCTTCTAACGTTGCGATCGGCTGGCGGTAGCGTCGGCCGGGTGAGTGAGCAGCAGGTCACCCTGTACGAAGCCGTCGGCGGGGCGCCGTATTTCACGGCGCTGGTGGAGCGGTTCTATGCCGCGGTGGCCGAGGACGAGCTGCTCCGCCCGATGTACCCCCGTGATCTCAGCGGGGCCGAGGAGCGGCTGCGGCTCTTCCTCATGCAGTACTGGGGCGGGCCCACGACCTACTCCGACGAGCGTGGCCATCCCCGGCTCCGGATGCGGCACAACCCCTACACGGTCGACGTCGCGGCCCGCGATGCGTGGCTGCGGGCGATGATCGGCGCGGTCGAGGCCGACCCGCCCGCAGAGCCGATGCGCTCCGCGATGCTGGAGTACTTCGTCCGTTCTGCGGACTTCATGCGCAACACACCCGAGGCCGACGAGGCGACCTGAGCGCCGCGTTCGACGCTTGTCATTTGCGTCGCGCAACGTGGGTATCCCTGACTTCCGCGTGATTCTGCGGCAAAGTCGATGTCGAGGAAGGCGGAAATGCTTGACTCGCGGCGCGATTTGAACTCGCGTGTAATCCCAGCATCCGCGAACGCCGTGGACAAAGCCAAGGAGTAATCACCATGAACAAGGGCGAACTCGTCGCAGCAATGGCCGAAGCGGCTGACGTCTCTCAGAAGGACGCCGGCGCTTGCCTTGATGCGATGTTCGAAATCATCGCTGGCGAAGTCAGCAAGGGCAACGAGGTGTCGGTCACCGGTTGGCTCAAGGTCGAAAAGGCCAAGACCTCCGCTCGCACCGGCCGCAACCCGCAGACGGGCGAGGCCATCCAGGTCCCGGCCGGTACCCGTACCAAGGTCAGCGCTGGTTCCAAGCTCAAGGCTGCCGGCAAGAGCTGATCCAGCTCTTCCGCGGCCGCGGTTTCGCAGACGGGGACGGCCTTCGGGTCGTCCCCGTTGCGCGTCCGGGCAGAGGCGCGCCGTGGCACTGGGCGACGGCGTCAGCGGACTTCGGTTCCATCCGGTCGGTAGAGGTGCCACTCGCCGGTTGGATCGCGCCAGACGCGGTACCCGTGTTCTTTCAGCCGATTGTGTCTGCCGCACATGGGTGCCCCGTTGCCGGGGTTGGTTTTGCCCCCGGCGCGATGCGCTCGGGTGTGGTCGACCTGGCAGCGGTCGACCGGGACTCGGCATCCCTTCCAGATGCAGTGCGATGACTGGAGTTTGGTGGCGATGCGGGAGCTGCCGGTGAAGGAACGGGCCCGGCCGAGGTCGATGACGGTGCTCGACGCGTCGACGATCACCCGCCGCACGCTGGTCAGCAGTGAGTAAGCGGCCGCTTCATAGGGCTCGAACGGGATTCCGGTGGCGGTTTCGCAACGGAACGTGGTCGGGTCCACAGGACGGATCGGTCCACCGTCGAGCCTGCGCACCATCTCCTCGTAGGCCTCGCTGGACCAGATGATGTTGTGGCAGAAGTCTGGCGGCACGCAGCTGGTGTCGGCGGAGGCGGCGTCTTGGAAGACCTGCCAGAGGGCGTCGGCGGATCGCTGATCGGCGGAGCGGGGGAGGTGAGCGTCGCAGGCGTCGTTGCCGTGCTCGGCCCGGGCCTTCTCCCAGTCGGCGGCGAGCTCGGCGGCGCTGTAGTGGGCGAAGATCTCGGCGATCTGGGTGCCCATCTGTGACCCGAATCGGCCGTCAGCGGTCCAGGTGAGCGTTTCGTCGTCCTGAGTGAGCTTGAGGCGCCGGGCTTGGTGGTAGCGATCGTTGGGTTCGGGACCGTCTTGATCAGCGAGCCGTTCCCACTGGCGGACCGTGCGCTCGAAGTCGTCGTAGCTCTCGCCAGCGGCGAGCTCGAGGAACCAGTCCTGCGCCTCGACCATGAACGGCCGCACCCTTCGGTTGGCGTGCACCCGTCCGAGTAGGTCGACGTGGTCGACCCCGATCCGCCCCGAGGCCAATGCCCCATCGACCAGCGGCAAGGACCCAGTCACTTGGGCGATCCGGCGCTGCCGAGCCGCGGACGGCCCCGAGAGCTTCCCCACATGGCGGATCATCGTCTTGGCACTGCCGTGGCCGTCGTCACGGAATCGCCCTGATCGTTCCAGCGAGCGGAACAGCTCGGCCTCCCGCGCCGCGAGTCGGCACCGCTCAGCCTGGAGCGTCTCGATCTCAGCGATCACGTCGTGAACAGAAGCGAACATACGTTCGTATTCTACGTGCGGGATGTGACACCGAACCGGGTGCCGACCGAGCCCCGTCTGACCGCCTATCGTGCGGCTCATGACCGAGATCCGCCTCGCCCCCGGCGACCGTGCACCCGCGTTCAACCTGCCCGATCAGGAGGGCAACAAGCTCCGCCTCAGCAGCTTCAAGGGCCGCAAGGTGATGGTGTTCTTCTATCCGAAGGCCAACACGGGCGGCTGCACGACGCAGGCGTGTGGACTCCGCGACATCGCGACCGAGATCGGCGACACCCAGGTGCTCGGCATCTCGCCTGACGAACCGTCCGCTCAGGCCAAGTGGGACGCGAAGCACGAGTTCGGCTTCCCGCTCCTCTCCGACCCCGACCACGCGATCGCCGACAAGTACGGCGTGTGGGGCCCCAAGAAGCTCTACGGCAAGGAGTACGAGGGCATCATCCGCTCGGCGTTCCTGATCGGGGAGAACGGCAAGGTCGAGCAGGCGTGGTACAAGATCAGCCCGAAGGCCACCCCGGAGAAGCTGCTGGCCGCCTTGGAGGAAGCATGAGCCTGCCCCGTCCTGACGAGGTCCTGCCTCACCGTCCGCCGTTCCTGTTCGTCGACGAGATCACCGAGCTGGTGCCGGGTGAGAAGGCGGTGGGCCGGTGGACACTCACCGGTGACGAGGCGTTCTTCGCCGGCCACTTCCCGGGCCGGCCGACGCTTCCCGGCGTGCTGATGTGTGAGGCGATCGCGCAGGTCGGCGCCGTGGCGCTTCTCACCGACGACCGCTATGCCGGCAAGCTGCCGCTCTTCGGCGGACTCGACTCCGCTCGCTTCCGTCGCCAGGTCGGACCCGGCGACACCCTCGAGCTCACGGTCGAGATGGGACGCCTGTCGGCGAGGGCCGGCAAGGGGAGCGGTACGGCGACCCTCGACGGTGAGCTGGCGGTGAGCTGCGATCTCATGTTCGTGATCGTCGACGCCGACGCCGCTTCCTGAGCGCGTGAGCGACGCCGCAGCCGTCGCCGAGGCGAACCAGGCGTTCTACGCCGCCCACGAAGCACGAGACCTCGCGGCGATGCAGGCCGTCTGGCACCACGACGACCGCGTCGTCTGTACCCATCCGGGGTGGCCGATCCTGCGCGGCTGGCCGGCGGTGGAGGAGTCCTGGCGCCGGATCCTGGAAGGGCCGGGTCGCAACCAGTTCATCATCACCAACGAGGTGATCGAGGTGGTCGACGATGTGGCGTGGGTGACCTGCGACGAGAACCTCGTCGCGCCCGGGATCACCGGCACCGTGGCCGCCACCAACATCTTCGTTCGCGACGGCGAACGCTGGCTCCTGGTCAACCATCACGGCTCACCGGTGGGCGGCTAGCGGCGAAAACGACGAAGCGCCCCGGGCGAACCCGAGGCGCTTCGAACGAGAGTGATCGTGGATTAGTCGGCGGGGCCGAGGACGATCGTGCCGTTGTGGCCGCCGAACCCGAAGCTGTTGGACAGCGACGGGCCGGGCTCCCAATCGGCGGGGCCATCGCGGACGATGTTGATCGCCGGAAGCTCCGGATCGGGATCGACGAGACCGGCGGTCGGCGGAACCTGCTTGTGCTGCATGGCGAGCAGAACGGCAACCGCCTCGAGGGCGCCGGCGCCGCCGAGGGCGTGACCGGTGATGCCCTTGGTCGAGGTGACCAGCGGGCTGGAGTCGTCGGTGCCGAACACCTTGGCGACCGCCTCGGCCTCAGCAGCGTCGTTCTTGTCGGTCGACGTGCCGTGGGCGTTGATGTGGCGGACCTGCTCGGGCGTGATACCGGCATCCTCCATCGCCAACTGCATGCACGTGACCGCACCCACGCCGCCCGGTGACGGGGCCGTGATGTGGTGGGCGTCGGCGGTGGAGGCCGAACCGAGCACCTCGCCGAGGATGGTGGCGCCACGCTCGACGGCCATGTCCCATTCCTCGAGGATGAGGATGGCGGCGCCTTCGGCCATGACGAAGCCGTCACGGTTGGTGTCGAACGGGCGACTGTCGCCGCTGTTCGACAGGGCCGTCATGTTGCCGAAGCCGGCGACCGCGGTGGGGGTGAACGGCGCCTCGGCACCGCCCGCCATCACGACGTCGCAGCGGCCGTCGGCGACCATGCGGGCCGCGTTGCCGATGGCGTGGGTGCCGGCGGCACAGGCGGTGACCGTGTTCTCACACGGACCCTGCCAGCCGTAGCGCATCGAGATCGTCGCGGCCGGGGCGTTGGCCATCATCATCGGCACGAGGAACGGCGAGACCCGACGCTCACCCTTGGTGAGGCGGACTTCGATCTGTTCTTCGAGCGTGCCGATGCCGCCCACGCCGGTCCCAACGAAGGTGCCGCGCCGAGCCGGGTCGGCGGTGATCTCACCGGCCTGCTCGAGCGCCTCGGCGGCCGCGGCCAGGGTGAACTGGCTCACCCGGTCGCTGCGACGGGCTTCCTTGGGGTTGTCGAAGTAGGGCGCGGGGTCCCAGTCCTCGATCTGGCGGAAACCGTTGGGCGCCGGCGAGAGCAGGCCGTTCCAGAAGGCGTCCTTGCCGATGCCGGCGGGCGCGACGACGCCGATGCCGGTGACGGCGACGCGACGGCCCTGCATCAGAGCTTGGACTCGACCAGGTCGAAGGCGGCCTTGATGGTGTTCACGCCCTCGAGCTCTTCTTCTTCGACGTTGACGTCGAACTCCTCTTCGAGCGCCATGACGAGCTCGACCAGGTCGAGGCTGTCGGCGTCGAGGGACTCGAAGGTCGCCTCGGGCACGACCTGCGCCGCGTCGACGGAAAGGACCTCGACGGCGCACTTCGTGAATCGTTCGAAGTTGTCACTCACTGCATTGCTCCATTGGTTGGTGACCCCCTCGTCCAGCGACGGGGTCGAAAGATCGGTTGTGAGGGCGTCAGACAGGCTACTCAGCCCATCGAGTACCCACCATCGACCGGCAACACGGTACCGGTGATGTAGCCAGCGGACTCGGACGCGAGGAACTCGACCGCAGCTGCGATCTCGTCGCCTTGGCCGAGTCGGCCGAGCGGGACGACGCTCAGCATCGCTTCGCGCTGATCGTCGGTGAGCGCCATCAACATGTCGGTCTCGATCGGACCGGGAGCGATGACGTTCGCGGTGATGCCGCGGCTGGCGAACTCCTTCGCGAAGGACTTCGCCATGCCGATCAAGCCGGCCTTGCTGGCGGCGTAGTTGGCCTGGCCGGCTTGCCCGCCGAGGCCCACGATCGAGGAGATGAAGATCATGCGGCCCCAACGGCCCTTCATCATCCCCTTGGACACGCGCTTGGCGACGCGGAAACCGCCGGTGAGGTTGGCGTCGACGACGTCGATGAAGTCGTCATCGCTCATGCGCAGGATCAGGCCGTCCTTGGTCATGCCCGCGTTGGAGACGAGCACCTCGACCGGGCCGAGCTTCTCCTCGATCTCAGAGACGGCGGCGTCGACCGAGGCGGTGTCGGTGACGTCGGCCTGCACGACGAGGAGGTCGTCGCTGTCCTCTGCGCTGCCCGAGCGTGAGGTGATGGCGACCCGGTGGCCGGCGGCGGAGAAGCGCTTGGCGATCGCGTGGCCGATGCCGCGGTTGCCACCGGTGACGAGAACGACGCGGCCGCTCACCACTCCACCACCACGGTTCCCCACGCCATGCCGGCGCCGAAGCCGGTCATGAGCACGGTGGCGCCGGGCACGAGCGCCCCGGCGTCGTTGGCGGCCGCCATCGCCAGCGGAATGCTGGCGGCGGAGGTGTTGCCGGTGTGTTCGAGCACGTTGTGGGTCTTCTCCATCGGGATGCCGAGGCGCTGGCAGATCGCATCGACGATGCGGATGTTGGCTTGGTGGGGGAGGACCACGTCGATGTCGGCGGCGGTGAGGCCGGCCTGGTCGAGGGCGGTCTCGACCGACCGGGTGACGGCCCGGACCGCTCGTTTGAAGACCTCGCGGCCTTCCATCTTGATGGTGTCTCCGAGGTCACAGTAGAGGATCGACTTGAGGTCGCCGTTGACTGCGAAGTCCTGCCCGAGCAGGCGACCTTGCTCGTGGCGTTCGAGCACGGCGGCGCCGGCGCCGTCGCCGAAGAGGATGGCGGTGCCGCGGTCGGTCCAGTCGACGATGGTCGACATGGCGTCGCTGCCGATCACCAGGCTCCGTTCGGGTCCGCCGGGCGTGAGCATCATCCCGTAGGTGCTGACGTAGGCGTACGGGAACCCGGCGCAGGCGACGTTGAGATCCATCGCTCCGCACTGGATGCCGAGCCCGGCCGCGACCTTGGTGGCCGTGCCGGGGAACGTGTGGTCGGGGGTGCTGGTGGCGAGGGTGATGAAGCCGATGTCGTCGGGCACGAGCCCGGCGTCCTTGATGGCCGCGGCGCCGGCCTCGATCGCCATGGCCGAGGTGAGCCCGCCGACGCGGCGCTCACCGATGCCCGAGCGTTCACGGATCCACTCGTCGGAGGTGTCCATGTTCTGGGCGAGGTCGTGGTTGGTGACGATCTTCTCGGGAAGCGACGTGCCGATCCCCGCGATGCGGACGGTCATGCGCGGGTGCGGAGCCAGGCGATGGGCTGACGGGACGTCACCCGTTCGCCGTCGTAGGCGAGCACGCCCTTGATCTCGCCGGCGAAGCTGCTGCGGACCTCCATCGAGCCGACCATGCCGAGCAGTTGGCCGACCTCGATCGTGGTGCCGTCGATGCAGGACTCGTTGGGGTCGAAGATGCCGGCGCCGGGGGAGACGACCATGCGTTCGGTGGCGAAGAGGTGCTCGCCTTCGAGGACTGCCGGTTGGGCC
>CAZEML010000009.1:0-48187 GCA_964513285.1 uncultured Candidatus Nemicrothrix sp.
GGTCAACCTGCCGGTGCGCGGCGTGATCGAGAACATGTCGTGGTTCACCGGCGATGACGGCAAGCGTTACCCGTTGTTCGGCGCCGGCGGTGGGCAGGATCTCGCCGAGCGGCTCGAGGTCGACCTCATCGGCCAGGTGCCGATGACCATCCCGATGCGGGAGGGTTCGGACCAGGGCCGCCCCGTCATGGCCATCGAACCCGACAACGAGGCGTCGCTTGTGTTCGTCGAGATGGCAAAGTGGGTGCTCGCGCATGCGCCGAGCAAGCGCACGCATCCCGAACTCAAGATCAACAGTTGATCGCCCCTCAACCCTGGAGCTCCCGTGGACATCCGCATTGGCGTCACCGACAACCCCCGCGAGATCAACCTGCAACTCGCCGACGACACCGATCGTGCCGCGCTGAAGACCGAGATCGACGCCGCCCTCGCGAGCGGCGAAGGTGTCCTGTGGCTGACCGACGACAAGGGCAAGGAAGTCGGCATCGCTGCGTCTCGGCTCGCGTACGTGGAGCTCGGCCCGGCCGGCTCGAACCCGATCGGCTTCGGCTGAGCGAGCGCGGCGGCTGACCGATGGCGAGTCTCGCCGAGCTGGCCGCCGCCCACACCACCCTCGACGACCACGCGATCGCGCATCTGCAGCGGCTCGTCGGGTCATGGGCGTTGCCGTGCGACCTGTCGTTCGCCGACCTCCTGTTGTACGCGCCCGTCGACGAGACGGCGTCGGAGTTCGTCGTGCTCGGTCACGTCCGCTCCACCACCGGTGCCACCGCTCACTTCGGTGATCCGGTCGGTACCCGGCTCCGCGCCGCCAGCCGACCGGTCCTGCGGCGCGCCCTGCTCGACGGAGTGCGGGCCGAGCTCCCGTCCGCCGACCCGCTGCCGCCGGGCGCGCTCGACGAGGTGGTCGAAGAAGGGGTGACCGCCCCGCTCGGTGCCCACAGTCTGCTGATCGACCATGTGCCGGTCCGGTTCGGTGACGAGATCATCGCCGTGCTCACCCGCGAGGGGGATGCCGGACTCAGCCGTACGCCGACCGGGCTCGAGCAGGCGTATCGGGCGTTGTTCGACCGGTTCGCGGTGATGATCGAGCAGGGCGCGTTCCCCGCCGGACGTCCCGAGAAGTCCGGCGAGTTCCGCGAACCGCGCGTCGGTGACGGGGTGCTGGTCCTCGATCGTGAGCAGCGGGTCGAGTTCGCGTCACCGAATGCGGTGTCGGCGCTGCACCGGCTCGGGGTCCAGGCCGAGGTGATCGGCCGGCGCTTGGAATCGGTGGGGATCGACGACGCCGTGGTCCGGCGGGCGCTTGAGACCCGCGGGAGCACGATCACCGAGATCGAGCACGGCGACGACCTCTCGGTGGTGGTGCGCTGTCATCCGCTGATCGAGAACGGACGCTCGACCGGGGTACTCGCCCTGACCCGTGATGTGTCGGAGCTTCGGAGTCGCGATCGGCTCCTGGTCTCCAAGGACGCGACCATCCGCGAGATCCATCACCGGGTGAAGAACAACCTGCAGACGATCCAGTCGCTGCTCCAGCTCCAGGCTCGCCGGTTGGCGACCGGCGAGGCCAAGGACGCGGTCGCCCAGAGCGCTCGGCGGATCGGCTCGATCGCGATCGTTCACGAGACCTTGGCGACCGACGCCACCGACGAGGTCGACTTCGACACGGTCGTGCGTCGTGTCGTGCGGATGGTCGAGGAGGGGTTCACGTCACCCGAGCGTCCCCTGCGGATCACCGTCAACGGCGCGCTGGGAGAGCTCAACGGTGAGATGGCGATGCCCTTGGCCGTCGCCCTCGTCGAGCTGGTGCAGAACGCTGTCGATCATGCGGTCGCGGACACCTCGACCACCGTCGAGGTCGAGCTGGCGGCCGGTCGCCGCGACTTCGTGGTGCGGGTGAGCGACGACGGGGTCGGGATCCCCGACGGCTTCTCGTTGGACCGCGACGCCGGGCTCGGTCTGGCGATCGTGCGTCAGTTCGTGATCGCCGATCTCGCCGGCACGATCACGATCGGTCCGGCGCGCGACACCGGCCCGGTGGGGACGTTGGTCGAGATGCGGATCCCCCGGCGTCGAGAGCCGGTGGTCGTGGGCTGATTCAGGCCGAGAGGGCGGCGCGCTGCTTGCGACGAGCTCGGCGGATCACGCGGCGCTCTTCTTCGGAGGTGCCACCCCAGACGCCGGTGTCCTGGTTGGTCGACAGGGCGAATTCGAGGCAGGCGTCGCGGCAAGCGCATTCGTTGCACACGGCCTTGGCGTTGTCGATCTGTTCGACGGCGAGGCCGGTGGTACCGACCGGGAAGAACAGGCCCGGGTCCGTGTCGCGGCAGCGAGCCTCCTTGCGCCAGTCCACGCTGCTCGAAAAAGCATCAGCGGTCAGTGCCACGAAAGTCCCCCTGGGTTGTGCGATCCGGGCCATGTCCCGGTCGAGTGCCACAATAGGAACCGGTTCTACTCCTGTCCAGGGCCAATGTGGAACCGGTTCTTGTTTTCCACGTAGCGTGGTCACCGCGTCGCAGAGGGCCGGGATTTCGGGCCGAATGGCCGCCACAAGCCGCTGGAGAGGTGGAAGACTGCCGGTATGGCACCGGCCCCCACCGTGATCGCCCATCGCGGGGCGCGTGAGGCAGCGAGGGAGAACACGCTCCCGGCGTTCCGTCTGGCTCGCGAGTTCGGCGCGGAATGGGTCGAGCTCGACGTGCGTCGTACCGCTGACGGTGTCGCGGTCGTGCACCACGATGCGCAGCTCGACGACGGGCGCCTCGTGGCCGATCTCACCGTCGAGGAGCTGCCGGAGTTCGTGCCGAGCCTGGCCGAGGCCCTCGAAGAGTGTCAGGGCATGGGCGTCAACATCGAGATCAAGAACCTGCCGAGCGACCCCGACTACGACGCCGAGCATCTGGTGTCCGACGCGGTCGCGGGGCTCGTGCAGGCCTATCTCGGCCCGGAGAACGCCCTGGTGTCGTCGTTCAACATCGATGCCCTCGACCGTCTGCATGCGGTCGATCCGACGATTCCGCTCGCCTACCTCTTCGACATCGGCGATCCGGTCTCGTCGATCGCTCGGGCGATCGGCCACGAGATGTCGGCGATCCATCCCTACGATCCGCTGGTCACCGAGTCACTCGTGCAGCGGGCGCACGCCGAGGGCCTGCAGGTCAACGTGTGGACGGTCAACGATCCCAACCGCATGGTGGCGCTGGCCGACATGGGGGTCGACGGCATCTGCACCGACGTGCCCGACGTCGCCCGCCGCGTCCTCGACGATCGATCCTGAGCTCAGCGCAGCGGGGATCCTGAGCTCAGCGCAGCGGGGATCCTGAGGTTCCGTCCTCGGTCGGGAGAGGCACGAGCAACGACAGGTGGGCTGGGGTCCATGCGAACCGCAGTCGTTTGCTGGCGCCGAGGTGGTCGCCGTCGACCTGGTAGGGGCTCGGCGGGTCGCTCTCAATCACGAGGGACCGCACGTCGGTGCGCACATCGAGGTTGCGGCGGCCGTCGAGGGGTCGGTGGGCCAACGCCGTCGTGGCGACCGGCCCCAGGGTGCGGAGGTCGAGCCGTTCGAGCGTGACGGCCGCGAGCGGCTCCTCGAGCGACAGCCCCGGAACGAGCTCGAGGGCTCGGCTTCCGAGGAACGTGTACGGGTCGGCATTCATCACCACGCTGAAGAAGCCGGTGGTGAGGGTGTGGCCGTGCCCGTCGACGAGCCGCAACGGCGGGTTCGTGCGATCGACCCGTCGGATCCAGGTGTCGATCGCGGCGTAGATGAAGAGCGGATGACCCGCCCAGCGCTTCCAGGGCCCGCGGCGCTCGACCTGCTCGACCACCGCCGCGTCGAACCCGACGCCGCAGTGGAACAAGAAGTAGCGGCCCTCGACCGAACCGAGCCCGATCCGTTGGATGTTCCCCGCATCGAGCGCTTCGAGGAGCACGCCGACCGCGTCGACGCTGTCGTCGGGCAGACCGAGAATCCGGGCGAACACGTTGGTCGACCCGCCGGGAAGGGTGGCGAGCGCCGTGTCGGTCCCGGCCAAACCGTTGGCGGCCTCGTTGAGGGTGCCGTCGCCACCGAGCACGACGACCAGGTCGTAGTTCTCTCGCGCCGCCGACTGCGCGAGCCGGGTCGCGTGGCCGCGACGGCTCGTTTCGGCGAGGGTCACGTCGTGATCGGCGGACAGCGCCTTGTGGATCACGACCCGCCGACGGGCGGTGACCGACGACGCGACCGAATTGACGATGAACAGGATCCGCAAGAACGCCCAAACTATCTGGTTCGCCCAGATAGGCATTCCTCACACGCACTGGCAGACTCTGCGGTCATGAAGGTTGTTGTCTGTGTAAAGCAGATCCCGGATCCGGCTGACCCGGGTGCGCTCGACCCTGAGACCAAGACGCTCAAGCGGGATTCGAAGCTCATCCTGGACGAGTCCGATTCCTACGGGGTCGAGATGGCTCTGCAGCTCGTCGACGCTGCCGGTGAAGGCGAAGTTCACCTGGTGTCGATGGCTCCCAACAATGAGGTCGCTGGTCTGCGCACCGCCCTCGCGATGGGCGCCGCCAGCGCGACCATCGTGAGCGACGATGCCCTCCAGGGTTCGGACGCCCTCGGCACCGCCAAGGTGCTGGCCGCGGCGATCGCCCGCCAGGAGCCCGATCTCATCCTCGCCGCCACCGAGTCGAGCGACGGCTACACGGGCACCGTTCCCGAGCAGATCGCGGCGATCATGGATCTCCCGTCGGTGACCTTCGCCAAGTCGGTCGCCATCGACGGTGGCGCTGCCAAGGTGCAGCGTCAGACCGAAGCCGGCTACGACGAGGTCGAGTGCCCGCTTCCGGCGCTCGTCTCGGTCACCGCTGGTGTGGTCGAGCCCCGCTACCCGTCCTTCAAGGGCATCATGGCGGCCAAGAGCAAGCCGGGCGACGAACTCGACCTCGCTGGCCTCGGCGTCGACGCCGGTCAGGTCGGTTGGGCCGGCGCCGGTCAGGAAATCGTTTCGATCGCCGATGCCCCCGCTCGTGAGGCCGGCGAAGTCATCGAGGACGAAGGCGACGCCTACGAGAAGATCGTCGCCTTCCTCGACGACCTCAAGGTCCTGTAGGAGGCACTGATCATGGGACTCGACAAGATCTGGGTGTTCGGTGAAAGCAACGGCGACGCCGTGGCTTCGATCACCCTCGAAATGCTCGCCGCCGCTCGTGACCTGGCCGACACCGTCGAGGTGTTCATGGCCGGCGACGGCGACGACTACGCCGAAGAGCTCGGCGAGCACGGCGCCGAGACGGTCTACAGCACCGGCGATCTCGACGGTGGGCTCCAGGGCGTGGCGGTCGCCGCCGCGGTCGCTGCCGCCGTCGAAGACGGTGACGGCCCGGACGCCTTCCTGCTCGGCACCACCCAGGACGGCCGCGATGTCGCTGGTCGCCTCTCGGTGAAGCTCGACACGCCGGTCATCACCAACGTCGTCGCCCTCGAGGCCGACGGCGACCAGCTCATCGGCTCGGAGCCGGTGTTCGGTGGTGTCACCGACGTCAAGACCAAGAACACCTCCGGCAAGGCCGGCATCTTCCTCGTCCGTCCGAAGTCCTTCGAGGCTGAGGGTGTGGGCGGCGCGGAGGCCGACACCGAGGATCTCGACGTTCCCGATCTCGGCGCTGCCGGCGCTGCGAAGATCGTGAACAGCCATGTCGAGGAGTCCGACGGCCCGAAGCTCGACGAAGCCAACATCGTCGTCTCCGGCGGCCGTGGCCTCGGCGAGGCCGACGCCTTCTCGATGGTCGACGATCTGGCCAAGACCGTCGGCGGTGCCGCCGGCGCCAGCCGTGCGATCGTCGATGCCGGTTGGGTGCCCTACTCGATGCAGGTCGGCCAGACCGGCAAGGTCGTGAAGCCCACCGTCTACATCGCTGCGGGCATCTCCGGTGCCACCCAGCACCTGGTGGGCATGAAGGGCTCCAAGAACATCATCGCGATCAACAAGGATCCGGAGGCGCCGATCTTCGCCGTCGCCGACCTCGGCATCGTGGGCGACGTTCACAAGGTGATGCCGGCCCTCATCGAGGCGCTCAAGGCTCGCTGAGTCACCCCGCCTGATCGCAGGCTCTGATCGAAACCCCCGGCTTCGGCCGGGGGTTTCGTCGTTTTCGGGTGCGGTCGCCGCCTGCGGGATCTACGAACTGGAGCCGAAAACCAGAAATCGCCCCGCCGGGCTGAACCGGTGAGGCGATGTGATTTATCCAATATAGCACAGATGATTTTTCCGTGCTGGGTTCTGGGGTGGTTTTTTCGGGGTTTTCTGCCGGATCGCCGAAGAACCCCGGAATTTCAGGGCAGACGCGCCCAGATTTCTTCGGTTCGGGCCCGGTTCCGTCCGCCCGTCGGGGTGTTCTGTCCGATCTGGGCAGAACTCGGCTCAGACGAGGGGCCAGGGGAACCGGCGGCCACCGGTGTCGTCTCGCGGGAACGTGCGGGCCGTGCCCAGGGCGGTCGTGCGCGTGCGCATCGCCTCCCGTTCGAACGGGCTGAGGAGCTCGTCGAGTTCGGGCGGCACGTCGTCGACGAAGCGCCAGAGGTCGTCGCACAGTTCGTCCGGGACCGGTTCGCCCACGAAGTCCCAGATCACGGTTCGCAGCTTGAACTCGTGATGGAAGGCGACGCCGTGATCGATCGCCCAGATCTTGTCGTCGGTGCCGAGAATGCAGTGGCCGGCCTTGCGATCGGTGTTGTTGATCACGATGTCGAACGCACAGATCCGCCGGAACTCGTCGTCCCACCGATCGGTCTCTTCGCGAAGCGTGAAGTAGTGCTCTTCGAAGATGCACGGCATGAACAACTGCAGCGAGCCGACGCCGTGGACGAGGTCGCGTTCGATCGTCGGAGGAACGACATCCCAGCCGAGCGCCTCGCTGGCTCGAAAGGCCGCGATCTCACGTTTGTAGAGCCCATCGGGGAAGTCCCAGAGCGGAGACTCGCCCCGCAGCGGCTTGTAGATGGCCTGGGCCTCGAGGTCGTCGTGGTGGATGTCGACCAGGAACGTCGCATTGCTCGAGTACGGCATCCGTCCGAGGATCTCGACCTCGCCCTCCGCGAGCAGGGTCAGCGCCCGGTCGGTCGGGATCGGCTCCCGCTCGAGGAACGGCGAGTCGTCGTCGGAGTCGTCGGCGGCCACGATCGGATCAGTTGTGGCAGGGGCACCACTCGCCGTTGCGCGGCTGCAAGGGCTGCCCGCAGAAGACGCACGGCGGTCGGCCGGCGGACACGACGTCGCGCGCCCGGTCGATCAAACCGATCACCTGCTCCCGCTTGAGGACGAACCGAGCCGACGCCGGCTCGATCTCGAAGTCGTCGTCGGCGACCATCTCCTCGGCGATGACGATCAAGCGGTCGTCGTCCGCCGCATAGGCCACCCCCATCTGACCGACGGTCCAGGCCGACACGACCGGCTCTCGCAAGGTGAGGTCGGTGGGGAGAGGTCCGACGGAGACCTCGGGAAGGTCCTCCATCATCCGCTCGAGATAGTCGGCGAGGGTGGCGACCTGTTGCTTCTCGAGCCGCAGCGAGACGAGTTGGCCATCGCCACGGACCTGGAGGTAGAAGACCCGCTCGCCTCGGGGACCGAGGGTGCCGACGGTGAAGAACTCCACCTCGGTGAAGACGAAGGACTCGTTCATGACGGTGCCAGGGTCGACAGGTCGTCGCCGGTGGAGTTCACGGTGAGCACGATCGGGCCTTCCGGGCCGTAGAGGATCCCGGTGATCGAGCACGGCGACACGACGATGCGCTGGAACAGATCGAGGTGGGTGCCGGCGGCTGCGGCCACGACCGCCTTGATCACGTCGGCGTGGGAGACGGCGACGATCGTCTCGCCGGGATGCGCAGCGACGAGTTCGTGGGTGGCGTCGACGGCCCGCGACTGCATCTCCGCGAACGACTCCCCGCCGGGGAAGCGGAAACCGCTCGGATACCGCTGGACGGTCTTCCACTCGTCGAGCTTGCGGAGATCGGCGAGCTTCTTGCCGGTCCAGTCACCGAAGTCGCACTCGATCAGGCCCTTCGCCTGACGAACACGGAGCTTGCGTGCCTTCGCGATCGGCGCCGCGGTCTCCTTCGTGCGTTCCATCGGGGAGGCGTAGATCGCGGCGACGTTCTTCAGCGCGCCGATGCGCGCCGCAGCCGCCTCGGCCTGGGCGACGCCCTTGTCGGCGAGGTGGAGCCCGGGCGCCCGGCCCGGCAGGGTGGCGCCGGTCGTCGGGGTCTGCCCGTGGCGAACGAAGAGGACGAGGGTGGGTTTGGGGGGACTCGAACGTCGTGCCATTGCTCGCTCAACGTAGCCTGCGGGCCGTGGATTCCCGAGATCGGAAACTCGCTGCCGAGAAGCTGACGGTGCTCGCCGACGAGGTCGGCGACTGTCGCCGCTGCGACCGGCTGGTGGAGTGGCGAGAGAAGATCGGGCGGGAGAAGCGGGCGGCCTACCAGGACGACGACTACTGGGCCCGGGGCGTGCCGGGGTTCGGCGACCCCGCCGCACATCTCCTCGTCGTCGGTCTCGCCCCCGCCGCGCATGGCGCGAACCGCACCGGCCGGATGTTCACCGGCGACCGCAGCGGCGACTGGCTGTACCGGGCGCTCTACCGGGCCGGGTATGCGAACCAGCCCGAGTCGGTGTCGCTCGACGACGGGCTCGAACTCGACGGTGCCTGGATCACCTCGCCCGTGAAGTGCGCGCCGCCGGAGAACAAGCCCACCACGGCTGAGCGCGACACCTGTCGTCCGTTCTTCCAGCGCGAGCTCGACGCGCTCACCAATCTGAAGGTGATCATCGTGCTCGGCGGCTTCGGCTATCAGGTCGCCGCCCAGGAGCTCGGGATTCGCCCGCGTCCCAAGTTCGGGCACGGCGTCGAGGTGCCGCTCGACGACGGTAAGACGCTGCTGTGCAGCTTCCACGTGAGCCAGCAGAACACGTTCACCGGCCGGCTCACCGAGGACATGCTCGACGCCGTCTTCGCCCGGGCCCGGGCGCTCGGGGCCGAATAGCCCACCTGAGCCGCTGCGAAACCAGGTCGCAGGTCCCGGTTCGCGCGATGACCTTTGGGCCGTCTGGATCGAATCGAACCGGGATGGTCCATTCGCCTCTGTAGCACCGCTGGCGTGATCGCCGAAGGTGTCTGTATGCAGCGCACCCGCACCATCGTTCCCGTCGAGCTCGACCTCACCGACGAGTTCGGCTTGCTCGCCGAGGACAGCGCGGACAACGATCTGCAGGCCACCCGATCTCGGCTCGCGGCGCTCAACCTGCAGAACCCGGCCCTCGCCAGCGGCGCCGGCGCGGTGGTGTTCGATGCGGCGATCTACCGGGCGACCGGAGACCGTCACCTGGCCAGCCTTTTCGGCCGAGCGGCGTAGTCCGGGCACCTCGCCCCGCTAGCCTCGGGGCGTCATGCGTACTCCGAAGCGCCCCGTCACCATCCTCGTTCTCCTGCTCAGCGTGCTCCTGCTCGCGAGCGCGTGTGGTTCGTCCAACGATCCCGAGACCTGGGCCGAGGCCGAAGAAGACGGCCGCCTGCGCGAGAACTTCATGACCGCCTGCGTGGAGGCCAACGGTGAAGACGGCGCCGCCGTCGAGTTCACCGACGCTCAGATCGCCAACTACTGCGAGTGCGCCTTCGTCGAGATCGTCGAGTACTTCGGCGGTTCGATCAACGGCGACAACCAGCTCGTCGACGTCGCCGATGCGGTCGCGGGGCGCGACTTCGAAGCCTTCAAGGATCTCGAATCCAACCTGCGCGACGACCCGACGCAGATCCCGGCCGACATCGAGGCCTTCCTCACCGGCTGCGCCAACAACGTCTGACCGAGGCCGTCGTCTCGACGGCTAGCGTGCCGGCATGACGACTCTCGATCTCGACTTCGTCCGCGCCCAGTTCCCGTCGTTCACGCACGCCCAGACCGGGCAGTGGGCGCACCTGGAGAACGCCGGCGGGAGCTACTGCCCACGTCAGGTCGTCGATCTGCTCGCCGATCTCTTCGCCCACGGCAAGTGCCAGCCGGAGTGGGATTTCGGGCCGTCGGTGATGGCCACCGAGGCGATGGATCGTTCCCGGACGGTAATGGCCGAGCTGTTCAACGCATCGGAGGACGAGATCCACTTCGGTCCGTCGACCAGTCAGAACACCTACGTCCTGGCCAAGGCGATGCGGCCGATGTGGAACGACGGCGACGAGATCATCGTCACCAACCAGGATCATGAGGCGAACGGCGGGGCCTGGCGCCGCCTCGCCGACACCGGCATCGTCGTGAAGGAGTGGCGGGTCGACCCGACGACGGGCCTGCTCGATCCCGCCGACCTCGACGAGCTCGTCACCGACCGCACCCGCCTGCTCGCGGTGACCCACGCCTCCAACATCGCCGCCACGATCAACCCGGTTCCGCGCCCTCGCCGACCGGCTCCACGCGGTCGGCGGCCACATCGTCGTCGATGGGGTGTCCTATGCGCCGCACGGGTTGCCCGACGTCGAGGCCCTCGACTGCGACGTGTACCTCTACTCGACCTACAAGACCTACGGGCCCCATGTCGGGCTGATGTACACCCGCCGGTCGTTGCTCGAGCAGCTTCACAACGAGAGCCACTTCTTCAAGGAAGGCCACCCCGAGGCTTACCTGACCCCCGCCGGTCCCGACCATGCGGCGATCGGCGCGGTCGCCGGCATCGTCGACTACTACGACGCCCTCATCGCCCACCACGACATCGCCGGCGAGGATCGACGCACCCGGACCGCGGCGCTCTTCGACGCGTTCGGGGCCCACGAGGAGCAGACGATCCAGCCGCTCGTCGACCAGTTGCTCGCCAACGAGTCGGTCCGACTCGTCGGGGCACCGACCGCGGATCACGCGGTGCGGGCGCCCACGATCGCCTTCCACGTCCCGGGCCGAACCTCGGCCTCGATCTACGACGCCCTGATCGCCGGGAAGGTGTCGTGTGGCCACGGCAACTTCTACGCCCACCGACTGATGGAGGCGCTCGGCCTCGACATCGACGACGGTGTCGTCCGGGTCTCGGCGGTGCACTACAACACCGCAGACGACGTCGCCCGGGCCTGCGCCGTCCTCGACGAGGTCCTCTAGGCAGACTCTCAGCGATCTCTCAACGAGGGATCGTCATGGTGGGGGAATGAGCACCGCCACCGCCCCCGCTGTCACCTCCACCGATGCGCCGGTTCGGCGCGGTCGGATCCGCGGCATCGACCTCGCTCGTGGGCTCGCGCTCGCGGCGATGTGTACCCAGCACGTCTTCATCGAGGGCCCCGACGGTGGTACGTCGACCGGGTGGGTCGCCTGGCTGTTCCGGGAGTCCGCCGGCCGCGCGTCGGTCGTGTTCTTCGTCTTGTCGGGCGTGTCACTGGCGTTGATCACCGCCGGCGGGTCCCGATCCGCGGACCCCCGAGCGCTTCGCCGTCGAGGCATCGCGCTCGTCGGTGTCGGGCTGGCGCTGGCCGGAACGGTCTGGGAAGCCTCGATCCTCCAGCACTACGGCGTCGCCTTCCTCGTGGCTCCCTGGCTGGCCGGTGCGTCCCGCCGAGCGCTGGCGGCCGTCACCGCCGCCGGCCTCCTCGGGGGCCCGGTCGCCCTCCTCGCGGTGCCGAACCTCGACGACGGCGTGCGAGGCGCGGCCGACGGCACCCTGGTCGATCCGGTCGTGGAGACGGCCTGGGACATCCTCGCCGTCGGCCACTATCCGATGGTGCTCTGGATCGGCTTCTTCACCCTCGGCGTGCTGCTCGGCCGGTTGGACCTCCGCCACCGAGCCGTCGTCGGCCGCTTGGTCGCCGGCGGTGCGGGCGTGGCCGTGATCGCCGGACTCGTCGTCGGCCTGTTGGGCGGGCCCGCAGCCGAGGGATGGCGCCAGCTCCTCGCGACCGCTGGTCACTCGGGCATGGCCGGTTGGACCGTGCAGACCGGCGGGATCGCCGTCGCGCTGATCGCAGCGGCGATCGCGTTGCCGCAGGCGGTGACGGGCCGGCTCGGACCACTCGTCGCGACCGGGTCGATGTCGTTGACCGCCTACCTGCTCCACATCGTGCTGGTGGTCGGGGTCTTCGAGTTCGGCATCGCCCCGCTCGGGTGGTCCGTCGGCACCCAGGAGGCGAGCTTCTTCGCCCTCGTCGGGCTCATGGTGCTCAGTTGTGTCGGCTTCGTCCGGTGGAACCCGGTCGGGCCCGCCGAGCGGATCATGAAGCGTGTCGCGACCCCGAGTCGCTGACGACGCAGCGACCCGGGAGACGCGCTCAGTTCGTGGGCGGGATGGCCGTCTGGTTGCCGCGGGCGATCAGGCGACCCTCGGCGTCGTGGAGTTCGCCGGTGGCGAACAACAACCGCCGACCCATCTTGGTGACCTCGCCGGTGGCGGTCAGCTCACCGATCGCCGGCCGCAGGATGTCGACGGTGATCGTCGCCGTCGACAGGCCGTTCGAGGCGTACGCCATCGCCATGTCGAGCATGGCGGTGACGATGCCGCCCTGCACCACCCCGTTGCCGATCGTCCACTCGGGTTCGGGGGTGAAGCGCAGGACGGCCCGACCGTCACCGTGCTCGAGCATCTCGGGCTTGAGCAGGTGGTAGATCGACGGCTCGTCGGTCGGCGGGAGGCTCCCGTCCTCGTTCATCGGTGTTCGGTTGGGTTCACTCGGGCCGGTCGGGGAACTCGGGCCCGCGGGTCCGGGTGCGCTTGAGCTCCCAGAAGCCGTCGATGCTCATCATCATCGCCATGCCGTCCCACAGGGTGAGGGCGTCGTCGCCCTCGGGGACGGCGGTGATGACGGGACCGAAGATGCCCTGCTTCACGCCGCGAGGATCGGTCATCGCGATGATCGGCGTACCGACGTCGTCGCCGGTGAGGGCGAGGCCGGCATCGTGACGGGCACGGATCTCGGCGTCGAACTCCTCGGACTCGAAGGCGTCGGCGTGCGACAGGGGCAGGCCGGCGGACTCGAGCGCCTCGGTGATGTCGAACTCGTAGTTCTTGTCGTGATGGATTCGAGCGCCCAACTGCCAGTACAGGTCACCGACGGCGGCTTCGCCCTCGGCAGCTCGGACCGACTCCAGGACCCGCAACATCTTGAAGGTCTTCAAGACCGGTGCGTAGTAGTCGGAGTCCTCCGGCGGCTGGTTCTTGAGCAGCAGGCTGATCGGCTGCCACGTGATGTTCAGATCACGCTTGTCCTTGACCTCATCGACGACCCAACGGGCCGTCACCCAGCACCAGGGTCAAATGGGGTCGATCCAGAACTCGATGTCAGTCGACACGAATCTCTTCTTTCTGTTCGGGGGAGATCGTCGAGTGTGCTCAACCGCCGGGCTTGGCGGAAATTCCCACTCGGGCTTCGCCGGCTGCCCACTCCGGCCAGCGCTTGCGGCTGTTCTCGGCGAGGCGGTGCATCAAGGCGATGGCGCCCGGGTCGTCGTCGCCGGGGCGGGTCTCGATCGCGCCGTCCTTCACCATGGCGTCGATGACGGCGCGGCCGAGATCGGTGCGCACGATGGTGAGGGTCCAGTCGGTCTCGTTGCCGATGCCGCCGGTGGAGATGTCGGCGTGCTCAGCGGCGAAGTCGGGGCAGTGGGTGCAACCCTCACGAGTCCAGGCGTGGCACTCCTTGAGGTTGATCTCGTGGTAGCCGCCGTCCTTGGTCCAGATCTGGAACACGCCCTTGATGTTCATCTTGGCGATGTTCTCCTTCTTGAGGCCGTACTTGACCTCGAAGAGTTCGTCGAAGAGCGCGTCGTCGAACGACTTGGAGCACAGCAGGCCGATGTTGAGCTTGAACGGCTTGCCGACCTTGCCGATCTTGCGGTGCCACATCACCGGCGCCACCGAGGTCTGGCAGCTCATGCCGACGAGGGCGAGCCGTTCGAGGCCCTTCTCCTTGGCCTCGTCGAAGGCCATCGTGTTCGCCGAGTACGTGTAGCGACTGCCGGCGCCGCGAAGGACCTCGTCGCGGTTGGTGGCGACCATCGGGAACGCCTTCCAGCCCGGTTCGCCGTTCTCGAGCGTCTCGACGCCGGAGGTGAGGGCACCGTCGATGACGTCGTTCTCGAGGAGCCAGATCAGCATGGCGGAGACGAGGCCGCCGTCCTGGCCGGTCTCGTAGACGAAGTCGTCGCTCGCCCGGGTGAGGAGGATGTCGGAGTAGATGCCCGACATCTCGCCGGCCTCACGCTCGCGGCCGTGGAGGTGCATGTCGGCCTCGGGCTCCCACATGCGGAAGCGGGGGCAGGCACGGGTGCACGAGGTACAACCCTTCTGGCCGTGGATGCAGTCGGACTCGCCGAGCTCTTCCTCGAGGTGGAACGGCTTGTAGGCGCCGGGCTCGTGCTCATAGCCGATGACGTCGTGGGGGCAGCTGATCACACAGCCCGCGCACCCGGTGCACAGTCCACTCGTGATGACCTCGTCGTGGAGTTCCTTCCACTGGTAGGTCCAACGTTCCTTCTTGGCGGGGGGAGCGCTCTCGGTCACGGCCATGGCTCGAACCTAGCCGCCCGCTGGGGCCGGGCCGAGATCGAGGTCAGTCGGTGGTGGCGACCGCCTGCCAGAGGTCGTCGCCGTAGGCCGTCGCGAAGCCGACGTCGTTCACGGTCAGGTCTCGGGCGAAGTCGCCGGACTCGTACCGCCAGGTCGTCTGGTCGAGGCGGGTGTAGCGCTGGCTGCTGCGGCTGAATTCGAGCTCGGGGAAGCGCAGCCAGGTGGCGCCGATCACCACGGACTCGCCGATCGCGAGGTCATGGCGCCGGATCGGGAGGAGGTTGGTCGCCGGTGTCCATCCGAGATCGATGTCGAGGCACCCGTCGAAGGTCGAGTCGATGACGCCGTCGAAGCGCCAGTGGCCGTCGTCGGCGATGACCTCGATGGCCCGCGGCCGGCCGGCGCCGGACCGCACCTCGATCGTGGCGCCGAGCGTGCGCCACTCGCGATCGATCTCCACCCGGTAGTCGATCGAGGTGGGACGGCCGTCGACCACGAGGACCGCGTTGCCACACAGGCGGGCGCCCTCGTCGAGGGTGTGGAGCCGAGCGTGATCGCGGCTGTCGTACTCGTCGAGGCGCCAGACGATCGACGCGACCGGGCGCTGCGCCGACGGGCGGTTCACCGAGCGCGATACGTGTCGTAGTCGACGACGTCGAGGCCGTCGGCTCGCCACCCGCCGAAGCCGGTCTCGATGTGGCTGACCTTGGGGAGCCCCATGTCCTGCAGGGCCTTGGCCGCCAGCGCGGAACGCATGCCGCCGGCGCAGCAGAAGATGAACTCTCGATCTTCCTGGAAGATGTCCTTGGCGTAGGGCGAACCGGGGTCGACCCAGAACTCGAGCATGCCTCGTGGCGAGTGATTGGATCCGGGGATCGCGCCCTCGCGCTGCAGTTCGCGGACGTCGCGGATGTCGACGATCAGTGCGCCCTGTTCGTCGACGCGCCGCTGGGCCTCGGCGGGGGAGATGTTGTCGAGTTCGGCCTTGGCGGCGTCCACCAATTCGGTCACGGGCTTGATCGCCATCAGCGGGTCCTCCTCGTTTCGGACGGGTCGGTGTCGGGCTCGCCCAGTCTGATCAGGGTCGTGAGGTGCCGCAACAACGGGGTCTCGATCCCGTGCTGTCGAGCACGTTCGAGGACATCGTGATTGCGGATCCGCCACTCGGTGGGCTGACCGTTGAGTCGATCGGTCGTCATCGACGAGATGTGATCACCCGCAGCCTCGGCGACCAGGTCGATGATCGGGCCGAAGTCGCTGCGCTCGATCGTGGCCCCGTCGGCGATCGCGACCTGTTGGACCTCGTCGGCGAGTTCGGCGGCGAGCGCCCGGGCGTCGGGATCGGTGAGCGCCGAGTTCGGGGTGCGAGCCAGCACGGTGATCGAACCGACGACGGCGTTCATCAGCAGCTTCTGCCAGGAGGCGGTGTGCCAGTCGTCGGTCGGCGTGACGGTGAGGTGGGTGCCCTCGAAACGTTCGATGGTTCGCCGTCCCGCGTCGTCGTCGGGCACGACAAGTTGGCGACGGAAGCCGACGCGCACATGACCGGGGGCGACCCGGTCGGCGGGGATGTTGACGACCGCCGGGACGAGCGACGCGTCGCCGATCAACGGCTGGACGCGCTCGCGATGCGTGATGCCGTTCTGGAGGACGACGACGTCCGTGTGGGCCGCACACGACACCTCGAGCCAGCGCCGTACGTCGTCGGTCTGATGCGCCTTGGTGCCGAGCAACACGAGGTCGAACGGTCCGGTGATGGCGAACGGGTCGGTGAGGACCGGCACCTCGCTCTGGATCAAGGCGTCGTCGAGTTCGACGATCATCTCGTCGAACCGGGTGCGGGCGGCGACCGCCAAGGCCGTGTCGGCGCGCTGCAACAACGCACCCCCGACGGTGAGCCCGATCGCCCCGGGCCCGATGAGCAGCGCCCGCATCAGTCGTCGTTGCGCTGCCACGCCGAGGCGACTCGGCTGGTGACGTTGCCGACCCGCTTGCCGACGTCGTCGACCAGGTCGCGAGCGGCAGAGGCGTACCCGGCGGCGGCGTCGCCCAGATCCTCGGAGTAGGCGGTGTCGGCGTCGTCGGCGACGGTGCGGTACTCGCCGGCGAGGATCGACTCGTAGGCGCCACTGTCGATCCAGTTCCGGAGCTCGGCCACTCGAACCACGGCGAAGGGATGGGTGGACCCGAGCGCGGCGAGCATCTTGTAGATCCCGTCGAGGGTGTCGCCACCGTCGCGGTACTCGTCGGACTGGGCGATGAAGGCGTCGAGGTCGAGGTCCTCGCCTCGGCTTCCGCCGGCGATCTTCATCAGCGCGCTCATCATGACCCGGGGCTGCTGGGTTGCGAGCACGCCGGCCCGATCACACGACAGCTCGGCTTTGCGGCTCCATTCGAGGAGCGCGTACAGGACCGGACGGACCGCCACGCCGGCGAGCGGATACCGCGTGAAGGTGAACCGCAGCAGGATGAACAGCATCGTGCGGTACAACGCATGGCCACTCAGGATGTGGCCCATCTCGTGGCCGATCACCGCCTCGATCTCGTCCTGGTCGAGGACCTCGATCGTCGACGAGTTCAACACGATGAACGGATGGTCGAGCCCGACCGCTCCGGCGTTGACCAGCGGTGTCTGGCTGACGTAGAGCTCGGGCGGTTCGGCGACGTCGAAGACGTCACAGACCGCCAGGAGCCGTTCGTGGACCCACGGGTACTGGGTTTCGGTCACGCGCACGGCGTTGGCCTTGAACGTCAGCCGGATCGATTTCTCGCCGAAGAGCCCGACCAGCTTGCGCAAGACCAGGTCCCAACCCGGGATCCGTCGGAGGGCGTTGAGTGCCGCCCGGTCCGCGGGGTGCTCCCACGCCGTCGGGCTGATCTCGGGAAACCGCACGCGTTCGTCGATCGATGCCATGCTCAACCGTAGAACGTGGCACGGCGGCCTGAAGCGTCACTCGCCCTCGAGGTCGATCAGAACGTGGATCAGGCGGCGGTGGCCAGCGACGGGTCGAGGTAGGCGTCGATCGGCGCGTCCCATGCCGGGATCGAGTTCGTCTCGGGGTCGTAGGCCTGCAACCACATGGGCATCCACGACGGGTCCGCTTGACGGTTCGGATGGTGCGACGGCAACGCGGTGATCGCCATCGTCGGCGCCACCTCGAAGAAGAAGCCGATGCCCCAGCTCCACAGCCGGAACCATGCGACCGGGCTGAACAGCTTGCGCCACGCCGCGAGTTGGACGACGACGCCACAGAAGATGAACCACACCAACATGGCGAAGCACACCGCCATCGCTGTGACGTAGCGGAGGCGGTTGCCGTCGACGGCCGCCCACACATCGTGGGCGACGGTCTTGTGCTCGACCTCTTCGGCGAGATGCCACAGGAAGAGGGTGGCGGGTGCGTCGTCGGCGCCGCGGAACAGCGAGTGGCGCCTCGCGTCCATCCAGCGAGCGGCGGCGAACGCCGTCGCCTCGAACCCGGCGGCGTAGGCCACACCGAACCGATGCCCGGCTCGGCGGTTGAGGAAGCCATAGCTCCGCTTCAGCCAGCGCTCGACGTGGCGCAGCGCAGGATGCTGGTTCCGCAGGATCTCGTTGAACCGGCGGTGCTGTTGGGCGTGCTCGCGTTCTTGTTCGAGGTAGGCCCGGACTTCGGTGGCGAGTCGTTCGTCGCCGGAGGCCTCGATCTCGGGCAGCGCGTCGCGCACCGCCTTCATCACATACGGCTCGCCGTACGGCATGCCGAGCGACAGCGCGTTGCACGCCGCGGAGAACTCGGGCTTGCGGGGCTGCCAGGCCGCCCTGGTGTCGGCTGGGTACTCCAGCCGGATCGGCCGGTGCGGAACGGTTCCCTCCATGTCTCCCCATCGGCACCGCGGCGGCGAACTGGAGGACGCGTCACGGCCCACCGCCGAGAGGAGGTGGGCCGTGCGACTCCTGGAGGAGATCTCGTTGCGGTTGTCCGCCGGGTCAGAAGGTGAGCAGGAACCCGCCGATCCAGCCCACTCCGACCATCAACCCAACGAGGGCCGCCAGGAACAACGCCTTGGTCTCCGTTCTGGTGACCGTCGGCGTGCTCTGCATGGCGCCACCTTGGACGACCCGCGGCCGTCTGTCTGTCGTCTGGCTGTCACAAGACCTATGACGTGTGCCACGTCATCGCTGGCGCGCGTCGCCTGACCGGTCCGGTCAGCGATCGCGGACCGAACGAAAGGCGGCCGCGGCGTCGGCTGCGGTCGCGCTGACCAGGAGACCGAGCCGATCGTCGTCGGGCCGGTAGCGGCTGCCGTCGGGACGCAGGGCATCGGCGCCCGCCTCCATCGCGAAGAGGGCGCCGGGCGCGTGATCCCACGGATGGGTCCGCCAGTAGAACAACAACTCGACCTCGCCGTTGACCAGGTCGACGTACTCGACGCCCGCGCAGCCCACGCCGCCGACCGGGTCGCCCACGTGCTCCCGGAACCGGACGACGGGCGGGCGGTCGGCCTCGGGCACGTACCGAGTGCGGATGATCGCCGTCCACGTCACCGGGTCGGGGTCGCCGGGCGGGATGCGCGCCGGCTCGTCGTTGATCGTGGCCCCCGCGCCGGCGACCGCAATCGCCATCTGGTCGCGCTGTGGGATCCAAATCCAGCTCGCGACGGGAAGCCCGTCGGCGATCCTCGCCACCATCACCGCGTAGCCGGTCCAGCCCTTGGCGAAGTTCTTCGTACCGTCGAGTGGATCGACGAGCCAGCAGTCGCCGGCGCGCAGGTGGTCGAGCACGTCGGGGTCAGCCGCCACGCCTTCCTCGCCGACGACGGGCACGTCGTCGATCGCTCGGAGTGAGACTGACAGGAGCGCTTCGCACTCGTGGTCGGCGACGGTGACGACATCGCCGGGCGACTTCTCGTCGACGTCGCCATCGGCGAGCGCGCCGAAGCGGGGAGCGATGGCCTCGGCCTCCGCGGCTCGAATCGCCGCCGCCACCTCGGTGGTGTCCGCCCAGGAGAGTTGCACTCGGCCAGTGTGGCATCCAAGCGTGAACCGACCGCGACGGTGGTGTGGCGCCCTCGGCAGGACTCGAACCTGCGCACACGGCTCCGGAGGCCGATGCTCTATCCGCTGAGCTACGAGGGCTCGCTCCCGAAGGAGCGGTGCGTCACCCTACCCGCAAACCTCAGGGGGGCAACGAGGCTTCTTCGGCGTCGAGTGCGACCCGAAACGTCGCTCGGTCAGGTGGGGTCGGCCGGTAGCATCGAGCCTTCATGGACGTCAGAGATCACCTCCGCGACGGTCTTCGGGCCGCGCTCGCCGAAGCCGGGGTCGACCCGCTTCCCGACGAGATCGCACTCGAGCGTCCCGCGAACCGCGACCACGGCGATTGGTCCTCCAACGTCGCCCTCGCGACCGCCAAGAAGGCGGGCAAGAACCCGCGCGAACTCGGGCAGGCGCTGGTCGATCACCTGACTGCGAACCCGCCGGCCCACGTCGCCGCCGTCGAGATCGCCGGGCCCGGCTTCGTGAACTTCCGCCTCGCCGACTCGTGGCTCTACGAGGTGCTCGCCGACGTGCTCGATCAGGGTGTCGATGGCTATGCCACCCCCGACCTCGGCGCCGGCGTGCACGTCAACGTCGAGTTCGTGAGCGCCAACCCCAACAAGCCGTTGCACGCCGGTCACGGTCGGGGCGCCTGCTACGGCGACTCGATCGCCCGCCTCAAGGAACGGTGCGGTTTCCAGGTCACCCGGGAGACCTACATCAACGACCGCGGCGTGCAGATGACCAACTACGCCGCGTCGCTCGCCGCCGCGAAGGCCGGTGAGCCGATCCCCGAAGACGGCTACCAGGGCGCGTACATCCACGAGTGGGCCGCCGAGATGCCCGACGACGCCGACCCGCTCGAGTGGGGGCTGCAACGGGGCCTCGACTCGCACCGGGCGACGCTCGAAGCGCTCGACATCCACCACGAGGTCTGGTTCAGCGAACGGTCCTTGGTGCCGACCGGAGCGATCAACGCGGCGATGGAGGATCTCAAGGTCCACAACGCGGTCTTCGAAGAGGACGGCGCCGTCTGGCTGCGCACGACCGACTACGGCGACGACAAGGACCGGGTCCTCGTCAAGAGCGACGGCGACCTCACCTACCTCGCCCCCGACATCGCCTACCACCAGAACAAGTTCGAACGGGCGGCCCAGCTCTTCAACGTCTGGGGTGCTGACCATCACGGCTACGTCGTGCGCATGAAGGCGGCGATGCAGCTGCTCGGCCACGACCCCGATGCCCTGGAGATCGCCATCACCCAGATGGTCGACTTCATGAAGGACGGCGAGCCGATGAAGATGTCGGGTCGGTCCGGCAACCAGATCGACCTCGACGAGATCATCGCCGAAGTCGGCCCCGATGCCGCCCGGTTCACCTACCTGATGCAGTCGGTCGACAGTCGCCAGACGTTCGACCTCGACGAGGTCGCCAAGCAGGGCATGGACAACCCGGTCTTCTACGTCCAGTACGCCCACGCCCGCATCTGCTCGATCTTCGCCAAGGCCGCCGAGGCCGGGGTGGAGCGGTCGGCGTTCACCGACGTCGATCCGTCGCTGCTCGTCCACGAGCGGGAACTCGAGGTCCTGCGGTCGCTGCAGGAGCTGCCCGACATCGTGCGGATCGCCTGCACCGACAACGCCCCCCACCGCGTCGTTGCGTGGGCGCGTGAGCAGGCGGCGGCGCTGCACGGCTTCTACCACGACTGTTACGTGATGGGCGATGGCGTCGCCCCGGAGCTGACGCAGGCCCGGCTCGCCCTGGTGGCGGCCAGCCAGGTCGGCCTCCAGATCGCCCTGCACCTCCTCGGGGTCTCCGCCCCCGAGTCGATGTGATCCGGCGGTCCTGACGTGCGTCCCCTTCCCACCCGACTCCTGCCCGAGACCGCCGAGGTCGTCGAGGGCGTGCTCCACATCGGTGGCTGC
Organism: uncultured Candidatus Nemicrothrix sp.; assembly: GCA_964513285.1. Classification (GTDB taxonomy): domain Bacteria; phylum Actinomycetota; class Acidimicrobiia; order Acidimicrobiales; family Aldehydirespiratoraceae; genus UBA11606. The sequence goes on from CAZEML010000009.1 coordinate 21,462, forward strand.
AACACCCTCGACCTCGCCGCCGAGTTCGGCACCCCGGTCTTCATCTACGACGAGCAGCACCTCCGCAACCGATGCCGCGAGGCGGTCGAGGCGTTCGGCCCCGGCGTCGCCTACGCCACCAAGGCCTTCTTGTGCGGGGCGATGGCCCGCCTCGCCCACGAGGAGGGCATGCACCTCGACGTCGCCACGGGCGGCGAGCTCCACGTCGCGCTGAGCGCCGGCGTGCCGGCCGACAAGCTCGTCCTCCACGGCAACAACAAGTCGCCCCTCGAGCTCCGCATGGCGGTCGAGGCCGGGATCGGCCGCATCGTCGTCGACAGCTTCGACGAACTCGATCGCCTCGATGCGCTGCACGCCGAGACCGGCATCGTGCCCAAGGTGCTGCTCCGGCTCACCCCGGGCATCAAGGCCGAGACCCACGACTACATCTCGACCGGTCAGAACGACTCCAAGTTCGGCTTCACCGTCTCGACCGGGCTCGCCGAGCAGGCGATCGCCCGGGCTCAGGCGTCAGCGTCGGTCGAGCTGCTCGGCATCCACGCCCACATCGGCAGTCAGGTCTTCGCCGTCGGTTCGCTCGGCAAGGCCGCCGCCGCGATCGGCGAGATCGCGGTCGCCCACGACTTCGCCGAGATGTCGGTCGGCGGCGGGCTCGGCGTGCCCTACGTCGAGGACGAGCGGGCGCCGACGATCGGGGAGTGGGGCCGCGTCGTGTCCGACGCCTGCGCAGCCGCCGGCGTGACCGCCACCATCTCCGCCGAACCGGGCCGATCGATCACCGCTGCGGCAGCGGTGACGCTCTACTCGGTGGGCACGATCAAGCGGCTCGACGGCATCCGCACGTACGTGTCGGTCGACGGCGGCATGAGCGACAACCCGCGCCCTGTGCTCTACGGCTCGGGCTATGAGACGTTCCTGCCACGCGCGGTCGAGGCGGACCGTCCCGAGACGGTCACCGTCGTGGGCAAGCATTGCGAGTCCGGCGACGTCTTGGTCCGCGAAGGCCTGCTGCCCGCCGACGTCGAGGTCGGCGACATCCTCGCCACGCCCGTCACCGGTGCCTACGGTCATTCGATGGGGTCGAACTACAACAAGGTGCTGCGTCCGCCGGTCGTGTTCGTCCGCGATGGTGATGCCCGCCTCGTCGTTCGGCGCGAGACCTACGACGACCTCACGAGGCTCGACGTCTGACATGACGACGCTCTCGCCCGACACACCGCTCCGCCGGGGGCCGGTGCTGTGGCGGCGAAGCGGTGACCAGGTGCTCGTGCGCCGCCGCGGTCACGACGAGCTCACGGTGCTCGCCGGCACCGGGGTCGCGCTCTGGGAGGCGATCGTCGAGCCGATCACGTTCGACTCGCTCTCCACCGGGCTGGCCGCTGCGCACGACGCTCCGGTCGACACGGTCGCCGCCGACCTGCGTGTCGCGCTCGAGTCCTTGCTCGCCGACGGGGTCGTGGAGGTCGCGTGAGTCCGATCCTCGACGTCGTCGCCGGCTGGAATCTCGCCGATGGGGTGATCGACTCGGTCGATCCCTTCGACGCGGCCCGCCATCTGCCGCTGATGGCCGAACATCGACTGACCGGCGTCGCTCACGCGGCGATGCTCGCCGGTGACCTCGAGGTCGACGATCCCGAGCTGGTTCGCGGCGCCCATCGCGACGCCATGGCCCGATCGCTGCTGCTCGAAGACGTGTTGCTCGCCGCGGCTGAGGTCCTCGACCGAGCCGGCGTCGAACACCGGGTGTTGAAGGGCGCCGCGCTCGCACACCGGGTCGGCAGACCCGAGCAGCGCGAGTTCGGCGACAACGACCTGCTCGTGCGGCCCGATCAGCTCCCCCGGGCCGCGGCGGCGCTCGAGGCCGAGGGCGCGGTCCGTGCGTTCCCCGCGCTGTCCGCGACCTGGGAGACGCGGTTCGCCAAGTCGATCACCCTCCGGTGGCGCGACACCGAACTCGACCTGCACCGCACCCTCGCTCCCGGGCCCTACGGCCTGACGATCGACGGCGACGCCCTCTTCGCGTCCTCGGCCACGATCGAGCTCGCCGGGGTGGCGTTGCCGACGTTGAGCGACGAGCACCATCTGATCCACGCCGCGGTGCACGTGGCGCTCGGCGACGTCACGCCGCGGCTCGGCAATGTTCGCGACACCGCCGTGCTGCTCGCGAGCCCACAGCTCGACGCCGACCGAGTCATCGCCACCGTGGTCCGGTGGGGGATCGGGGCACCGTTCGCCGAAGGGATCGCTGCCGCCGACGCGATCGGGGCGGAGACGACCGGTGTGGTCGAGTGGGCGCGCCGATTCCGCTCGGGTGGCCGCGATCGCCGCTTGATGGCGAGCTACCGGCAACGCGAGGGTCGCTTCCGCCGTCAGGCCCTTGCGTCGCTTCGCGTTCTCGGGTGGCGCGACCGGGTCGCGTACGTGCGGTCGCTCAGATCCAGTCGAGCAGGCTGAACTCGACCGTCGGCGTCCGGTCGGCCTGGTTCGGGGCCGACGGACGGGGGAGCATCGCGTCGTCCGCGGCGAGCACCTCGGCCAGCGCGAGCGCCGAGGTCGGACGTCGCAGCACCATCGCCAGCGCCGCGGCCAGATCGGCCGGGCAGCCGAGGTCGGTCAGCTGCAGCGCGGACCACGCCATCGACAGGTCGACCGGATGCCCGATCGCACACTCGACCGCAGTCGCGGCGAGCGCTCGAACGTCGTCGGCGACGGTCAGGGCCGAGCCCGCCCCGCGGCCCGGTGAGTGACTGAGGCGGGCGGATCCGATCGACCCGGCACTGTCGAAGTCGGCGAGCCACAGTTCGCCCTCGGCACTCAACAAGAGGTTGGCGGGCTTCACGTCGCCGTGGACGACCTCGAGCGCATGGCAGCGGGCGAGTGCGTGGCCGGCGGCGACGGCAACCCCGCGAACCTCCGCCGCGGCCAGGCGGCCTCGATCGGCGAGCACGTCGGCGATCGAGCACCGGGCGGTCTCGAGGTGCAGGGTGTCGCCATCGGCCGCCAGCAACGGAACGACGCCGGGGCCCTCGACGAGCCGGAGGGTGCGCGACTCGTGGTCGGGTCGCCGAGACGTCGACTTCGCGAAGGAACCCCCGGGCGGTCGCGACTCCGGCGTGGTGGGAAGCATAGGCATCAGCAAAGCATGTGAATTCATGAAATGCAACCACAGGAATCAGCACTCGGTGATGCAGACCGGCAGCTACGCTGCCCGTGTGCACGAACTCACCATCGGCCTCCTCGGTTGCGGCAACGTCGGCGGCGCCCTCGTCGAGCTGCTCGACGAACGGCGGGCCACCATCGCCCAACGGACCGGCGTCGACCTCACGATCGGTGCCATCGCGGTTCGCTCGATCGACAAGTACCGCGACACCATTCCTGGGCCGGAACGACTCACCGACGACCCGGCCGCGATGGTCGAGGACCCCGCGATCGATCTCGTCGTCGAGCTGATCGGCGGCATCGAGCCCGCCCGCACCCTGATCCTGCGGGCCCTCGAACTCGGCAAGCCGGTCGTCACCGGCAACAAGGAACTCCTCGCGGCGCATGGCCCCGAGCTCTACGCCGCCGCAGCCGCCAGCGGGGTCGATCTGCTGTTCGAGGCCGCGGTCGCCGGTGGCATCCCGCTCATGCGGCCCCTGCGCGAGTCGCTCGTCGGCGAAGACATCAGCCGGGTGATGGGCATCATCAACGGCACCACGAACTTCATCCTCACCAAGATGTCGACCGAGGGCGCCGACTACGCCGACGTGCTCGCCGAGGCCCAGGCTCTCGGGTTCGCGGAGGCCGACCCGACCGCCGACGTCGAGGGCTACGACGCTGGGGCGAAGGCCGCGATCATCGCGAGCATCGTGTTCGGCGTGCAGGTCAGCTCCGCCGACGTCCAGCACGAGGGCATCTCCCAGGTCTCCGCCGCCGACATCGAGACCGCCGCCAGGCTCGGTTATGTGATCAAGGCCCTGGCCGTGATCCAGCGCCACGACGGTGCCCAGGGTCAAGAGGTGTCGGTTCAGGTGCACCCGGCGATGGTGCCGACCAGTCACCCGCTCGCCGGCGTCAACGACGCCTTCAACGCGGTGTTCGTCGAAGGCGCCGCGGTCGGCGACCTGATGTTCTACGGCCGGGGTGCGGGCGGCTCGCCCACCGCGTCGGCCGTGCTCGGCGATGTCGTCGACGCCGCGGTCAACAAGGCGGCCGGTGCCTCGGCGGCGCTCGCCATCACCGAACCGGCCACCTTCCGCTCGCCCGACGAGCTGCGCTCGCAGTACTACATCACCCTTCGGGTCACCGACCGTCCCGGCGTGCTCGCCCAGGTCGCCGCCGTCTTCGGCGACAACGGGGTCTCGATCCAGACCATGGAACAGAAGGGCACCGGCGACGCCGCCGACCTCTTCTTCATCGTCCACGACGCCAGCCACGCCTCGATCGCCGCGACCCTCGACGCCCTCGGCGATCTCGACGCGGTCAACGGCGTCGGCAGCGTCATCCGGCTCATCGCCGACGACTGAACCGATGCGGTACTCCAGCTCCCGTGGCCGTTCCCCCGAGATCGGGTTCGGCGACGCCCTGCTCGGCGGCTTGGCCCCCGACGGCGGCCTCTACCTGCCGACCGAGTGGCCGGCGCTCACCTCTGCGGACCCGGATGCCTACGCCGACCTCGCCACCGAGGTGATGGCGCCGTTCGTCGCCGACGCGATCGCGCTCGACGACTTCGCGCCGATGGTCGCCGACGCCTACTCGACGTTCACTCATCCCGACGTGTGCCCGCTCGTCGAACTCGAGCCCGGCCATCACCTGCTCGAGCTCTTCCACGGCCCGACGCTCGCGTTCAAAGACGTCGCCCTGCAGCTCGTCGGGCGGTTGTTCGATCACGAACTCGAACGCCGCGACCAGCGGGTCACCATCGTCGGCGCGACCTCCGGCGACACCGGATCCGCGGCGATGGAGGCGGTGCGCGATCGCGACCGCGTCGACATCGTCATCCTCTTCCCGAAGGGCCGCACCAGCGAGGTGCAGCGTCGCCAGATGACGACGCTCGACGCGCCCAACGTGCACGCGGTCGCGGTCGACGGGACCTTCGACGACTGCCAAGACCTCGTGAAGGCGATGTTCGCCGACGAAGCGTTCCGGACCCGGGTCGGCCTCTCGGCGGTCAACTCGATCAACTGGGCTCGGGTGATGGCCCAGATCGTCTACTACGTGTGGGCATCGAGTCGCCTGGGTCGCCGCGACACCCCGACGACGTTCTGTGTGCCGACCGGCAACTTCGGGAACGTCTTCGCCGGCCATGTCGCCCACCGGATGGGGCTGCCGGTCGAGCGCTTCCTCGTGGCCTCCAACACCAACGACATCCTCACCCGCCTGATCGCCACCGGGTCGATGACCGCCGAGGAGGTCGTGCCGACCATCTCGCCGAGCATGGACATCCAGATCTCGTCGAACCTCGAGCGGCTCCTGTTCGAGATCCTCGACGACAACGGGCCCGCGACCGCCGAGCTCATCGCCTCGTTCCGGGAGCACGGCCGAGCCGAGCTGACCCCCGCCCAGCACGAACGCCTCACCGCGGAGTTCGCCGGTGCTCGCTTCGACGACGACGAGACCCTCGCGATCATCGCTGACGTCCACGCCCGCACAGGCATGGCGATCGAGCCCCACACCGCGGTCGGTGTCGGGGCCGCCCGTCGCCTCCGTCGGCCCGACGAAACGATCGTCACCCTCGCCACCGCCCACCCGGCGAAGTTCCCGGATGCGGTCGAGCAGGCCACCGGATCTCGACCGGGTCTGCCAGCGCACCTCGCCGATCTGTTCGAACGCGACGAGCGCGTCACCGATCTGCCCAACGACCTCGCCGTCATCGAAGATTTCGTCGATGGCGTGCGTCGGGTCTGAACCCCGGTACCCTCAAATCCGTCGTCCACACGGCCACCCGTCGGTTGCGACGAGGCCGAGGCCCGAAGTCTTGGGTCCGACGACGATCCCCTGACAAACGCCACGGTGGGGTTCCGTGGCCAGGACTCTTCTCGAGGAGACCCCGTGGAGACCACGGAGATGCGTCGATCGACGCTGCAGCGCAAAGACCGCGACGAACTGACCCAGATCGCCACGACGCTCGGCAAGAAGCCGTCGTCGCGGGCTCGGAAGGGCGAGATCATCGATCTCATCCTCGACCTCGCCGCCGGTGGCGACGGCTCGTCGTTCGGTGCTGACGCCGAAGCCGACGCGGCGCCGGCCGAGGACGCGAGCGCCAACGGCGCATCCGACGCCGACGGTGCCGACGCATCCGAGGACGAGGTCGGCAGCGACGGGGGCGACGACTCGTCGACCGACGCCGGCGGCCGCAACGACGGCGGCAAGGAGTCCGCCGCCGGTGGCGACAGCAACGACGCCGACAACGGCGACAAGCCCGAGCCGGGCAACCGCCGACGCCGCCGTCGGGGCCGCGACCGCGACAACCGTGGCGAGTCGAACGAACAGTGGGACGGCGACCCGATCCCCGTCGAGGGCCGCCTCGACCTGCGCAGCGAGGGCTACGGCTTCCTGCGGGTGAACGGCTACATCCCGAGCCGCGACGACGCCTACGTGCCCGTCAAGCTCGTGCGTCAGTACGGCCTCCGCAAGGGCGATGTCATCGCCGGTCCGTCTCGTCCCGCGAACCGCAACGAGAAGAACCCCGCTCTGCTGTCGGTCGACTCCGTCAACGGCGGCGACGCGGAAGCCGCCAAGGAACGCCCCGACTTCGAGTCTCTGACGCCGCTGTACCCCGACGAGCGCCTCACGATGGAGATGAAGGCCGATCGGTCGAACATGACCGCCCGCATCATCGATCTCGTCGCCCCGATCGGCAAGGGCCAGCGCGGCCTGATCGTCTCGCCGCCCAAGGCGGGCAAGACCAGTGTGATGAAGCAGATCATCCGCTCGGTCGAAGCCAACCATCCCGAGGTCTACGTGATGGTGCTGCTGATCGACGAGCGGCCCGAAGAGGTCACCGACATGAAGCGGTGGATGAAGGGCGACGGTGAGGTCGTCGCCTCGACCTTCGACCGCCCCACCGACGAGCACGTCCACATCGCCGACCTCGCCATCGAGCGGGCAAAGCGCATGGTCGAGGACGGTCGTGATGTCTGCGTCATCGTCGACGGCATCACCCGCCTCACCCGGGCCTACAACCTCGAGACGCAGCCCTCGAACAAGACCCTGTCCGGTGGCGTCGACGCTGCCGCCCTCTACGGCCCCAAGAAGTTCTTCGGCGCCGCCCGCAACATCGAGGAAGGCGGCTCGCTCACGATCCTCGCGACCGCGCTCGTCGAGACCGGCTCCCGCATGGACGAGGTGATCTTCGAGGAGTTCAAGGGCACCGGCAACATGGAGCTCCGCCTCGATCGCCGTTTGGCCGAACGTCGGGTGTACCCCGCGATCGACATCGACGGGTCGTCCACCCGCCACGAAGAACTGCTGTTCGACAAGAAGCAGCTGGACCAGGTCTGGAAGCTGCGCCGAGTGCTCGGTGCGTTGTCGGACGAAAAGGGTGCCGCTGCCGGCCTCGAGATGCTCATGAACCGTCTCGAGGAGTTCAAGACCAACGACGAATTCCTTGCCGAGGTCGCTTCCTCGGCATCGTCCTCCTAGCCTTGGAGATCGCTATGAAGTCCGACATCCACCCCGAGTACCGCCCGGTCGTCTTCCAGGACATGTCCGCCGGCACGTCGTTCATCATCCGTTCGACGATCGCCACCAGCGAGACCGTCACGTGGGAAGACGGCAACGAGTACCCCCTTGCCAAGGTGGAGATCTCGAGCGAGAGCCACCCCTTCTTCACCGGCCAGATGAAGATCGTCGACACCGCCGGTCGCGTCGAGCGCTTCGAGAAGCGCTACGGCCGCCGCAAGAAGGCCGAGGCGCCCGCCACCGACGAGGGCGACGAGAGCTGATCTCCCATGGCGCTCGACGCTGATCGTCGAGCGGGTCTTGAGCGAGGGCGTGCGATCGCGATCGCACGCGATGCGTTCGATCTCGATCCCGAGCCCGCCTCGATCGACGCATCCCCGTTCGGGGTGGTCGTCGACGACGGTGGCCATGTCGTCATCGTGTCGTCGAGCGAGGACCTTGCCGTACTCGGCGGTGTGCTCGTTTGGGTCGGTCGCAACCCGCGGCCGCAGGTCGATCTCGTGGTCGAGCATCACGCTTCCATCCATGCCCGGCGGGCTTCCGTGCTCGCTCCGAGCCTCTCGGTCCACGAGCTCGACGGCGCCGACGTCAAGCCGGCCGTGCCGACTGCGATCAGTCCACCGCACGAGCCCCCCGACGACATCGTCTCGCTGATCGCGATGATCGAGCGCGCCGGCGCAGCGGCGGTCACCGAAGACGGCATCGTCCGCGCCGAGATCGCCGGTCTCGAGATCGGTCGGGTCGTGACCGGCCCCACCGGTTCAACACTCGAGGTCGGTGTCGGCCGATTCGACCGCGAAGCCGGTGCACTTCTGCATGCCGATCGGGCGCCCGAGCCCACCCTGGTCGCCACCCTCGAGCAAGTGGTTCAGCATCGCCATCCCGGCGCTGTGTCTCATCCGATCAACCGCATCGGTCGGGAGCGTTGGCTCCGCAGCATCATCGTTGATGACCCCATGAGTGTTGGGTGCAGCCGCCTCGAGCTGACCGAGCCCGTGCCCCCACGCACGAGCTTGCTCGAGACCCGACCGGCCGCCCTGGTCGGCGTGACCTCCGAAGGCGTGTCGGTTCTGGTGGTGTGCACGGTGGGTGTCGATCTCGGGGTCGTGCCCGAGGTCGCTGACCTCCTCGCGGTGACTGGCGCAACCGCGGTCAAGGTTGCGATCCCCGAGCGCGATCAACTGCCGTACCTCAACGACCTCATCGAGTTGTTGCCCGTACCGGCAGAGCTGGTCTCGATCGAGACGCCCTGGTCCTGAGCAGCCATCGAGCAACCAACTCGCGGGGTTCGACGCGGGTGGGTCAAAGATCACCATCGAACTAGGTCGAACGACTCAAGTGACCCCAAGGGGCTCCCGATACTTCGGACAGCAGGCGGCCAGTCCGAGGAGTTTCGGTGCGCAGAGTGATGGTTTTGATGGCAGCGGCGGCGATCGTCGCCTCGGCATGCGAGGTTGAGTCGGTGCAGCCCGAGCCCGAGCTGCTCCTTCCGGCGCCCGGGGGCATCGAACGTCAGGTTGGCGACCCGACCACGACCACCACGCCGGCGGCGACGGGCGACGACACCCAACTGCTCGCTCCTCTGCCGCAGGTACCGGGTTCGGGCGGAGAGGCGGATGCCCCAGGTGTCATCACCACTCCGGCCCCCGCACCGGGTTCTGGTGGCACGGCGGGTGGTGACGCGCCGTCCACGGTCGGACGTCTCGTGTGGTCCGACGAACGAAACGGCGAGGCGCTCGGTGATCTTGCCGGCGCCGTGATCGCCGGCCCCTTCGAGGTCCGCCTCGAGGGCGTCGGTGATGGCGTCGACCGAGTCGAGTGGTTCGTCGACGGCATCTTGTTCCGGAACGACGATCTCGATGCGCCCTACAACCTGCGGTACTTCGGCACGATTCCGATCGACACCACGTTCGGTTCAGACCAGGGGCTGGCTGGTCTCTGGGAGTTGGCCACGGGCAGCTCACACACCATCCGAGCGGTCGTGATCCGATCGGGCGGTGCGTCCTCGGTGGAGGCGACCTTCTCCGTGGGTGACGGGACGACTCCAGCGCCGACGACCACAACGACCACGACGACAGCGCCAGCTCCCCCGACGACGACTACAGCCCCGGCCCCGACCACGACGACATCCCCGCCTGCGCCGACCACGACCGCGGCTCCCGCGCCAACGATCCCACCGACGCCGCACGACGGCTCGTGGCCCGGCCCCAGCAACACCGGTGTGTCCAACCCATCGATTCTCACCGACTCGGGCTCCATCCGGGTCGAGACCGATGGTGCGGTGGTCGAGAACCTTCGGATCACCGGCGGCATCATCGTCGCCGCCGACAACGTGACGATCCGCAACGTCTACATCGACGCCACCACCATCTATGGCATCAAGATCTCCCAGGAGTACACCGGGACGTTGATCGAAGACGTCACGATCGTTGGCCAGTACCTCGAGGACCAGTGCGACATCGGCATTGCGCTCGGTGGGTTCACGGCCCGACGCGTCGACATCTCCGGCTGCGGCGACGGCATCCGCGCCGGCTCGAACACCATCCTCGAGGACTCCTGGGTGCACGACATGCGTGATGACCACGACGATCACTCCGACTCTGTGCAGTCGCTCGGTGGGTCGAACATCATCATCCGCGGCAACAACCTCGAGATGGACGCCGCGATGACGTCGGCGATCATCCTTCACGGAAACCACGGTCCGCTGTCTGATGTGGTCGTCGAGAACAACCGCCTCGTCGGTGGTGGCTACACCCTCAACATCAAGGTCCGGAAGCACCCGGTCACGAACATCATCGTTCGCAACAACGTCTGGGTCCGCGACTCCTACAACTTCGGGCCGATCGTTGGTGACTCGCTGCCGACGGGCGACAACTGGACCGACAACCGCTTCGAGGACGGCGAGGCGATCGAACGCTAGATCGCCCGGCCCATCCCTCGCCCGACGTACGACCTCGTCTGGGCCAGTCGGGCATCCGGAGTGGCCCGATGACCCATGGTTGACGCTGAGAACCGCTGACAACCTTCAGGACAGGCTGATGCGGCCTGGAGGCTTGGAGGCAATCGATGAAGCATCAACTACGAAGTGCGGCTGGTCGCGTCCGGCGCCTGCCGATGGTCCGTCGTCTCGAGCGAACCGCCCGGAGGCGGGGTTACCTGAAGTGGCGACCGCTCGTCTCGTTGGAGGGGTTCGAGCGAAGCATGGACACCGCGATTGCAGCGCTGGGCGCCGATACGTTCCGCGACGGGACGTATCTCGAGTTCGGCGTCAGCCGAGGCACGTCGATGCTCGGCGCCTACCAAGCGTTCGAACGGGCTGGTGTCTCGCCGAAGATGATCGGCTTCGACAGTTTCGAAGGCATGCCCGAAGGCTCCGAGGCCGAAGGCTGGAACGCTGGCGAGTATGCGTCGTCGCAGGCCGCGACGACGCGGTACCTGAAGCGGGGCGGGATGGATATGAGCCGCCTCACCCTGGTCCCAGGTTGGTTCGACGACACCCTCACCTCTCGGACGCGGGCTGATCTCGGGATCTCCCACGCACCGATCCTGATGATCGATTGCGACATCTTCAGCGCTTCGAAACTCGCGCTTGACTTCGCCTACCCGCTGATGGCGAACCGGACGGTCATCGTCTTCGACGACTGGGGCCCGATGGAGCGACTCGGCAAGATCGGGCAAAAAGAAGCCTTCGCGGCGTTTCTCGAGGAGCACCCTGAACTCGATGCCCAACCCCTCAGTGAGTACGACTTTGAGGGGAATCCGAACGGGCGCGTGTTCCTGCTCGAGCGGTCCTGAGCGGGTCCGGTCCTCGCTGGGTTGCGGCGATCGGGTCCCGGCTAGCGCCAGATCGTCTCGCGCCGCAGGAGCCGGTTGCGCTGCTGCCGGCGGACGTAGCGCCGCAGGGCGGGGTCATCGACCTGCGGAGCGCGGGTGGCCATCGCTCGGATGTATCCCCAGGCGAAGGCAACGCCTTGGATCAGGTACGGCCGCTGCAGCGCCATCCGTACTGAGCGGGCGAGCGAAAACGCCGGGTGGTAGCCACAGAACCAGGCCGCCTGGCCGTTCTTGCGCCAATCGGCCCACGGCCCGGCCCGACGCCCGGTCTCCCGCTGCTGAGTGAGGATTACGTCCGGGAAGCTGCGAGTCTGCCAGCCGAGCTGGTTCGCCTTCACCTCGTCGATCGTGTCCCAGCCTTTGGCCACGACCAGACCGCCGATCTGATCCCAGCACGCTCGGCGGTAGATCTTCGTCGCACCACGGACGTGAAACGCCGGGTACTTCTTCTTCTGCGTGGTGCCTTCCGTGAGCCGGTCGATGATCTCGCCGCCGCCGATTCCGAGCGAAGCGTCGTCCTCGAAATGCGCCAGGCATCGTTCGAAGTAGTCGGGCTCGAAGGCAAGGTCGGCGTCGAACTTCACGATGAAGTCCCACGACTTCGGTGCGAGCTCGTAGCCACTCATGAACGCTTCGACGATGCCGCCGCCGGGTGCGCGGGCACCACGATCCTCTCGGTGGGTGACGACGATCCAGTCGTGGGCGTCGGCATAGCCGTCGACCATCGTTCCGGAACGGTCGGTCGATCCGTCGTCGACCAGGATCCAACGGCTCGGCTGCACGGTCTGCGCAACCATGCTCTCGTACAGCTCGTCGAGGTGTTCCTCCTCGTTGCGGAGCGGGGTGATGACGACGTAGTCGTTCATGGCTTCCTCTGCGTCGGGTCGAGGGCGGTGGCTGGCTCGACCGGAACCCGTCGGTGCAGGCGTCGCGTGAAGATGCGTTTGAAGGTGCCGCTGAAGGACCGCAGCTTCATCACCGTCGAGAGCTCACGCATCCAGTGTCGGCCGGTCGGCATGTTGCGGTAGACGGGTGCAGGGGCACCGACGAGCCGGGAGGCCCACAGGCGGCCGAACACGGCGCCCCTGGTCTGCAAGAGATTGGGCTGGGACTGGGGGAGTCGCTCGTGCGGCACCGGTGCCGCATCGAGGAAGCCGGCTTCGATGGCGGCCTGGACGAACTCGCGCCCGCGCTGGGTCCGGGCGACGATCAGTGACGAACCGACCTCGCCAGGCTGTGGTTCGCGGTACCACGGGTCACCGACGGAGATGTCGGCGAACTCACCGGTGTGATCGATGCACAGACGGCAGCGCCAGGGTCGGTGCCGCTCGAGCACGCCACCCCACGATTCGGCGTAGCTCATCGTTTCGAGGGTCTGCCCGTCGTGAAGCTGTACCTCGGCTCGGCCCGGCCAGCCCTTCCCGCGGTAGCGGATAGGACCGACGTCTTCGAGTCGGGCGCCTCCCATCGCTTCGATCATCGCGAGGGTGCCCTGCGTACTCGGCGCCCCGGCGCAGAAGATGGCGATCGTCACGCCGAGCTTCTCGTCGAGCGCGTCGTGGTCGCGGCGCGCCGCGCAGGTCGCGGCGACGTCACATGGCTTTCCCACGAACACGACCGGGTTGGCGGCGTCGACGGCCAGCTGGAGGCCGTCGCACGGGCTTGCCGGCGCGTAACGAGAGCCGGTCGCGGCGATGAGGTCGTCGCGACCGGTGCTCAGGACCGTTTCGTTCAGGATGGGTACGTCGGTGCGCTGCTTGATGTGCAGTGTTCCGGCCATACCGGCGGCCGCTTGCCCGTAGTGCGAGAGCGCTGTCGCCGCGCCACCACTCGAGCCCAGATGGCGGATCTCAGGGTCGGCCGCGTGGCCCTCCCAGACCTCGAGTACCGGGCCCCATCCCTCGAGCAGCTCGAGGTTGACCTGTGGGTCGACGTCGTCGGGGTGTCCCATCTCGACGCCGGGACACCAACTGAGCGCCTTCGCGGTGTCGGCGCCATCGCGCACGACTGGCCGGCGGCCGGTCCGGAGATCATCGACCATGGAGATGTCGTCGGGTTGCGCGAACGCACAGACACCGCAACCCAGGCAGAGGTGGCGTTCGGCGACGTCGGTGATGGTCGCAATGTGGCGTCGCATCACGAAGCCCGCATCGCGAGACCGAGCCCGGCAAGAACCGGCGCCTGAGCTTCGACGCGCAGTTCGGCCGCTCGTGCCTGCAGCGCCGCACGGCCTTCGTCCCGGGCATCGAACGAGGCGACGAGCGCCTCGATCGCGTCCGTGTTCGGGGTGTTGCGCAGCTCGACGACATGGTCGGCGCGTCCGGCGCTCGCGAAGACCCCGGCCGCCTTGGGGCTGTAGGCCATCGCCGCGGTCGGGACGCCGGTCGACAGTCCCGCGATGGTGGCGTGCATCCGGGCGCCGGTGAACCAATCGAGCCGACCGATGAGGCCCTTCACCGACGACGCGTCGCGCACGGTTGGCGCCACGCGGACGGCATCACCGAGGTCAGCGACCATGGCGGCAAGGGCTTCGCCCGCGCCGGCGTCGGACTGTTCGAGCCCGGCCGGCGAGGTGTTGTGCGGTACCAAGAGTACGGATGCGCCCCGCTCGACGAGCCTGCGGACGAGCTGCTCACAGAGCTCGCGATGATCGCCGGCCAACCCGAATCGGCCCGCGCTGTCGGCGTCGTTGAAGAGCATGCCGTTCACGTTGAGGCCGGCGACGGGGTGACCGGCGCCGATCCAGGTGGTCAGCTCGGGATCGAGCTCGTGTTCGCTGCGAGGAAGTGCGAAGGCGAGGTCGACGGCGAGGCGGTGGCGGTCCGGGTCGAAGTCGGTGCCAAGGAGATCCTGCAGCCGCTCGAAGCTCCATTCGTCGCGGGCGTAGGCGATGCTCGCCCGCCGCACGAGCGCGGCGGCGACGCGTCGGACGCGAGGTGATGTGAACGGCCCGTAGGTCTGCGGAAGGAGGACCAATGGTCGCCGCTGGGACAGGGCGAAGGCCTTGTGGAGCGCGATCGCGGAGAAGCGCTCGAGACCGTAGATGTCAGAGAAGCTGTCGCCGCCGCTGACATCGAAGACCGCGTCGCAGGACCGCACGGCGCGGTGGGTCGTGCCGGGCAGTCGCACGAGGCCCTTGGCCAGCGACGTCACGAGGGTGTCATCGCGCCAGAGGCGTTTGGAATGGCGGACGCCGAACCGGCTCCACTCGATCTCGTGGTCGCCGATCGTGCGGCGGTCGGTGCCGGTTCCGTAGCCGTTGTCGAAGACCGACAAGCGGGTGCTCGGGTCGTGCTCGGCGACGGTAGCGAGGACTGCGGAACCCAACGCAGAGACGCCGAGGTTGTGTGTGTCAAGGGGAGCGCCGAACAAGCCGACCATGGAGGGGGAGGCGGCGCGCGAACGTGCGTCGTCGCCGGGCTGGCTCTGGTTCACCCTTCCGGAGTGTATCATTGCGGCTGGCTTCCTTCGCCGGGTATCACCGCGTTCCTTCGGCAGCCCCACCCCCACCCTTAGCGACCGATTCTGAAAGGCGGATCGTGGATCTCGAGGCTTTGCTCGGCGTCGCCATGCGCCGGTGGTACGTCTTCGTTGCCGGCCTTGCGTTGACGGCCTATCTGGTCGCCAGCGTGCCGAATTGGGTTTCGGTCACCTACAGCGTGAATGGCGCCGTGTTGTTGATCGGCCCGAGCGTCGAAGAGGTGTTCGACCCCGAAACCGGCGAATCCTCTCTCGAAGAGGTCAACCCACTCCTTCGCCTTGGCGGCGCGCTCGGCCAGATCGCCGAGACGCTCGCGCTGCAGCTCCAGAGTGAGCGGGTCCGGAGCTCATTCTGGGAGCAGGGCCTCGATCCGGAGTATTTCGTCGGCGCTGACGCCCGATCCCCAACGATCCAGCTCTACGTCGAAAACGACGACCCAGACGTCACCCGCGACACCATGGAAGCGTTGATGCGGTGGATGGAGGACGAACTCGCAATCCAGCAGGCCGGCTTCGGTGTGGATGAGACCCAGATCGTTTCGCTTCGCCGGGTGTCCTTCGACAACCAGGTCGGCGAGGGCTTGACGGCCCAGCGGCGAGCGATGGTCCTCATCCTTGGCTCGGGCGGGCTCCTGACTCTCATGGTTGCGGTTGCGGTTGATGGCATCTTCGTGCGACGCAAGATTCGACGTGATGGCATTGATCCTCGCCAGCGTGGCGACCGTGAAGTGGTGGTGACCACCCGCGAACCCGCCGCGGTCAGCCGCCCGCCCTCGGATCGCCAACTCGAGCCGGCGCCGGAGCCGAGCTCGAGCGTCGACAACGGTTCGGCCAGCGCCCCTCGAGGCGAGCGCTGGAAACGCTGACCGGTCCGCTGACCAAACGGCTGAAGACAAACTGACGAACGACGGTCGCGGTCCGGTGTCAGCGGTCGCGTGCCGAGATCCAAGCGCGTGCTTGCAAGGTGACCGGTGTGCGACGGCCGGACCATCGGATGGCCGACGCTCGTCTGGTGGACGACAGCGTCGACGTGCTGACCTCTCATCCGCTCGAGCGCCGACGACGGGGCTCGATGCGTTGGCGAACGTCGCCCGCAGCCAGTGGCGATCACACGCGCGCCGAAGCATCGCCCCGCGGCGTGGGGCAGCAGGGCAGGACGGTCACGGACGACCGGGGCGCGCCCGCCGAGTCCGGCACAGCCGCCGTCAGGCGGATCAGCGCTCGATCGGGACGCCGTCGTCGAACCGGTTTCCGGACCAGGCCGAGCCGGTCGGGAGTGCGTCACCCGTGATGGGCCCGAAGTTGTAAGAGTCCCGAACCCACACGTTGTTGCGGACGATGACGTTCTCGACGTCATCGGTGCGCTCCTTGATGTTGATGGAGTACCCACCACCCATCACGCGGTTGTCCTCGACGAGCACGTTGACCAGATCCCAGCCGTTGGCGTGCAAGAGCATGGCTGAGGTCATGAACGGACTCATCTCGATGTTGTTGCCGCGGATGACGATGTTGCTGCCGCCCGGGCTCTGCACACCGTCGGAGTGGTCGTCGGCGTCGTCGCGCATGTCGTGGATCCAGGAGTCCTCGAACACGGTGCTGGTCCCGGCTCGGACGCCGTCTCCACAGCGCGAGATGTCAATCCGTCGCGCTTCGTAGTAGCCGAACACGATGCCGACATCGCACTTGTCCTCGACGTTGCCGCCGACGATCGTGACGTCGGAGATCTGGGTGCCTCGGGTGTCCTTGCGGACATGGATGCCATACAGCGAGGTGGCATCGATGTAGACGTTGCGAATCGTCACATTGTCGGCGCTGACGGTGATGCTGCCGGTCACCCGCAGGTTCTCGATGACGGCACCGTCCTGGGTGACGTCGATGCTCCCGGAGTCTTGCAGGATCGACGCGTTCACGACACCGGTGGTGTCGGGGCCCGGCCAGTGGCTGTCGGGCGGCACCGGCAACAGGCCCGATGGGGTGCCGTAGGCACAGTAGGGCGAGTCGGCGTCGACCGCGACGGGGTCAGAGCCGTCTCGACGCCACAGGAAGGTCGCGAACTGAGCCCGGGTGACGGTCGCCTCGGGGCTGAACGTGGTCGGGCTGGTACCGGTGGTGATGCCGTTCTCGGCCATCCACCGGATCGGCTCGATCTGCCACGGGCGGACGACATCGGTGAACGGCAGTGGCTCAGAGGCCGACGGCGAGCCGGCGTGGCGATGGAAGATCGCGGCGGCCTGGCCGCGGGTGAGGATGTCGTTGGGCGAGTAGGTCGTGGCGGAGGTGCCGTTGGTGAGGCCGGCGTCGTACATCCAGCGCACGGCGGTGTCGACCTCGCCGGACACGTCGTTGAACGGGTGGTCGCCGCTGACGATCTTGCGGCCTTCGTAGCGCCACAGGAAGATGGCGACCTGGCCCCGGGTCACGGGCTGATGGGGGCCAAAGCAGGTCGGGCTGACCCCGACCGTGAGGTTGTTGTCGACCATCCACTGGACCGACTGGGCGAAGTAGTCGTCCCCTTCGACGTCGCCGAATCCGCTGACCGCATAAGCGGCGGGGGCAGCGACGAGCATCGCCATCAAGGCGATGAGCAGTCGGGAGAGTGTCTTCGACACGAGTCGGAGCATACTGGGCCTCGGCGATCTGTTGAATGGGCCGGCGGGGGTCACCGACCCGTACGTTGCAGAGATGTTACATCCGCGCACCCAATGTTACACTTCGTCATCTTTCTGGTGGCAAACCGTAGGAAAATTATTCTGCGGTCGCCGTTCGAGATCGCAGTGTGGCGAGCCCGTCGATGGCCTGCTGGCGGATGGACGATGACACCGCGAGCACCGTAAGCGTGCTGGCCGTGAGACTCGCGGTCCCCGCCGCGCCGAGGGTGAGTAGCGCTGGGATGTCGTCGAGGACGAGTGCGACCAACGCACCCGCTGCGTAGCCGATCGCGCCACCCAGAGCGCCGGGGGCGGATGCGACGGCGTAGTCGGCGACGCTGACGCCGGTCACGCCCGCGACGACGCTCGTCCCGAGCAGCGCCGAAGCCACGGCGAGGCCGACCGTCCCGATCGCGAGCGCGATGACCTGGTCGTTGGCGGAGCGGCCGTCGACCCAGACCGAGATGATCACGAACGTCGCGATCGTCGCCGCGGCAGTGATCCAGGCGACGATTGCCAGCGCCCCCGGGCGGCCCGCAGCTTGGAGAGTCGGCCCCGAGAGTTGCCCCAGCGACCGGGCCACGCCGGCGAGACAGAGTGGCGCGAGCGCGACCGACGCATCGGTCCACTCGTCGCCCAGGATCTCGATGATCGTGGGTCCGCACGCGGCGAGCGCGGCGAGCGGAATCACCATCGCGACCGAGGAGATCATCTGGAGCTGACGGATGCGGGCTCGAAAGGCCGGTGGATCCGACTGCAGGCGTGCGAGGTCAGGCAGTGACACCGCTCTGATCGATCCCTGGATCGATTGCATCAGGGTGTCGACGAGACGGGCCGCGAGGCGGTAGAGGCCAACCGTCGTCGCCCCGAGGACCAAGCCGATGATCAACGCGTCGGCGCGTCGCGTCGCGACGACGCCCATGCTCGCCGCGGTCGACCGCCAGGAGTATCCGACCAGGTCGCGGTAGGCGTCGCGAGGGAACGCCCAGGTGGGGCGCCAGCTGACCGCAAGCCAAACGACGAGCGTCTCGACCGCGGCGGTCAGGAGCTGCTGGATTACCAGGGCCCAGACACCCGCGCCCAGCACGGCGGCGGCGATGCCGACGAGTCCACCGATGAGCGAGGCGGTGTTGGTGCGCACCGCCAGCGGCTTGAAGTCGAGGTCACGGCGCAAGATCGCGTCGGGCACCACGATCAGCGCCCGGAGGATCAGGATCGGCGACAGCGCCCGCAGCACGGGCGCGAGTTGTTCCTCGTTGTTGAGGTCGGCCCACCACCCGCTGCCGAGGAGCGCACCGACCGTCAGGACCGTCGCGGCCCCGAGGACAAGCCAGAAGCCTGCGGTGTAGTGCTCGTCGGTCACCGCTTCGCGTTGGATCAAGGCTGGGCCGACGCCTTGCTGGGCGAGCAGCTGGGCCAAGAACACGAAGACCATGGCCATCGCCACGAGCCCGAACGCGCTCGGCCCGAGCACCGACGCGAGCACGAGCGTCACGACCAGGTTGGTCGCTTGTCGGCCTGCGTTCATCACCGTGGACCACCCAAGCGCCTTCCGAAGCGGTGGCTTCGGGGGAGGAGTCGAACCAGGGTTTGTCTCGCCGTCGCGCATGAGCCTCGCAGTTCCACGGCGGACGCCGATGATTTCCCGTCGATGAACGTGCTCCGCGAACAGTTCGATCGACTCAGGTTGGGAGCTTAGAGGCCACTACAATCAACTCCATGGCTCTACGAGTCGGCGGCGTGACGACATCGATGCCACCTGACCCTCCGCGTCGGATGGTCTCCTTCATCGACCCCTTGAACGCCGTCACGTTGTTCGTCAGCCTGGTCGTGCTGCTGCACCCGGACTACGTCGTCTCCGCGACCCTCGGCGAGATCGGGCGCCCCGAGATCTTGATGGCAGCCTTGCTCCTCGTTTGGTGGCTCGGCGTGTTGGTCAATGGCGTCCAACGGCTCGACCCGGGACCGATCCGATGGCTCGTCCTCAGCTACTGGCTCGTGTGGAACACGAGCGTCGCGTTCGCGATGACGCGGGGACTCACCGGCGGGGAAAGCGCTGGCGCAGAGCGGTTCTTCATCAAGACGATCGGACTGTGCGGTGTCGCGCTCCTGGTCGCGGAGCTGATCCCGAGCCGTGAGGCGCTCGATCGACTCCTGCGTCGCATGGTGATGATCGGCGCCG
Source organism: uncultured Candidatus Nemicrothrix sp. (assembly GCA_964513285.1). Lineage (GTDB taxonomy): Bacteria > Actinomycetota > Acidimicrobiia > Acidimicrobiales > Aldehydirespiratoraceae > UBA11606. The sequence goes on from CAZEML010000009.1 coordinate 41,268, forward strand.
TGATGGGGTTGGTTGGGGTCGCGCAGTTCTACGTGGGGTGGGATCCGGTTGCTCGGATTCCGATCCCCCTGCCGACCAACGGTGAATCGGAGTTCGTGCTCGGCACGCGAGGATCCGCTGACCTGACCCGCGCACCCTCGACCACCGCCCACTCGATCGAGTTCGGCGTGCTGTCCGCACTCTTCGCCCCGCTCGGCGTCCACTATGCGCTCACCGCGACCACGGTCGTCCAGCAGCGGCGCTGGTGGCTCCTCACCGCGCTGTGCTCGGCAGGCATCGTGCTCTCGGTGTCGCGGTCGGGCACGGTGGCGGCCGGCATCGTCATCTTCGCCCTGTTGCGCTGCTGGCGCCCCGAGCGTCAGCGGCAGGCACTCGTTCGCGGGTTCTTCGCCCTCATCCTGTTGCGCCTCTCGACCCCGGGCCTGCTGGGCACGATCCTGTCGTTCTTCCAGAACGCCGGAACCGACAACAGCGTCACCGGCCGAACCGAGGACTACGACGACATCTTCCGGCTCGTGCAGGAACGGCCCCTCTTCGGGCTCGGCGGCGGGACCTTCCGGCCCGAGGTGTACTTCATCCTCGACAACTATTTCCTCAACGCCTTGGTGTCGACGGGGTTTGTCGGCCTCATCGCGTTCCTCGCACTCGTGTTCGTGCCGTACTCGATGGCGATCCGCGTCGGCCGGACCTCTGCGTACGCCGCCAACCGCCATCTTGGGTTCGCGCTCGGCGCCAGCCTTTTGGCCGGGTTCGGTTCGTCATTCTTGTTCGACAGCTTGAACTTCCCGGGCTTCTCCGGAATCTTCTATGTCTTGGTCGGGGCCGTGGGGGTCTTGTGGCGATTCCGCGACGTCGACCCCGGACCCACGCCCGTCGACGCGATCATCCGCGAACCGAAGGACCTGGTCCCGTGGATGCGGCGGGTCGTCGACCGCGCTCACAACGCGCCGGTCCGGGCCGAATGATGGCGAGGGCGGCCGTTTGCCGCGCCGACACCACGAGACGGAGTCATCCATGACAGACGCACAGCCTCGAGACGACTCGGTCGGCGACGCCGCCCCGATGCGCGTCCTGGTCGCGATCGCTTACTACGGCACCGCCAACCGCGAGTACCTGCTGCAGTTGCTCGACGCCTACCAGGCGATGACCTACGACGTGGACATCGTCATCTTGACCGAGGCAGCCAAGGGGCTCGACGGTGTCGAGGAGATCATCGGGCTACCCATCGAGGATCCGTACTCGCTTCCGTTCGCCCACAAGCAACTGTTCCTCGACCGTCGCGACGACTACGACCTCTTCATCTACTCCGAGGACGACACGCTCGTCGGCCAGGACGCGATCGAAGCCTTCCTCTGGGCGACCGACATGCTTCCGGACGACAAGATCGCCGGGTTCCTGCGGACCGAGGAGTCGCCCGACGGCTCGCTGCGGTGCTCGTCGGTGCACAACCACTTCCACTGGACGCCGGATTCGGTGTCGAGCATCGGTGGTGAGCTGTGGGGTCACTTCTCGAACCCGCATGGTGCGGTGTTCATGCTGACGCGCGAGCAGCTCGCCCGTCAGATCGACGGCGGCTGCTTTGATCGCCCGGCCCGGCTCGGGCGCTACAGCATGCGGGTGACCGCAGCGACTGACCCCTACACCCAGTGCGGAGCGGAGAAGGTCCTCTGCCTCTCGCGCATGGATGACTTTCTCTTGCCCCACCTCTCGAACCGCTACCTCAACACACTCGGGCTGTCGCTGGAGGAGTTCCTCCGTCAGGCCGAGCGGTTGGGCGAGACGGTCACGGGAGACGTCGACACCCGTCGGCTCTTTCACCCGACCGTTGACCTCGACGACAACCGCTGGGACAAGCGGTTCTATGGCGCGCCCCGGGACGGCGTTCTCGACGCGGTGCCCCGGCGAGCGACCAGAGTCCTGTCGCTGGGGATGGGTTCCGGCGATGCTGAGGCACAGTTGATGGAACGTGGCCACGAGGTGGTCGGCATCCCGCTCGACGACATCATCGCCGGGTTGGCCCAGAGCCGCGGGATCGAAACGACCGCCCCCGATCTCGACGACGCGATCGCCGCGCTGAGCGACCGGCGTTTCGACGCGGTGCTCGCCATCAACACCCTGCCGTTCTTCGAGCGGCCGGTCGACGTCGTGAAGCGGCTTGCGGCGCTGGTCGAGCCGGGCGGCACGATCGTCGCCACCGCGCCCAACACCCGGAACCTCCGCATCCGTGCCCGATTCGGAAAGAACCCGCAGCCGATCCCGAGCGACGGTTTCGCTGGCGTGGGGGTTCATCCCGCATCGCCCGGCGATGTCAAGCGCTGGCTGCGCGACGCTGGCTGCGCGGCCGTCCAGCTCCGCTTCACCGAGTCGTCTCGCCCACCGGCGCCCGCCGCCCTGCTCGGCGCCGATGTGATCGCGACCGCGACGATGGGGTCGTCATCATGATCGAGTCGACCCCTCGGGTGTCGATCGGCTTGCCGGTCTACAACGGCGAGCGGTACCTCCAGACGGCGATCGACTCCATCCTCGCTCAGGAGTTCACCGACTTCGAACTCGTCATCTGTGACAACGCGTCGACCGACGGCACCGAGGCGATCTGTCGTGCCGCTGCGGCGGATCCTCGCGTCCGCTACCACCGCCAGCCCGAGAACCTGGGCGCTGCGCCGAACTTCAACGACTGCTTTCGACGGGCCAGCGCGCCGCTCTTCGCATGGATCTCCTATGACGACTTGCGCGACCCGGCGTACCTGACCGCGTGTGTCGAACACCTCGACCGCCACCCGGAGTCGGTCCTCGCGTATCCCCGCGGCATCTTCATCGACGAAGACGGCGAAGTGATCAAGGACGACCTCTCGACGATCGCCTCGAGCTCGTCGCGTGCGCTGCCCCGACTCTTGAAGGTCGTCACCGACGGCGGCGCCGCCAACGGTCTCTACGGGGTCCACCGCGCCGAGACGCTCGCGAAGACCCGGTTGATGGACTCGTTCGTCGCGTCGGATCGGGTCCTCCTCGCCGAGATCGCCTTGCTCGGCCAGATTCACGAACTCCCGGAGCGACTCTCGCGTCGCCGGATCCACGACCTGATCTCGACCAAGGCCAATGTCGACCTCGAATCGCGGGGTCTTTGGTTCGATCGGTCGAAGCGACCCTCGAAGCTGTCTCGAGGACCGCGCCTGCTCATCGAGTACGGACGGTCGGTCCTGCGCATGCCGATCTCGTGGCGCGACCGACTCGAGTGCCTGTTGGTCTACCCGCCGGTGTTCATCCAGCGCGAGGTGCGCATCGTCGTCGGTCGTTGGCGCCGCCGCAATCGTTGATCGGCAGCGGCGGCGGTGCGATCAACTCACAGCGGGCGGGGTACGCCACTCCGCCCGGGCCTTCCACACCGCCGACCAGCTCTCTGACGACGCGGATGGGCGACCGAGCTTGCGCGCCCGGTGGCCGACGAGGCGGGTGAGAACCCAGAGCTCGAGCGTGCGAACCCCGAGCCACTGCCGAGTGCGGCTCCAGTGCTTTTCGTAGAGTTGCACCTTGGCCTTCAAGAGCCGGACCATTTTGTCGGCGACGACCCGCTCAGAGCCACCGCCGTGGTGGATGATCTGGGACGCGGGTGTGAACAAGCACTGACCCCCGGCCTGGTTGGCCCGCAGGCACAGGTCGACATCCTCGCCGTACATGAAGAACCGCGTGTCGAAGCCCTCGAGTTGGGCCCAGAGCGGGGCGTCCATCAGCAGATAGCTGCCCGAGATCACGTCGACTTCGCGCACGCTGTCTCGTTGCCAGTCTCCGAGGTATCGGCCGTTGAAGAACGTCGACCCGGCGAACACTGAGCTCAGTCCCGACGCCAAGCAGAACTCGTTCCACAGCGTCGGCTTCCCCCAACAGCACGTCGGGTTGAGGCTGCCGTCGGCGAAGAGCGAGCGGCCGCCGTAGACGCGGGCCTCGGGGTGGGCATCGGCGAAGTCGAGAAGTCGGTCGATCGCGCCATCGAGGACGACGGTGTCGGAGTTCAGCAACAGCACTCGGTCGCCGGCGGCGTGCTCGGCGGCGAGATTGTTGGCGCGACCGAACCCGAGGTTCTCGTCGAGCGCGAACAGGGTTGCCTGGGGGAATTCGCTGCGGACCATTCCGGCGGATCCGTCGGCGGAGTCGTTGTCGACGACGATGACCTCGAAGGAGTGGTCGCCAGCTTCTGCATACACGCTCGCGAGGCAGGCGCGGGTCAGATCGATCGTGTTGAAGCTGATGATGAGGATCGAGACGTCGACCGTTTCGGTGTCTGGCATGAGCTCAGAGGGTCAGGTGTTGCGAGCGTGGAGGACGGTACCGGTGGATGCGGCGCGCTGGCGCGACCTGCAGCCTCACCAGCGCTTCCACGGGGCGATTCCCTCGTCCCACATGGCATTGAGCGCGACGTACTCGCGGTAGGTGTCCATGCTCTGCCAAAAGCCCTCGTGGTGGTACATCGCCAGCTGGCCGTTGGCGACCGCCTTGGGGAGCGGGTCGGTCTCGAGCATTCCGGAGTCAGGGGTGACGTAGTCGAGGAACGCTCGGTCGAAGGCGAAGAAGCCACCGTTGATGAGGCCGGCGTCGAGTGCGGGCTTCTCGTCGAACGACTCGACCTTGTGGCCATCGACCTTCAGCTCGCCGAAGCGCGATGTCGGACGCACGCCCGTGACCGTCGCGAGCCGGTCGTGGCCGCGGTGGGTCTCCATCAGCGCGGTGAGGTCGATGTCGGCGACGCCGTCGCCGTAGGTGAGCAGGAAGTGATCGGCATCGAGATGCTCGGCGATCATCCCAAGCCGCCCGCCGGTGCCGGTCTCGAGTCCGGTGTCGACCAAGGTGACTTCCCAGTCCTCGACCTCGACGTCGTGAAAGGTGGGACCTTCCTCGGAGGTCAGCCCGACCGTCATGCTCTTGGCGGTTCGCTGGCGGTAGTTGAGGAAGAAGTCCTTGACGAGCTCGCCCTTGTAGCCGAGCGGGAGAACAAATCGACGAAAGCCGTGCGACTCGTAGATCTTCATGATGTGCCAGAGGATCGGACGCCCTCCGACCTCGATGAGCGGCTTCGGCAGCCGGTCGGAGGCCTCGCGGATCCGGGTTCCCATACCGCCGCACGGAATCACCACAGGGATGGGGGAAAAGTCGTTCATGCGCGCTCCTGATCGCCGCCGTCGACCAGCAGTTTGGCATAGGGCTGCGGGAACGTCTTGGGTCGTTGGGCCCAATCGAGACACGTGCTCGACCCACCCGAGATCCGGAGTTCACACCAAGTTCGGGTTGCCAAGCCGAGTGGTCGTTCGCTAGCTTGTGCATGAATTCACGAGCGTCCAACGGGGGGCGAGCGTGAAACCCTGAGGACAACGATGGACGCTTCGGAAAAGCGCGATCTCCACGACGCCATCTGGCGGTCGAGTGGTGGCTTCGACCTCGTTCTCGCCCCCGTGATGATCGCCCTCATCGGCCTCTGGATCGACTCCCAGGCAGGAACCCGGCCCGTCTTCATGCTCGGCTTCCTCGCGTTCGGTACGGTCGGCGCCGTGCTGAAGGTCTACTACGACTACCAGCGGGGCATGGCCGCCGCGAACGAGCAGGCCGCGGCCGCTCGCGCCGAGGCCGACCGCCTGCGGGCCGAAGCCCGCCAGTTGGCCTCCGATCGCGACCTCACCACCCCGATCGAAACCCCGACCATCGATGGAGCCGCCTCGTGAACGCGCCGTCGAACCCGCTGTCGATGTCGATGCAGGGCCCCTCGCCCGCGATCCAGGTCGCCAAGGATCTCGCCCGCCGCGGCGTCATGATCGCCCCGATCGCCATCATGATCGGCGCCGCCTTCTGGGGCGCTGACGGCGCCGCTTCGGTCGCGTACGGGCTCGCGATCGTGGTCGTCAACTTCTTGCTCGCCGCCTGGTCCCTCGGCTACGCGGCCCGCATCTCGCTCGCGCTGATGGGTGGCGTCGCCCTGTTCGGATTCCTGATCCGACTGGGCCTCATCACCCTCGCCGTCTTGCTCGTCCGCGACGCATCGTGGGTCGAGCTCGTCCCGTTGGGCCTCACGCTCATCATCACCCATCTCGGATTGTTGTTCTGGGAGATGCGTTTCGTGTCTGCTTCGCTAGCCTTCCCCGGGCTCAAGCCGAAGCCCGGTATGAACGCTGCTCAGGCGAGCAACAGCCCAACGATCTCCGACCTCTCCGAAACCAAGGAGCACCAGTGAACCTTCTGGGAGCCGTCAAATTCCCGCCGATCGAGAACGTGATCGAGTGGCCGGCGTGGCTGTTCGAGGACTCGACGTACTTCGCGTTCAACAAGATCGCGTTCATCCACTTCCTCGGCCTGGTCATCCCCGCGGTGATCTTCCTACTCGGTGCTCGCGGTGACGGCCTCGTGCCCCGCGGCTTCCGCACCGTCTCGGAGGGCATCGTCAACTTCGTCGACGACCAGATCGCCAAGCCCGGCATCGGTCACGGCCGCGAGCCCTACATCCCGCTGCTGGTCTCGTTCTTCCTCTTCATCTTCATCGGCAACATCACCGAGGTCATCCCGTTCTTCCAGATGCCGGCCAACGCCCGCATGGCCGGTCCGCTGGTCTTGGCCCTCATCGCCTGGGGCATGTTCATCTCGGTCGGTGTGCGCCACAACGGTCTCGGCTACTTCAAGGAAGTCCTCTTCCCGCCGGGCGTGCCGAAGGCCCTCTACATCCTCGTGACCCCGATCGAGCTGCTGTCGACCTTCATCGTGCGCCCCTTCAGCCACGCCGTTCGTCTCTTCGCCAACATGCTCGCCGGCCACATCCTGCTCATCACCTTCGGCGTGCTGTGCATCTCGGTCTGGTCGGCCTCGGCGCTGATCCTCATCCAGCTCGGCACCTTCCCGGGCCTGGTCGCCTTCACCGCCTTCGAGGTCGGTGTGTCGCTGATCCA
>CAZEML010000010.1:0-42187 GCA_964513285.1 uncultured Candidatus Nemicrothrix sp.
GGCCGGTCGGGTGGGCTGCGGGCGCGGCCGCCGGTGCCGGCGCGGGTGCGCTGGCGGCGCGAGCGATCGATCTCGGCATCTCCGATGAGTGGGTCGCGTGGTTCCGGGAAACGGTCGAGCCGAACTCTGCGATCGTGGCGATGCTCGTCACCGACCTTCGCGAGGATGCGCTCGTTCACGAGGTGAGCCGGTTCGCCGGTTCGGACCTGGTGTACGCCAACCTCGACGACGACATGATCGATCGCCTCGCCGACGCGCTCGGCGATGAGGACGGTCCGGTCGCTCGTACCCCGGGCGAAGCCCCTCCCGCCGCCGAGGAGTAGTGCGATCCTCGGGTCGGGCGTCGACGTGCATGCCGACGATGACGGGTGGGCATAGCGGCACGTGACCTGCCAGGGTGCACGGATGTTCGTTCGCAGCTCACCTCGGTGCCGACGTTTCCTGGGCGTGCTGATGGCAGTCGCCCTCGTCGCCGCCTCGTGCTCTGGCGGGGACGATGCCGACGGCGCCGATGTCTTGCCGCCCGACTCCGACGACGTCGTCGGCGAGGAAACCAGCACCGATGTCGAGATCGGATCCCTCGCCGAGGTGCTTCCCGACGGCACGCGGGGCGTCTTCGCGCTGAGCGGCACGGCGTTGTCGGGCGAGTCGGCGGGCCCGCTCGGCGAGCTGTTCGCCGGTGATCGGACCGGTGCGCTCTTCGAACACGTCTTTGCGGAAATGGGCGACCTCGCTGCGCCGTTCGACACCGAGCACCTCTCCGAGGTCATGCTCGTCGACCTGCTCGAGCCCGGGCCCGGTCGCCTTCTCGTGGCGACGACGGGGGAGACCGACATCAGCCGCATCGCCCCTGGGGCAGCCGGCGACGCGGTGGCGGTCGGACGATGGACGGTCTTCACAGACGAGAACGACCGGCTCGTCGCGGTCGGACCGAGCGGATGGTTGCTGTCGGGATCCCGAGCCGCGGTGGAGGCGGCGATGGCGGCGCCGGACCGGTCGGCCGGGTTCGAGGGTCCGCTCGAGCAATACCTCTCCCTGCTCGACACTTCGGCCGACTTCCGCTTCGCCTACGGACTTCCCGGCCTCTTTGGTGATGTCGGGAGCGATCGTTCGCTGCGCGGCGCCCTGGTGATGAGCGGCGCGCTCGATCTCGACGACGCGCAGATCGGCGGCGAGATCGCGTTCCACACCGACAACGCCGAAGCGTTCGTGGCGGCCTACAACCAACTCGATCGGCACGCATCGGGCGCCCCCGATGACCCGGTCGCCCCGCTCACGCTCGACATCGGAATCGATGGCCGAACCGATCGGGTCACGGTGGTGATCCCGCCGAGCCCGCTCGCCCCGACCCCGCTCGAGGCGACCGAGTCCCGCAACGTCTTCAAGAAGCTCTTCGTCGGGATGGACGCACACGAGTACGCCGAGGCGGTCGTCGACGGGGGTGCACCGTGGTTCGATCTGATCGTGAAGAGCGAGGCCGACGGCGACGACCCGCCGGCACCGGCGTCGGTCTTCTTCCGCTGGGAGTTCAAGGACGAGGCCGCGATCGCGGCGTTCGAGGAGAACGAGCTGCCCGCCGGGTACACGATCGCCCCCACCCGGTTCTTCGAATCCGACGATCCCGAGGGCCAGTACTTCTTCCTCCTCAACCTCTACAACGCCGGTGGCGGCTCGGTCGTCGGCGGGGCCCGGGCCGAATGGGACGTCTACGTCAACTCACCGCCGGGCGGTCCCGACCCCAACCCGGGCGAGCGGCCTCGGTTCTTCGTCGTCGATGCCCTCGCCGAGACGGTGTCGTTCGATCCGGTCAACCTCGTGACCACCGCCGAGCCGGTCTCACACCGTCTCGTCGACGGTGTCGTGACCTCGACCGTGGGTCGCCTCGAGGAGGGTGAAGCGGTCCCGGTCTGGGAGTCGACCTTCCCGGCCGCCGACCCGAACGTGAACGAGGTAACTCGCTTCACGCCGGAGATGGCGATCGGGAACGACTACATCTACTGGGGAGGCGGGGCGGCCGACCGGTTGCTCTACAACGCGACGACCTACAACCACGACGCTTACCTGATCGACCCGGCGGACGTGTCGTTCACCGACTTCACGCGATGGAGCGAGTACCTGAAGCCCGACCTGCTCGACGTCGTGTACTACGTGAACACGCTGGAGTACATCGTCTCGCCGCTCACCAATCTCGACTCCGATCAGCTCGACGTCACCCCTGAATGGCGGGAAGAACTCATCGGGTTCAAGGGCAACGGCCATCAGGAGGGGCTGATGCGCAAGCGGGTCGACCAGATGTTCCGCGGCGTCGGTGACGCCATGGTCGGCTACGACGTGTCGAACGAGACCCCGTCGGCGTTCTACCACTTCGAGGTCGTCGACCTCGAGGGCTTCGCCGCCCTGCTCGAGCTGCCCGCGGGCCACTCGCTCGCGCCGATCACCGTGTTCGACGGGGACGAGCCGGCCCACTATCTGACGCTCTCGGTCTTCGAGATCGATGGTGCGACCGAAGGGGTCCGTGCCGAGTGGAGCACCACGACCGACCCCGGGACCGGGCGTCCCAAGCAGGTGCTCCTCGACCTGATGACCGAAGACGTGGCCGTCGACCCCCTCGACATCCTCCATTTGCCCGACCTCGTGGAGCACGGCGAGACCGCGGGTGGCATCACCACACGGCTGTCCTCGACCGCGATCGACTTCGCCGCGACGATCGAACTCGGTGAGCAGACACGAGCGTTGAGCACCGACTGGGTCGAGGCCGGGGACCTCGTGTGCCGGACGAACGGGATCTGTGATGCGATCTACTACGACGCCGAGACCCTCGACGTCCCGGTCGACCTGCCGGCGGCGGTCACGATCGAGACGATGACGACGCCGTGGGACGATGTGATCGAGGCGGTGCCTGTCGCCGTCTTCTCCCGAGCCAACTTCCAGGAGTACGCGGCCAAGCGGTGGCTCAACCTCGATGTCGAAGTCGAGGAGTTGCCCTTCGCCGGGCTCACCGAACCGACCCATCGGATCAGTGGGACCGGCTCGCTCGTCGGCCGCGACACCGAGGTCGTCAACTCGAGCTACACCTACCGGGGAGACGCTCGGATCGACGGAGAACAGCTGACGTTCGCGATCGACCAGGAGATCGACGGCCAGTTGGGCGTCGGGAACATCTTCACCACCGGCTCGTTCGATCTTCGCACCGGGACCGGAACCCAGACCGTGGTCGATTGCCTCGGTCCGGCCCTGCTCTGCAGCGACATCGTGCCGGGGACCACCTCGATCTACGAGGTGGATCCGCTCGATGCCTCCGACCCCGACTCGATCACCTGGCGGGTCGATCTCACGCTCGTGTTGACCGGGAGCTTCGGCACCGCGGACAGCGCGTCCGCGTTCGAGGCCGTCCGCGTGCCGTGACGCTGCTCAGTCGACCCGGGAACGAATCCGAGACGGGGTGAGTCGCACGACGACCAACGCCTCCGCGGGCGCCTGGGCCCACTGATCGACGACCGCTCGGTAGGCGGGCTCGCTCAGGTCCCAGTACCGCGGGGCGAGGACGTCGACCGCCAGGGCCTTGGCGTCAGCGTCCATGTCGATGACGGCGCGGCCCTCGAACCGCACCCAGGCGGGCGCCTCGTCGATGTCGTTGGTGACCAGCAGTGCGATCCGGGGATCGGCGGCGATGCGTTCGATCTTGGGCGCGCCGGCACCGGAGAAGAAGCGCGCCGTCTCGCCGTCCCAGTCGAACCAGATGGGAACCCCGTCGGGGCTGCCGTCGGCCCGGTTCGTCAGGAGGATGGCTTGCCGGGTCCGCTCGAGAAAGCGGTCGAGTTGGTCGGAGGTCATCTGTCCCATGTCAGTCCTGTTCCTGCTCGCCGTCGGTCGGTGTCTCGTAGCCGCCCTCGATGCCGGCGAAGTTCGACACGTCGCCGTATCGGCCCTCCGGGAGGACGAAGCCGCGGACCAGCATCGCCATCGGGTTGGTCGCGCCCGCCTCGGTGAGGTGGTCACCGAGCAGGATCAGCAGCTCACCGAACGCGGTGCTGCCGAAGATCCAGTCGTTCAACGCGTCGTGGTCGGGCGGGGTCGGCCCGGGCTGGGCGGCGATCGCCTCGTGGTAGAAGCTGCGCAGGTCGTCGGCGAGGTGGCGGACCAGCAGCGGCATGTCGTGGACCCAGCTGACGTCGGTGCTCGGCGGTGAGAGGACCTCACCCGTCTCGGCGATCTCGAGCAGTGCGTCGACGACCTCGTCGACCTGGTCCGGGGCGGCGCCCGAAAGCCCGAACGGCGTGCGGCCCCGGCTCCGTCGGGTCTCGGTCGCCCACGGTCGGAGGCGGCCGACCTCGGCGCGGAGCCGCCCGGCGAGCGTGTCGTCGGCGTCGGTCGCGAGGTTGAGCGGGCAGGCCCAGGGCTCGGGTCCGCCTCCGGGAGCATCGATCGGATAGTCGCGAATCGTCGGTTCGGTCGTGGTCGCGAGCAGGTCGAAGGCCGCACGGATCACGTCGGTCTGGAACGACTCGTCGCCGGCGACCCCCAACGGTCGGCCGAGTGGGAACGGCACCCACAGCGCCCGCGGGGGACGAACGCGCTCGGTCTGTTCACGAACCAGGCTGATCGCGACCGTCGCGACCCCGGCTCGTTCGATGTAGTGCGCGAGGGCGCTGACCGCGCCCGAACAGAGCGGTCAAATGGGGACGAGGAGGACGGTGTCGACCCCGTCCGCCGCGAGGAGCCGCCCGACCTCGGTGCCGGTCTCCTCGAGCATCTGCGGCGCGGGGAGGGCACCCATGAAGGTGTAGTGCCACCGTGACACGTCGCCGATCTCGCCCGCCGCGGCCATGGCTTCGAGCCGGTCGAGCGGAAACACGACGTTCGGATCTTCCGCCGAGGCGCTGCGGTCGAAGTTGGCGCTGATGTGCGACATCACGACCTCGCCCCAGTCGACGCCGCGGGGGAGGAGTCGGTAGTCGATGGCGCCCGGCGTGAAGGGCGGGTCGTCTCGGCGGTGCATGCCCGCGGTCGAGACGATCGCCACGGTCGACTCCGCCAGAGCCTTGGGCGTGATCCAGCGCTCGGTCTCGAGACGCGGCATGCCGGCGGCGCGAGCGAGGAGGTGTTCGGCCTCGGTCGGGTGGAGGTCGGAGAGTCGGACCATGAGCGGCGACGTTAGACGCCGCCGGTCGCGTCGGTCAGCCCTTCGGCGGCGAGCCGGCCATCCAGGCCTGTTCCTCGGCCGAGCCCGGCTCCGGCAACAACACGCCGCCCTCCCTCGTGTAGGAGGCGTCGATGTCGCGCGTGGCGGTCGTGACCGTCGAGGCATCGACCCCGGCCCGTTCGGCGAGGGCTCGGCTCATGCGTTCGAACCACCGAAACCGGGAGCGGGAGCGGCGGGATCTCAGCTGCCGAGGAACAGGCGGTAGGCCGGGTTGGCCGTCTCGTCCCAGTGCCGGTAGCCGAGCTCGCCGAGGAACGCGGCGAAGGCGTCCTGATCGCCCGGCGGCACCTGCATGCCCACCAGTACCCGGCCGTAGTCGGCGCCGTGGTTGCGGTAGTGGAACAGCGAGATGTTCCAGTCGGGTCGCATCGCGTCGAGGAACCGCATGAGGGCACCCGGGCGTTCCGGGAACTCGAACCGATAGAGAACCTCGTCGGAGGCGAGCGCCGACTTCCCGCCGACCAGATGGCGGAGGTGAACCTTGGCGAGCTCGTCGCCGGTGAGGTCGAGGGTGGTGAAGCCCGCCCGCTCGAACCCGGCGGCGATGTCCGCCGCCTCGGCCCGATGGTGGGTCTCGATCCCGACGAACACGTGCGCCGCAGCCGAGTCGCTGATCCGGTAGTTGAACTCGGTCACGGAGCGGTCGCCGACCTCGGCACAGAAGCGCTTGAACGAGCCTCGCTCCTCGGGGATCGTCACCGCGAACACGGCCTCGCGGCGTTCGCCGATCTCGGCTCGTTCCGAGACGAAGCGAAGACGGTCGAAGTTCATGTTGGCGCCGCACGCCACCGCGATCAGGGTCTGCCCGTCGACGCCGTCGCGTTCGGCGTAGTGCTTCAAGCCGGCGATGGCGAGCGCACCTGCTGGCTCGAGAATCGCTCGCGTGTCCTCGAACACGTCCTTGATCGCCGCGCACGCCGCGTCGGTGTCGACCCGGATGATCTCGTCGACGTGCTGCTGCACGAGGGCGAAGGTCTCGGTCCCGACGCGCCGCACGGCGGTGCCGTCGCTGAACAGCCCGACGTCGTCGAGCTCGACGATCTCGCCGGCCTCGACCGAACGGGCCATCGCATCGGAGTCCTCGGTCTGGACGCCGATGACGCGGATGCCGGGCTTGAGCGCCTTGAGATAGCTGGCGATGCCCGAGATCAGTCCGCCGCCGCCGATGGCGACGAACACGGCGTCGATCGGCCCGGGGTGTTGACGCAGGAGCTCCATCCCGATCGTGCCCTGGCCGGCGATGACGTCGGGGTCGTCGAAGGGATGGACGAACACCAGCCCGTCACGCTCCATCAACCGGCGGGCTTCGGCTTCGGCGTCGCTGTAGGACTCGCCGTGGAGCACGACCTCGCCGCCTCGCTCGCGCACCGCGTCGACCTTCAGCGCCGGCGTCGTGGCCGGCATGACGATGACGGCCCGACAACCGAGCCGAGCGGCGGCCAGCGCCACGCCCTGGGCGTGGTTGCCGGCGGACGAGCAGATGACGCCCCGCGCTCGTTGCTCGGCATCGAGCTTGGCCATCTTGTTGTAGGCACCCCGCACCTTGAACGAGAAGACCGGTTGGAGGTCCTCTCGTTTCAACAGGACCCGGTTGCCGGTCCGGGCCGACAGCGACGGAGCGGCGTCGAGCGGGGTCTCACTGGCGACGTCGTAGACGTCGGCGGTCAGGATGCGTCGGAGGTAGTCGTTCCCGTCACTCACCCGATCAGTCAACCAGCCGGGCGAAGCCGGGGGTCAGATCGTGTCGGGGAGCGGGCGCCGCCGATCGGCGTGGATCAACTCGGGCGGCTGCGGAGCGCCAGGACCACCTGGAGCACCAGCAGGGGAACCACGATCAGCAGCCCGGCGAAGATCTGGGTGTTGACGGCGACCCCGAGCACGATCAGGAGGGCCGCGACGATACCGAGGTTGCGGGCCATCGCTCGGTGGTCGCGATGTCGAGCCTCGAGGTTCTCCCAATACTCCGGTGTGCCTGACGCGCCGGCCGCCTCTTTGACCGGGCCGCTGAAGAAAACCTCGAACCGTCCCATGACCCGATCGTACGCCAGGGGGTGAACCGGGTTCGGTCGGGCGGTCTCTGCGGGGCGTCGTGCTCAGATCGTGCCGTCGCTCATCGTGCCCCCAGGGCGGATGGCGTGGCTCCCACGGCTCGAGTACGTGGCGGGAAGGTGCATGAACTTGGAGTAGGTGCGGATCGTCCACGAGACCGGGCCGCGGAAGTAGTAGCGCTCGGGTTCGGCGATCTCGTCGATCTGCTTCTTGTAGCGATCGGCGGTGCCCTTGGTGAGGTGGAACTTCAGCTCGGCGGTGTCGTCGAACACCTCGTGGATCACCAAGGCGTCCTCGCCGAGCACCCGGTAGGTCTCGAACCGCACCATGCCCTCCTCGAGGGTGAAGGCGTCGGTGCCGACCATCTGCCACCAGTGGGTCAGCTCCTCGATCGTGGCGGACTCGTCCGCCTTGACGGTCCACTTCGCCGTCACGTTGATGGCCCGGGCCGGGTCGGGCAGGGCGTGGTCGTTCTTCACGAACCCGAAGAGGTGTTCGCTGATGGCGGCGTTGACCCCCGTCGCTTCGATCGCGTCGCGGGCCGGCTGGGGGACGGTGGCGCCTCGCACCAGCTGGAGTTCGGGCCGGGCGATGTCGGTCAGCGCTGGGAGGTGCTTGGCCGCGGTCCGGCCGAAGTAGTCGACGACCGCATCGGCGTTCTCGAAGACGTGGTGCACGAGCACGGCGTCCTCACCGACCGCGTGGTTCACCTCGGTGGCGAGCACGCCGGAGTCGGCGGCGGCCGCAGCGTGGATGTCCTCCCATTCGGCGAGCAGGGCCTCGGCGGAGTCGCTGCGTCGGAAGCGGCCGCCGGGCTGGGCCGGGACCCACTTGCCGGTGATCGAGATCTCGTCGCCGAGCTGGGTCGGCGTGGCGAGGTGGGCCGCGAGGGGCTGGCCGAGCTCGGGGCGGTCGATGGTGGTGGTGCGGCGGGGCATCGTGGAACTCCTGAGAGGTAACTGATTGGTTACTCATGAAGGTAACCAAATGGTTACCTGGGGTCAAGTGGTTCTTCAGATCGGCCCGATCGGGACGGGGCGGCTCGGTAGGGTGACCCGGTGAGCGCTCCCTCTGAACCGCAGTCCAACGACACGATGACCGCAGCGGTGACGCTCGGAAACGGGGGCTTCGAGATGATCGAGGTCCGCCAGGTGCCGGTGCCGCAGCCCGGCTCCGGCGAGGTTCGCGTCAAGGTGCTCGCCGCCGGCATGAACAACACCGAGATCAACACCCGGCTCGGGTGGTACAGCTCGACGGTCAGCTCGTCGACCGACGACACGGCCTCGGATGCGGCCGATGCCGAGGAGGCGGTCCATCGCGAGGACGGCGGGTGGAACGCCGCCACGCCATGGCCCCTCATCCAGGGCACCGACTGCTGTGGCATCGTCGATCAGCTCGGCGATGGCGCGGACCCGGCCCTGCTCGGCAAGCGGGTCATCATTCGGGCCTGCATGCGTCCCGACGGTTACGACACGATGGAGAACGTCTGGATGGCGTCGGACTTCGATGGTGCGTTCGCCGAGTACGTGAAGGTGCCGGCGTCGGAGGTCTTCGCGGTCGACTGCGACTGGTCCGACGCCGAGCTCGGCGCCATTCCCTGCGCCTACGCCACCGCCGAGAACATGATCCACCGCGCCGCCGTCGCCGCCGGCGACCGGGTGCTCGTCACCGGAGCGTCCGGCGGCACGGGTTCTGCGTCGGTGCAGCTCGCCGCGCGCCGGGGGGCGCATGTGGTCGCCATGGCCTCACCATCGAAGTTCGACGACGTGCTGGCCCTCGGTGCCCATGAGGTCATGGCTCGAGGCGAGGTCCCCGAGTCGATGACGTTCGACGTGGTCGTCGACAACGTCGCCGGCCCGGGGTTCCCCGATGCGCTCGAAGCGGTGAAGCGTGGTGGTGTTCTCGTCACCTCCGGCGCGATCGCCGGTCCTGTCGTCGACCTCGACTTCCGGACGATGTACCTCCGCGACATCCGACTGATCGGCTGCACGGCCTGGGACGAGCCCGTGTTCCCGAACCTGGTCGGCTACATCGAGCGGGGCGAGATCCGCCCGCGGGTCGCCAAGACGTTCCCGCTCGCCGACATCGTCGCCGCTCAGCAGGAGTTCCTGGAGAAGTCCCACGTGGGCAAGTTCGTGTTGATCCCCTAGGGATCAGGCGGCACGGGTCAAGGGGATCTGCAGCTGGTGTGGTCGTCGGCTGGGTTCGTCGAACGGCGTGCCGTCGACGTGCTTGGCCCCCATGAACAGCAGGCCGTGATCGAAGTAGATCAGGTCGTAGTCGACGACGGTCTGGCCCTCGACGAGGTTGAACATCGGGAAGGGCTGGCCGAGGATGTCGGTCGTCACGCCCGCCTCGAACGGCGCCATGCCGTCGACGAGTCCCGCGTTGAGCATGTCGGCCGCTTCGGGCATCAGCGGGGTGACCGCGAAGCCGGCGTCCAGCACGTAGTCGATGTTCCAGGCACCTTCGGCGATCGGGTGGGCGTCGCCCCATCGGAGGTGGCCCTTGAACTCGAAGGCGAGCAGAGGGACCTGGCCGTAGTCGTCCACGAACATCGTGATGGTGCCGGTGAAGGTGTCATCGGGGTTGTAGGTGAAGTCGCGTCGGAGGCGGGTGGGCTCGACTGCGCCGGCGCCCGTGCGGTCTTCGGCCGGTCGGAGTTCGACGCTCAGGCTGGTCCAGTCGCCCAGGGCGTAGGCCTTGACGTCGGCGAGAGTGCGGGGAGCGGTGGTCATGGGGGTCCTTTCGGGTTGGCGGCGCCTGCATCAATAACAAGACGATGTGTCTCATTAATAGATGGGGCGTAATGTCTCGTCAACCCCCACGTCCGCGGTTGCCGCGCTCGATGGCTCAGCCGTCGAGCTGTTTGGCGAGCTTGCGCATCCCCATGCGGAAGCCGAACGCGCCCATCCACTTCGCGATGGGGGAGAAGATCCCCGGCAGATAGCGCACCGTGACGTCCTCGAGCCACACCATCTCGCTGCCCGTCGACGTCGGTGAGACGGTGAAGCCGGCCCGGCCGAGGAGCACCGGCCCGTGCTTCTCCACTTCGCAGTCGCCTGCCCCGGCCGCGTCGTCCCAGTCGCATCGCACGACGCTCATCCGGTCGACGAGGGCGAGCGGGCCGTAGCCGGTGGTGGCGGTGAACTCCGCGCCGACCGCCGTCGGGTCGCCGTCGGTGTGGATCTCGACCTTGGTGGCCGGGATCCACGTCTCGTGCCCCTTCCAATCGATCAGCGCGTCCCACGCCGTGCGGGCGGGGGAGGAGAACGACTGGCGAACTTCGAAACGAACCGTGGCCATGCGAAAACGGTACGCGCGCCTCGCTGCTGTGCCCACACGGGCCGGCGAAGTGGGCGTGGCGTGGGTCACTTCGGGAGACTGTCGCCATGGTCCGAGCGCGTCCGCCACTCCTGCTCGCCCAGGACGTCGGGTACGCCGTCGGCGACGACGGGGTGATGACGCCGACCGCGGTTCTCGACGTGGTCGATCATCCGGAGGTGGCCGACCTCGCCCGAGTCCACGCCGTCGAGGGCTTCGGTGACGTGCGGACGTCTGGTCGTCGAATCGACGGAGCGGGGCCGTCGGGTGGCGACCTGTTTCTCCTCGGGATCGCGCTGACCTCGCCGGTTCGCGCCGCGTTCGCGATCGCCTTCCCTCTGCCCGAGGCCGAGGGGTTCCTCGCGGATGCGGCGGACGCGGGGCGGCTGGCGTTGGCGACCACGTCGGTCGACACCGTCGACGCGGATCGGCCCTGGTGGCTGGCGATCGACCTCGACCGGTCGGCGTTGCTCGCGGCGCTCAGCTGACCGTCCAACCGGGGTGGCCCGATCAGGGGATCGGGAGTTCGGTGGTGCGCTTCACCACCTTCATGGCCAGTTGCGACGTGAGGGTCTGCACGTGGGGGAGCGTGGCGAGCACGTCCATGTACAGCGCTTCGAAGGCATCGGCGTCGGCCGCCACCACCCGCAGGAGGTAGTCGGGCTGCCCCATCATCCGGGCGGCTTCGACGATGGCCGGGACGCCGTGGATCGCCTCCTCGAACTCGAGCATCGAGCGACGGGTCACCGACGTCAGCGTGACCCAGACGATCGGCTCATAGGCGCAGCCCGCCTCCTCCCGGTCGACGACCGCGCTGTACCCGGTGATGACGCCATCGGCCTCGAGGCGCCGAACCCGTCGCAGGCACGGGGACGGGCTCAGTCCCACCCGCTCGGCGAGTTCGTTGTTCTGGATGCGCCCTTCGCGTTGAAGTTCGCGAAGAATTGCCCGATCGATCGAATCCATGGCATCGGATGCTACTCGGGTGGCGCCATGTCGTCGGAGAACGCCAGCGGCTGCTCAGCGCCATCAGGCAACCTGGGAGCATGCAACCGACCTACGACGTGGTGTGGCCCCGATCGGCTCGGGGGGTGCAAGCCCGCCGTCGAGCGCCGCGGCTCTCGACCATCGACGGTGCTCGCATCGCGTTCTTGTGGGACTACCTCTTCCGGGGCGACGAGCTCTTCCCCGTCCTCGAGGAGGAGCTCCGCCGCCGCTACCCGACCTGCGAGGTGATCGGCTACGAGACGTTCGGCAACCTCCACGGTGCCGACGAAAAGGAGCGGGTCGGCCGACTCCCCGACGACCTCCGCGACCGCGGCGTCGATGCGGTGGTGTCGGGGATGGGCTGTTGAGGCTCGTGCACGCCCGCCGTGATGCGGGCTGCCATCGCCGCCGAATCCGCCGGTATTCCATCGGTCTCGCTCCTCTGTGACGGCTTCGCCGGCCAGGCGACCGCAACCGGACGCGGTCACGGCTACGACCGTCTCGCGCTCGCGGTCACCGAAGGCCACGTCGATGCCCAGACCTCCGAGGCGCTCGTGGCGTCCTTCCGTTCGCACGTCGTCGACCAGGTCGTCGACGGCCTGACCGTCGAGCCCGACGAGTCGACGGCGGCGGACGACGCCGAGCCGGCGGCGCTCGACGTCGTGGTCTCCGGCACGATCGACGACGTCAACCGAGCGTTTCTCGAGCGGGGCTGGACCGACGGGCATCCGGTCATCCCGCCCACGGTCGCCCGGGTCGAACAGCTGCTCGACGGATCGGGTCACGATCCCTGGAAGGTGCTCGGCGTCGCCCCGTCCACCGGTCGCGACGTCACCGTCTGGTCGATCGCCACCAATGCGGTGATGGCCGGATGTCGACCCGAGCACGTACCCGTGCTGTTGGCGCTCGCCGCGGCGCTCCTCGACCCCGGCTACGGGGTGGAGCACAGCGGCAACACGACCGGGGCCGACGCCCTCGTCGTCGTCAGCGGTCCCAACAGCGAAGCCCTCGGCTTCAACCACGGGCCTGGGGCGCTGCGAGAGGGCGCGCACGCCAACACCGCCATCGGCCGGTGGCTCCGGCTGTACCTGCGCAACGTGTTCGGCTTCACCGCCGACGAACACGACAAGGCGACGTTCGGCAACTCGGCTCGCGTCGTGCTGACCGAGGATCTCGAGTGCCTCGCCGAGATCGGCTGGGAGCCGCTGAGCGCGGACTTCGGCATCGGTGCCGACCGCGACGCCGTCACGATCGCCCGGATGAACAGCGGCACGATCATCGGCAGCGTCTTCGGCGGGACGCCCGAAGAGATCGTCGCCTACCTGGGGAACGGGCTGGCTCGTACCGCCGCGTGGGATCTCACCCACGTCTACGGGTTGGGGCACGATCAGTTCTCGCCCCTGCTCGTGCTGTCGCCGGTGCTCGCCCGGCTGTTCGGCGCCGCGGGGTGGTCCAAGCACGATGTCCAAACGGCGATGTTCGAGCACGCCCGCATCAGCGCTCGAACCTTCGAGCAGATGATCGGGGAGTGGAGCAACCTCACCGCCGGTCGCCGCCGCTTGCTCGACCTCGTCGAGGAAGGTCACCTCCCTCCGGTCTACGCGGCGTCCGACGACCCTGAGCGGCTGGTCCCCATCGCGACGCGGCCCGAGCGCTTCCGCATCGCGGTCGCCGGCGATCCGACCCGGACCAACGCCTACGCCTTCAGCAACGACGGTCCTCACGGTTGGTGGACGAGTCGGGTCATCGATCACACGCCGGCGAGCGACCTGGTGTGTTCGCTCGACGGGTCGTGCAGACTCGACGGGTGATCCTGTACGTCGACAACGAGCACGCCTCGACCTACGAACGCCCGGGTACCGACTGGTTGCTGGCGGCGCGGGCCCGCATCACCTACCGGTTGGGCGATCTCGCCGGCGACCTCTGCCTCCTCGCTCGCTACCAGGACGTCGACCCGGACCTGATCGCCCGCCACGACATCCGTGCCATGTTCATCTCGGGGCATGGCGCCCCGCCCGAGGCCTACGACGAGTCCCAACGCGAGGGGCTTCGGACGATCATCCGTGAGCTCGACCTGCCGGTGTTCGGCTTCTGTGGGGGCCTCCAGTTCATCGCGTCGGCGTTGGGGGTCGAGCCCGTGCGGATGGGTCGCCTGCCCGACGGTGCCGAGGACCCTCATCCGGACTACCAGCCCGGTTGGATCACCGAGCTCGGGTACGAGCCGGTGTCGCTCGTCGGTGAGCATCCGCTGCACGAGGGGCTCGGCGACGCACCGGTGTTTCGGCACGCCCACTCGTACCACCTCCCGGTCGTGCCCGACGGGTTCGTCCGCCTCGCTGAGACCGACCACTGCCCGATCCAGCTCGCCGCTCACACCGAACGGCCCCTCGCCGGCGCCCAGTTCCACCCGGAGTACTGGACCGACGACGCTCCGGCCGGGGAGCGGTTGATCGAGAACTTCTGTCGCTGGGCGGGCGTGCGGTGAGCGACGTCCTCGACCTCGAACGTCACCCGCTCGCGGATCCGACGTACCGCGCCCGCAACCGAGCGGCGCTCGAGGTCGACGGTGCGCTCGTCCTGCCCGGTCTGGTGCCGGCGGCGGTGATCGAGTCGATCGTCGCGGACATGGCGCCGAGGGAGGCCGAGGCGTTCTACGCCGGCTCGACGCACAACGTGTACCTCACGGACCCGGACCCGACCTGGCCCGACGATCATGCATTCAACCGGCAGGTCCTGAGCACCAAGGGCTTGCTGGCGGACGATCAGATCCCGGACGACTCGCCCCTGCGGATGATCTACGGCGACGACGGGTTGCGCGCCTTTCTCTGCGCCGTCCTCGGGATCGGCGCCATCTATCCCTACGCCGACCGGCTCTCGTCGATCAACGTCCACTTCGCACCGGCTGGTCGCGAGCTCGGGTGGCACTTCGACAACTCGTCGTTCGCGGTGACCATGCTCCTCCAGGCGCCGGCCGGCGGGGGCGTGTTCGAGTACGTGCCGGGCGCCCGCGACACGGCGGCCGGAGAGCAGGGCTTCGGCATCGTCGACGCCGTCCTCGACGGTGAGGCCGACGCCGACATCGCCCGGCTCGACTTCGGGCCTGGCGACCTCGTGCTGTTCCGGGGTCGCGACGCACTCCACCGGGTCACCCCGACCGAAGGCGACGTCACCCGGCTGCTGGTGGTGTTCGCGTTCAACGACGAGCCGGGCGTGCGGCTCTCGGACTCCGCGCTGGCGACGTTCTACGGGCGATCGTCGTAGGGTCGAGCGATGGGACGCCGGGATCGCATCGTCGCCAAGATCGTCTTCCCCGTCGCGGACATGGCCGCGGCGGTCGCGTTCTACGAATCGCTCGGACTCGAGGTCGAGCGCTACGACGACGGCTACGCGTGGGTGCGCCACGACGGCGGCGAGGTGCTGCATCTCGCCGGCGTGCCCGACCTCGACGTCGAGGCGAACCGGGCCGCCGGCTACTGGCACGTGCAGGATGCGCCGGCCTGGCACGCCCGATGCTCGGCCGCGAATCCGGGCCCGGTCGTCGATCAGCCGTGGGGCATGCGCGAGTTCGCACTGCGCGACCCGTCCGGGAACCTCCTCCGCGTCGGCCAGAACCTCTGAAGCTGAGCTAGGCGTTCGCCGGTACCTCGCCGAGCTCGGCGCGGAGGTCGGCCAGCAAGGTGGCGGCGACCTCAGACGTCGCGCCCTTCGCCGCCCGGGCCACGTTGACGACCGCCGGCGGGTCGTCGAGCTCGGCGGCTCGGGGCCATTCGATCATCGAAGTGTCGTCGGGGATCGCCCGGGTGGCGAGCAGCCCGACGCCGATCCCGGCTTCGATCGCGGAGATCACCCCGGCGGTGCTCGGCCCGGAGTAGGCGACTCGATGGGGGATGCCGGCGTCGGTCAGCGCGGCCTCCATGATCGGCCGGTAGAAGCCGTCCTCGCCGAACGTGATCAACGGCACCCGTCCTTCGTCGTAGGTCCACTCCGGCGACGAGACCCAGCGGAGTTCGTCGTGCCACAGCACCGAGTCTCGAGCCTGGACCTGATGGGGGAGCAGCTGGATCACCGCGACATCGAGCTGGTTGGCGCGGACCATGGCTTCGAGGCGGCTGGACCGGTCGACGTGGAAGTCGAGGATGGCGTTGGGGTGAATGCGGCTGAACCGGCCGCAGACCTCGCCCGTGCACTTGGCGCTGGCCTCCTCGGTGGATCCGAGGCGGACCTTGCCCTCCAGGGAGGTGGAGCTGAGCCGGGCGACCGCCTCGTCGTGGGCGTCGATGATCGTGCGGGCGTAGTCCAGGAGCTCCCGGCCGTCGCGGGTCGGAGAGAGGGTGCGGCCTTCCCGGACCAACAGGTCGCGGCCGACCCGTTCCTCGAGCCGCTTGATCTTCCAACTGACGGCCGACTGGCTGAGGTCGAGCTGGCTCGCCGCGGCGGTCATCGACCCCTGGTCGAGGACGGCGGCGAGGGTGCGAAGGGACTCCACATCGAGCTGCATTCCCCAACGCTACCGGCCGAATCCGGACATGACAGAAGTTGGTGAAGAGTAGAAGCTTGTCCTGATTGTGTCATGAGGTGATGGGGTCGATACTGAACTCATGCACACCCCCAGCACCCCCACCCCCAACCCCACGGCGGCCCTGCGGGCTGCCACCGGACCCGGCCTCCAGTTCGCCGGCGTCACCGAGAAGCTGCTGCGCCAGGCCATGGGCCCCGCCAGCCGCTGAGTCCCGAACTCACCTGATTCTCACGAGGGCTTCACGGCGATCTCACCCCACGGGGTGATGGTCGACCCGTGCATCCCCCAACAACCCAAACCCTCGTCGCCGCCATCCGGTCCCGAATTCTCGCGATCCCCTCCTGGGTCCTCGTAGTCGAGATCTTCATCGGGGCCGGATGGTTGCGCGCCTGCGCCGAAAAGGTGCTGTCCGCCGACTGGTGGCGCGGCGAGTCCCTCGCCGTCTTCCTCCTCGAGACCGAAGCCGACCGCGTCCCGTGGTTCGGCCTCGTCACCGACCTGGTGGTCGTCCCGAACCTCGTGGCGGTCTCGGTGGGCATCATGGCCGTTCAAGTCGCGGTCGGTGCCGCGCTGTTGGTGGGCCGGTACCGCGTGCCTGCGCTCCTCGTCGGCATGACGATGAACGTCGCCTTCGTGCTCGCCGGCGCGGTGACACCGTCCGCCTTCTATCTGCTGGCCCAACTCGCGGTGGTGCTGTGGGTGATCGAGGACGGACGATCGGCCTGGTCTCGGGCGCTGGCCTCGGTGGTCGCCCTCGCCGGCCTGGCGCTCGCGGGTTCCGCGGTGCTCTCGATCGGGACGCTGCATCCGGCCCACGTGGTCGACGATCCGTCGATGATGCTGGTCTTCCTCGGCCTCCTCGCCGCCGCCGGTGCCGAGCGGGCCCAGCTGGCCCGTCGGGCGTCGACCGGCCCGCGGGTGCAGGACGCCGAGGCGTTCGTCGGCTGACGCCTCAGGACCGTTTGGCGGTCTTCTTCGCCCGTTTGGCCGCCTTCTTGGTCGCTTTGCGCGACGGCAGCGCCGCCGTGGTCGCCCGCTTCTTCGCCGCCTTCTTCTTCGCCGCCTTCTTCTTGGCTGCCTTCTTCTTGGTGGCCGGCTTCTTCGTCGACGTCGCCTTCTTGGCCGAGGACGTCGTGCCGGACCGCTTCTTCGCTGCGGTCTTCTTGGCGGCCGTGCGAGGCGACCGCTTCGCCGCGGCCCTCGTCGCTCGCTTCGAGGTCTTCGACTTCGCCTTCGACGTCTTCTTCGCCTTCTTCTTGGGCTTGGGCTTGGCCTTGCGCGTGCCCGACCGCGCCGGCGCCGCACGCTTGGCCGTCTTGGGCGGTTTCTTCTTCTTGCCCGAGCCGGTCACGGTGGTCAGGGTCTGCCCGCTGTCGTGGAGTTGGCGGCCCACCGTCTCGAGTTCGCCGCCGGCGTCCGCCACCTTGCCGCCGAGCGACCGCAGCGCATCGCTGGCGCCGGCGAGATGCGACGCGATCCCGCCGAGTTGCTCACCGCCGTCGCGGATCTTTCCTGCGGCCTGGTCGGTGAGCGACATCTCGCCGATGTCGAGGCCGGTCACGACGTTGAACCCCATGACGTCGGTGAACTTCGGCTCGAACGAGGGGATGGAGATGCCGTCGATCTCGTCGCCGAGATCGCTGAGCAGATCGACGGCGCGGCCGAGCTGTTCGAGACAGGCTTCGATCGCCTCGGCGGCGATCTCGGCGAAGCGGGCGACGCCGCCCTTCTCGTCGACCAGCCAGCCGCCCGCCTGCACGGCGCTGGAGCCGGCGAGGGTCAGGCCATCGCCGGCCTGGCCGAGGATGTCGGGCACCTTCTTCAGCAGGTCGAGCAGGTCGTCGCCGTGGTCGCGGACGAAGTCGAGGACGCCGGTGAGTTCGTCCTTGTTCTCCCAGACGAGCGAGACCGTCTCGCTGATCTTGTCGCGGTCGTCCCAGAGTTGGTCGGCGAGGTCCTTGGCCTTGCCGAGGTCGTCGCCGAAGTCGCCGAGGAGGTCATCGAGTCCCATGGCGGGGCAGCGTAGGTCAGCCCCGCGCTGCCCGGGAGCGGGAACGGCCTAGGGTCACGCCGATGACCGACGCCCTCTTCGAACGAGACGGGAACCGGGTCCGCCCGACGCCGTTGTGCACCGGTCCCTGGGACCCCAGCGCGATGCACGGCGGACCTCCAACCGTGTTGTGTGGTCGGTTTCTCGCCGATCACGGTGACGGGCAGTCGACGTTTCATCTCGCCCGGCTCACCATCGAACTCGTTCGGCCGGTCCCGCTCGCACCGTTGTCGGTCGAGGTCATCGAGACCCGACCGGGGAAGCGCATCCAGCTCCTCGACGCGGTGGTGCGCGACGAGTCTGGTTCTGAGATCGTCTACGCCCGCGGCATGCGCATCCGCCGTGGGGACAACGGGCTCGACGAGCAGGAACTGCCGGCCGCGCCGGCCCTTGCGGTCGCGCCACCCGAGCGGTCGACGCCGTATGTGCACGGTCATCCGTTGGCGCCCGGCGGGTTCTACATGGACGCCTTCGAGATCCGGAGCGCCGACGGCCGCTCGTTCGGACCGCTCGGTGCTTCGGCCTGCTGGTTCCGGCTCGTCGCCGCGACGTTCGCCGGCGAAACGCCCGGGCCGCTCGACCGGGTGCTGTCGATCGCCGACTTCGGCAACGGGATCTCCAACATCGTCGACATGACGACCCACGTGTACATCAACCCCGACCTCACCGTGAATCTCCATCGTTTGCCGGAAGGGGAGTGGCTGGTGAGCGATGCGGTCACCCACGTGCGAGCCGACGGGTACGGCACCGCGACGGCCCACCTGTACGACGGATCCGGTCCGATCGGTGTGGCGAACCAGTCGTTGATGGTGAGCGCCCGATGAGCCGCAGCGTCGGACTCGCGCTGCACCGCACCGATGCCGACGGTCGAACGGTCGTCCTCCTCGGCCACATGGGTGGACCCTTCTTCGCCCGCAAACACGAAGGCGGGTGGAGCTTCCCCAAGGGGTTGGTCGACGGCGACGAGGACGAGCTGGCGACGGCGGAGCGCGAGTTCGCCGAGGAGATGGGATCGGCCGCTCCCGCCGGCCCAACCGAAGATCTCGGCGAGGTGAAGCGGTCCGGCAAGTCGATCCGGCTGTTCGCTCGGGTCGGTGACTTCGACGCCGAGACCGCGGTGTCGAACACCTTCGAGCTGGAGTGGCCGCGCGGGTCCGGGCGCATCCAAGCGTTTCCCGAGATCGATCGGGCCGGCTGGTTCGAGCTCGACGAGGCCGAGCGCCTGCTCGCCAAGAATCAGGTGCCCTTCATCGCCCGGTTGCGCGCCATCATGGCCCCATGACGCCGACACCGGAGCACATGGGGGAGTCGTTCACCGATGCGCTCCCCACCGAGGATCCCGTGCTGTTCGGCACCGCGGATCTCGAGCCGAAGGGTGCGTTCGAGGTCCGCACCCACCACACCTTCACGCTCACCTACACCGCGGGTCGGTACGGGCTCGACGACACCGGCTCGATCAAGGTCGTCTTTCGGTTCACCTTCGACGGCGGCGATCTGCAGTTCGACGATCCGACGGCGCCCAACTATGTGACCGCGCAGACCTCGAACGGGGTTCCGCTTCGGCTCTCGTTCGACCAGAACGGTCACGTCCGCCCCTGGTACCAGGCGCTGCACGTCTTCGTCTCGCACGGCTATCTCCGGGAGGGCGACACCATCACCCTCACCGTCGGCGACACGTCCGGAGGGTCGCCGGGGTACCTCGTGCAGTCGATGTGTGAGTCCGCGTTCACGTGGCGGGTGCTGGCCGACGTCTGCGCCACCGGTCATCACGTCCCGATCGCCGAGAGCCCCACGATCGAGGTGCGCCCGGGGCCGCCCGCCGTGTGGAAGGCCGTCGTGCCGACGCTCCGTCGCATCGACGAGCCGTTCCGGCTCGGCATCAAGGCCGAGGACGCGTACGGCAATCCGTCCGACCAGATCGACCAGACGGTGACCCTGCGCCCGAACCGCCCGATCGAGGGGTTGCCCACCGAGGTGACGTTCACGCCCGGACAGCGCAGCATCGTGATCGACGAGCTCCGCGCCGGTCCGGGTGATCTCGCGATCGAGGTGCTCGACGCCGACGGCGGGATCCTCGCCGTCACCAACCCGATGCGCATCGCCGACGACGGCGTCGCGACCTACTGGGGCGACATGCACGGCCAGAGCGGCGAGTCGGTCGGTATCAACACCGCGCGGCAGTACTTCGAGTTCGCTCGCGACCTGGCCTTCCTCGACGCCACGAGTCATCAGGCCAACGACTTCCAGATCAACGGCGCCTTCTGGCGCCACATCAACGAGCTCACCGCCGAGTTTCAGGAGGACGGCCGGTTCCTCACCGTTCCCGGGTACGAGTGGTCGGGCAACACCGGTGTGGGCGGTGACCGCAACGTCTACTTCCGCACCGAGGGCCGCACCATCCGTCGTTCGTCGCATGCGCTGGTCGAGGACCGCCACGACATCGACACCGACGCTCCGACCGCTCGGCGTCTCTTCGAGGACCTCGCGGGTGAGGACGCCGTCGTCTACGCCCACATCGGCGGCCGTCCTGCCGACGTCGTCTACGCCCACGACCGGCGGCTCGAGACGGCGATGGAGATCCACTCCGCGTGGGGCACCTTCGAGTGGCTGATGGACGATTGTTTCCAGGCCGGCTACCGGGTCGGCGTGGTGGCCAACTCCGACGGACACAAGGGGCGCCCCGGGGCGAGCCATCCGGGGATGTCGCAGTTCGGGGCGTACGGCGGTCTCACGTGCTTCCTGATGCCCGAACTCACCCGCGACGCCTGGTTCGAGTGTTTGCGGAACCGGCGGCACTACGCGACCACCGGCGACCGCATCTGGCTGAGTGCGGTCGTCGAGGGCGACGATGTGCGCCGCTACGACGCGGACCCGCTCGTCGAGCCCGGCGCCGCGAGCCGCTCCGTCGAGCGACTCCGCATGGGCGACATCGGCACCGCGGCAGGGGCGGTCCGGGTCGTCGCGAGCGCCCATGCGGCCGCCCCGGTCGAGCGGCTCGAGGTGTTGCGGGCGATGGAGGTCGTCGGCGTGGCCCACAACCCCGGCCGGGTCAGTGGCCACCGCTACCGGGTGCTGTGGCGCGATGGTGAAGGGCCGCGGCGCCCGGGCCTCGTGGACGGGGCATGCGTCGGTGACCGGCGCACGCATCGAGCGGATCGCAGAGATCAACAACTGGAACGCCGACCGGCCACTGGAGCAGCTCGACGATCACACCGTGGGATGGGAGAGCGTCACCGCCGGCAACTTCGGCGCGTTCGACCTGTGGTTCGACCAGCCGCCCGCGTCGATCTCGGTGTCGACCAACCATGGCGACCTCCAGGTCGATCTGCCGTTCGACGGGCGTGAGGTCCGTGCCGAGCTCGGCGGGCTCGATCTGGAACTCGTCGTGCTCGCGCTGCCCGACGAGTTGGAGCCGGGTCCGCTCGGTGTCGAGGTCGAGATCGACCAACACGTCGGCCGCGACACGCCGTTGTGGGTCCGGGCGACGACCGAGGACGGCTTCCAGGCGTGGAGCAGTCCGACCTACCTGATTCCGGAGGAGGAACGATGACGATCGTGCTCGAAGGTGTGCGGGCGGTGCTGTTCGACAAGGACGGCACGCTCGTCGACGTCGAGGCCACGTGGGGGCCCTCGATGGCGGCTGCGCTGGTCGCCCTCGTCCCCGACGACGAACGCCGCCAGCGGGCGGCGGCCGAGATCGGGGTCCACCTCGACACGGGGCGGCTGGTGCCGGACGGGCCGATCATCGCGGAGTCCAACAGTCAGATCTGTGAGCGGCTCGGGCCGATCCTCGATGCCGACCCGAACGACCTGCTCGCGCCGTTCGAGCGCGAGCTCTACGCCCATGCCCGCACGTGTGTCGCGCCCCTCGACGGGGTCGGGCCCGTCCTCGACTCCCTGAAGGCCGCGGGGCTGTGGATCGGACTCGCCACCAACGACGGCGAGCAGTCCGCTCGCGATCAGCTCGAACTCCTCGGTTGGCTCGACGCCTTCGACAGCGTCGTCGGTTACGACAGCGGCTTCGGCGAGAAGCCCGACCCGGGGATGGTGACGGCCAGCGTCGAGCGCGCCGGCGTGGGGGTCGACGAACTCGTCATGGTGGGCGACACCGACACCGACCTCGGCGCGGCTCAAGCGGCAGGGTGCCGCACGGTGCTGGTCCACGCACCGGTCGGCCAGATCACGCCGACGGTGCGGATCGAGACCCTCGCCGAGCTCCCCGCGCTGCTCGGTCTCTGAGGCGGGCGCGGTCGAGGCGACGCGCGAGACTGACACGATGGCCGTCGCCCGCTCGCTCTGGCTCGATCCGCTGACGCTGCCGCAGCGCGCCGCACTCAACGGGGATCTCGATGTCGATGTCGCCATCGTGGGCGGTGGGTTCACCGGGCTCTGGACGGCGTACTACCTGAAACAGCTCGACCCCGCGCGTTCGGTCGTCGTGATCGAACGCGACCACGTCGGCTTCGGCGCCTCGGGTCGCAACGGCGGATGGATCGTCGGTGAGCTCGCTGCCGGGTTGGAGGCCTACGCGAAGCGGTCGAGCCACGACGCCGCCATGCGGCTCTACCGGGCGGTCTTCGACTCCGTCGACGAGATCGGCCGGGTCGTCGCCGCCGAGGACATCGACTGCGGCTACGCGAAGGGCGGCACGATCCGCTGGGCCCGCAACGACGCCCAGGCTCGGCGCCAGGTCGAAGAGATCGAGCACGAACACGCCCTGGGATTCACCGACGACGACTTCCGGCTGCTGAGCGCCGCAGAGGCACGAGCGATCGGCAACGCCACCGACATCCGCAGCGGGATCTTCTTCGCGCACACCGCCGCCGTCGACCCGGCTCGCCTCGTCATCGGGCTGGCAGCCGCGTGCGAGGCCGCCGGCGTGGTCATCGTCGAGCGCACCACGGCGGAGACCATCGAGGGCCGCGAGGTCGTCACCGATCGCGGCACGATCCGGGCCGGGCACGTGGTGCGGGCGATGGAGGGCTACACGCGCGACGTCGACGGGGAGCGTCGGCGCCTCCTTCCCGTGTACTCGCGCATGGTCGCCACCGAACCGCTCGGACCGGAGCTGTGGGAGGAGATCGGCCTGGTCGACCGCCCCACCTTCGCCGACGATCGCTACATGGTGATCTACGGCCAGCGCACCGAGGACGATCGCATCGCCTTCGGTGGTCGTGGCATCCCGTACCTGTTCGGCTCGGCCATCGATCCGTCGGGGGAGGTGAGTGCGTCGTCGCACGCCAAGGTCGAGCGGGCGTTGCACGAACTGTTCCCCGCGCTGCGCGACGTCGCCATCACCCATCGGTGGGGCGGGGTGTTGGGGATCCCGCGCGACTGGATGCCCTTCGTACATCACGATGCCGAGGCGGGGTTCTCGACCGCAGGCGGCTACGTCGGCGAAGGGGTCTCGCCCTCCAACCTCGCGGGGCGCACCATGGCCGAACTCATCACCGGCACCGAATCCGAGCGGGTCGGTCTCCCGTGGGTGAAGGAGCAGCCTCGGCGCTGGGAGCCCGAACCGCTCCGCTGGATCGGTGTCCGCGGCAGCTATCGCCTCATGGCCCGGGCCGACCAGGTCGAGAATCAGGGCAAGGAGTCCAAGCTCGGCATGGCGCTCGCGAACTTCCTGCGCGGCGACTGAGCCGGCGCTAGCTGTCGAAGCCGACGCCGAACCGCTCGAGGGTTCGCAGCAGGATTCCGGACTTGCCGGTGCGGTCGGCGCGGGCGATCGCCCGGCGGGTCGTCTGGATCGCGAGCGATCGCAGCGGTTCGGGCGGGAACGGCATGGGCTTGCGCCGCACCATCTCGAGCGACGTGCGTTCGGTGTCGAGTCCGTCGACGAGGTCGAGCGCCACCCGGGCACCGAAGCGCGACGCGCCGACCCCCAGGCCCGTGTAGCCGGCTGCCCACGCCAACCGTCCCTGGTAGGCGGTGCCGTAGGTGGCGGAGAACTTCGAGGTCGTTCCGATCGGGCCCGCCCATCGGTGACTGAAACCGAGGCCCTCGAGCTGGGGGAACGTGTCGAAGAAGTGACCGGCGATCAGCTCGTGGCTCGAGAGCCGGTTCTCGTACTCGGGCCCCATGCCGTTGCCGAAGTAGTAGTTGGCGTCGTAGCCGCCCCACAGGATCCGGTCGTCGTCGGTGCGCCGGTAGTAGTGGAACTGGTTGGACGCCTCGGTCAGACCCTCGTTGCCGTCCCACCCGATCGACGCCAGCTGGGCGGCCGACAGCGGCTCGGTCATCAAGACGTGGTCGTAGACCGGGATGACATAGCGCCGCATCTGGCGGACCGGCTCGGCGAACGCGTTGGTCGCGACGACGACCCGGTCGGCGTCGACCCGTCCTCGGGAGGTACGAACCCGGAGGTGGCCGTCTTCGTCGTCGATGCCTTCGACCCGACTGTGATCGTGGATCGTGCCGCCGAGCCGTTCCACGACCTCCGCGAGCCCCCACACCAGGCGGGCCGGGTCGACGAGCGCGATCGACTGCACGTCGACCAAGGCACCGAGGTAGCGGGGGGAGTCGACCAGCGCGCGGGCGTCGCTCTGGTCGAGGAGGCGGTACGCGACGCCGTACTCGTCGTACGTCTCGGCGATCTCCGCCAAGTCCGTGACCTGCCAGTCGGCCAGCGCGAACGTGATCTCGTCGGTCCGTCGAGCTCCGGCCTCGATCCCGTGCCGCTCGAGCGTGGCGAGGAGCGACGTGAGGTTGTCGGCGCCGAGGCGCTCGAGCGTCTCGATCTCGTCGGGCCAGTGCGAGAGACCGTTCAAGAAGCCGTGGGTGAGGCTGCCATCGCAGAACCCGCCGTTGCGCGACGACGCGCCGTAGCCGCAGCGCTCCGATTCGAGGAGGACGACCGAACGGCCCGGGTCGTCTTCGAGGGCCTGGACCGCGGCCCACAGACCGGTGAAGCCACCACCGACGATGCAGAGGTCGGCGGTGGTCGTGCCGGTGAGCGGCGGGCGGTCGTCGGGCGCGCCCGGCTGCGCGCTCCAGAACACCGCCGGTTCGGCCGCAGCCGCGAGCTCAGCTGGGGTCACGGCAGGATCACGTAGAACTTGCGCATGTCGTCGACGACCTCCCACGTGCCGGCCCAGCCGCGCGGCAGGTGGAACGCATCGCCCTCCCGGAGGTCGTGGACCTCGCCGTCGCTGTCGGTCAGCCGGAGATGGCCGCCCAGCATCACGCAGACCTCTTCGACCGCGTAGTCGGTCTCCTCCCAGGTCGCGACCGTCGCCTCCCACACGCCGGTTTCCAGCGCGCCCTGCGCGAGCGCGGCGTAGCGCCAGGTGCCGGCGACCCCGTCGGGTTGTTCGGGGTCGGCGACGAGATCGTCGAACAGCGCGGCCATGGTGGCGGCGGTGGTCTTGAGCGGTTGCGTCACGGCGTGTACTCCGGGTTGTCCCAGACGATCAGGACCGAGTTGTTCCCGACCGACGGGTCGTCGAGGTAGTCCTCGATCACCCCGGCGGCGCGGAACCCGTTCTCGAGCTGGAAGGTGAGGGTCGGATCGTAGAGCTCGCCGGCGACCACCTTGTCGATGTAGGTCTGCGCCGACATCGCGTCGATGTGGTCGGCGTAGCCGGGCAGGACCCCGCCGGCGACGATGCCGCGCTTGTTGAAGCGGCGCACACAGTCCTTGCGGAGCTCGTACAGCCGTCGCCCGATCCCGCGGCCGCGATACTCCGGGTACACCGAGATGTCGGTGCCGTAGTACCAGGGGTTGTCCATCGAGTGGTGTTCGTTGCCGCCGACCTCCGACAGCGCGTGCTGGGTGTGCTCGAAGTCGAAGTCGGTGAAGATCCCCAGCCCCATCCCGACGGGACGACCGTCGTCGAGCACCATGAAGTTGCCCTCGGGGAACAGCTCGGCGAGCTCGCGCAGCTCCGGCGCCGTGTACAGGTCGGACGGATCGATCGTGGGGAAGACCGCCATCTCGAGGGCCTCGAGTTCATCGGCGAACTCGGCCTCGATCGATCGGTACTCGAGGTCGCTCATCGGGGGTCCTCGGGGTTCTGCCGCCGTCGCATGTTTCGCATTGTGATCGGGAGTCTGACCTCGCGCAACCGAATCGGTTGCCAGTTGTCAGGTTCTGGTGTTGAATCCGTGCCCATCGAGGGGGAGTTCGAATGACCACGTCGAATCAGGATCTGGCGGCGCTCGCCAATCGGCACCTCTGGGGCCAGTTCTCCAGCCTGGGCAAGAGCGTCGACGGGATGACCGTCATCGAACGAGGCGAAGGCTGTTATGTCTGGGACAGCGACGGCAAGCGCTACCTCGACGGTCTGGCCGGTCTCTACACCACCCAGGCCGGCTACGGGCAGCCTGAGCTCGCAGCCGCCGCGGGCGCCCAGGCCGAGACGTTGGCGTTCTTCCCGATCTGGACCTATGCCCACCCTGCGGCGGTCACCTTGGCCGCCCGTCTGGCCGAGCTCGCGCCCGGGGACCTGAACCGGGTCTTCTTCACCTCGGGTGGGTCCGAGGCGGTCGAGTCGGCGTGGAAGCTCGCCCGGCAGTACTTCAAGATGACCGGCGAGCCGATGCGCCACAAGGTGATCAGCCGGGATCTCAGCTACCACGGCGTCACCATGGGCGCGCTGTCGATCACCGGGCTCACCTCGGCGAAGAGCGTGTTCGAACCGCTCGTCCCCGGCGCGATCAAGGTGCCGAACACCAACAGCTACCGGCTTCCCGACCACGCCAAGGACGAGTCGTACTTCGCGGAGGAGATCGAGCAGGCGATCCTGCGCGAAGGTCCCGAGACCATTGCGGCGGTCTTCCTCGAACCGGTG
This sequence comes from uncultured Candidatus Nemicrothrix sp., assembly GCA_964513285.1. Taxonomy (GTDB): domain Bacteria; phylum Actinomycetota; class Acidimicrobiia; order Acidimicrobiales; family Aldehydirespiratoraceae; genus UBA11606. Next base: position 26,925 of record CAZEML010000010.1, read on the forward strand.
CAGAACGCCGGTGGCTGCTTCGTGCCGCCGGAAGGCTACTTCCCGCGGGTTCGGGAGATCTGTGACAAGTACGGCGTCCTCCTCGTCTCCGACGAGGTGATCTGTGCGTACGGCCGGCTCGGCACGATGTTCGGCTGTGAGCGCCTCGGGTATCAGCCCGACATCATCACCAGCGCCAAGGGTCTGACCTCGGGCTATGCGCCGCTCGGGGCGATGCTCGTCAGCGACCGCATCGCCGAACCGTTCGCCGACACCGACGAACAGTTCCTTCACGGGTACACCTTCGCCGGGCACCCGGTGTCGTGCGCGGTCGCCCTCGCGAACCTCGACCTCTTCGAACGCGACGACTTCCTCGGCAACGTGATGGCGAATGAAGCCACCTTCCGGGCTGCGCTCGACGATTTGGCCGACCTCCCGATCGTCGGCGACGTGCGCGGGATGGGCTACTTCTACGGCATCGAGTTGGTGAAGGACCCCGAGACCAAGGAGACGTTCTCCTACGAGGAGTCCCACCACCTCCTGCGAACCTTCCTCTCCAACCGCCTCGCCGAGCTCGGATTGTTGTGCCGCGCCGATGCGCGCGGCGAGCCGGTCATCCAGCTCTCCCCGCCATTGATCGCCGGACCCTCGGAGTTCGAGATCATGAACCAGGTCATCCGCCAGGCGCTGACCGAGGCGATGGCGGAGATGGAGCGCTTCTCGTGAGTGCCCGGCCCGATCTCGACGACGTCGACAAGGCGATCATCCGTGAACTCCAGGTCGACGGCCGAGCCGCGTACTCCCGGCTCGCGCCGTTGGTCGGCTTGTCCGAGGCGGCGGTCCGCCAGCGGGTCAACCGCCTGCAGAGTCGCGGCGTGATCCAGATCGTGGCCGTCACCGACCCGGTGTCGCTCGGGTTCCCGGTGCAGGCGATGCTCGGCGTGAAGATCAGCCGGGCGGTCGACACCACCGCCGAGAAGATCAGCCAGATCGACTCGGTCGACTACACCGTGATCACCACCGGTCGCTTCGACGTGCTCGCCGAAGTGGTGTGCCACGACACCGACCATCTGCTGGAGCTCAGCAACCAGATCCGCGACGTCGACGGTGTGCACGACGTCGAAGTGATGACGTACCTCCGCATGGTGCAGCAGAATTACGACTGGGGGACCAACTGATGACTGCTGCCGTTCAGCTCACCGGCATCACCAAACGGTTCGGCGACGTCACCGCGGTCGACGCCATCGACCTCACGATCGAGGACGGCGAGTTCTTCGCCATGCTCGGGCCCTCGGGCTGCGGGAAGACGACGACGCTTCGCATGATCGCCGGACTCGAGTTCCCGACCGAGGGAAGCCTGACGATCTTCGGCGACGAGGTCGGCACGCTCCCGCCGCACAAACGCCCGGTCAACACCGTCTTCCAGAACTACGCCCTGTTCCCGCACATGAACGTGCTCGACAACGTCGCCTTCGGGTTGAAGATGCAGGGCGTGAGCAAGGCCGAGGCGCGAGCAAAGGCGGCCGACGCGATCGGGCTCGTGCAGCTCGGCGGGTTCGAGAGCCGCCGCCCGTCGCAGATGTCGGGTGGGCAGCAGCAGCGTGTCGCCCTCGCCCGAGCCCTCGTCAACGAACCGAAGGTGCTCCTGCTCGACGAGCCCCTCGGCGCCCTCGACCTCAAGCTGCGCCAGGAGATGCAGAGCGAGCTGAAGGCGCTGCAGACCGAACTCGGCGTGAGCTTCGTCTTCGTCACCCACGACCAAGAAGAAGCGCTCACGATGAGCGACCGGATCGCGGTCATGCACGACGGCCAGCTCCTCCAGGTCGGCACCCCCGAGGAGATCTACGAACGACCCACCAGCCGCTTCGTCGCTGACTTCATCGGTCAGACCAACCTGCTCGAAGGCACTGTCGAGGACTCGACCACCGTCTGTCTCGCCAACGGCGCGCGCGTCGTCGCCGCCTCCGATCACGCGGCCGGCACGGCGGTCGCGGTGAGCGTTCGCCCCGAGCGGGCGCGCATCTCCGCCCGCGGGGGAGCGGGCGACGGCACGACCTCGATCGACGGGGTCGTCGACCGCATGACCTACCTCGGCAACGCTCGGGTCTACACCGTCCGGCTCGACTGGATGGAGGTCGAGGTCCGCGAGGAGAACCGCCCCGGAGCGTCGCTTCACGCCCCTGGCACCGAGGTCAGCGTCTCGTGGGACCCGTCGGCGGTGTCGGTGGTGACCGGCTGATGACCGCGGTCGAGGAACGCCCTGACGCCGGCGTCGCGACGCCGGAGTTCGAGGCGCTCGCGGCGCGCCAGGAACGGCGTCGAGGGGCGCTGCTGGCGCTGCCGGCGTTCGTCTACCTCTTCCTCTTCTTCGTCATCCCGTTCGCGATCGTCATCGTCTATTCGTTCGCGACCCGCACCGCCCAGGGCAGTGTCGAACTCGGCGGGTGGAACCTCGACTCCTACGAACGGCTGAGCGAGCAGATCGTCCGCGACGTGCTCACCCGGTCGGTCACCCTGGCGATCATCACGACGGTGTTGTGCCTGGTCATCGCCTACCCGTTCGCCTACCACATGACGACGGTCGGGCCGACGGCTCGCAACCTGATGCTCGTGTTCGTCATGATCCCGTTCTGGACGAACTTCCTCGTCCGCAACTACGCCTGGCGCCTCATCCTCGTCACCGACGGGCCCCTCTCCCAGGGCACCGAGGCGGTCGGACTCGGGACGACCGACCTGCTCTTCACCCAGACGGCGGTCGTGATCGGCATGGTCTACAGCTTCTTGCCGTTCATGATCCTGCCGCTCTACGCCTCGATCGAGCGCATCGACAAGAGCCTCATCGAGGCGAGCAGCGACCTGTACGCCAACGGCCGCAAGACCTTCACCAACGTGCTGTTGCCGTTGTCGATGCCCGGTGTCGTCGCCGGCTCGATCCTGGTGTTCGTTCCGAGTCTCGGCGCCTATGTCACCCCCGACATCCTCGGTGGCGGCAAGAACGTGCTGCTCGGCAGCTACATCGTTACCCAGTTCGGTACCGCGCGGAACTTCCCGTTCGGTGCGTCGCTGTCGGTCGTGTTGATGGTCGTGATGCTCACCGCCACGCTCGCCTACTTCCGCGGGGGAGGTCGGAACTTGTGACCGCCACCGCTGGTCCCCGTCGACTCGCCCACCGGCTTCGCACCGGCCACGCCGGGCTGGTGTACCTGTTCTTCTACGCGCCGATCATCCTGCTCGTCGTCTACTCGTTCAGTGCCGACCGGCTCGTCGGCCGGTGGGGTGGCTTCACCTTCGAGTGGTACGAGGAGTTCTGGAACAACGAGGAACTCACCGACTCGATCGCCGTGTCGATCCGGGTGGCGATCATCTCCACCATCGTCTCGGTCGTGCTCGGCACCCTCTCGGCGCTTGCACTCGAACGCTTCACGTTCCGAGGGCAGCGGGTTTTCGACGCCCTGCTCTATCTGCCGATCATCATCCCCGACGTGACGATGGGCATCATGATGCTCGTCTTCTTCTCCGAGGCGATCGAGATCGTCAGCCCCACCTACGAGAGCATCTTCGGCGAACCGCTGACCAAGGGCGTCAACACGATCATCGTCAGCCACATCGCGTTCAACATCAGTTTCGTGTCGGTCGTGGTCCGGGCCCGGCTCGCCGGCATGGACTCCAAACTCGAAGAGGCCGCGATGGACCTCTACGCCAACCGGTGGCAGACGTTCCGGCACGTGACCTTCCCCCAGATCCTCCCGGGCATCGCCGGCGGCGCGCTGTTGGCGCTCACCCTCTCCCTCGACGACGTGGTCGTCACCCAGTTCGCGTCCGGGCCGGGCGCGACCACCCTGCCGGTGTTCGTCTTCAGCCTCATCCGCAAGGGCGTGACCCCGATGATCAACGCGGTCTCGGTCGTGATGCTCGTCGCGTCGCTCGTCCTCGTCGCCCTCATGCTCGCCGCCGAACGCCTCCGTACCGACGGTGGCGCGGACGTGCCCGACCAACCTGACAAGATCTCGGCCTGACCCGGGCCGAACCACTGGACCCAGAAAGGGGACTCCAATGACCACCAAAGCCCTGCTCCGACTGCTCGCTGCGCTGTGCGCACTGAGCCTGGTCGCCGCCGCCTGTGGCGGTGACGACGACGAGAGCGCCGACACCGACACCGCTGCTGAGGACGGTGGCGACGGCGGCGACGCCGACGCGGGCGACACGTGCGCTGCCGGTGAGACCGACGGCGATCTCAACCTCTACAACTGGGCCGAGTACATCGACCCCGAACTCAAGACCCAGTTCGAAGAGGAGTTCGGCGTCGCCGTCAACGAGGACAACTACGACTCCAACGAGGCGATGCAGCCGATCATCTCCGCCGGCAACAGCGGCTATGACCTGATCGTGCCGTCGGACTACATGGTGTCGATCCTGATCGAGCTCGGCGACATCGCGCCGATCCAGAAGGACGCGGTCCCGAACCTCTCGAACCTCGCCGCCGAGTTCGCCTCCGGCCTGCCCTACGACCCCTCCGCCGAGTACTCGGTGCCCTACCAGTGGGGCACCACCGGCCTCGGTGTCGACCTCGCGGTCACCGGTGAGGACGTCCCCCAGACCTGGGGCCTCGTCTTCGACGCCGATCTCGCCGCCGAGTACAACCTCGACGGTGCGTTCACCCTGCTGAACGACCCTCGCGAGACGATGGGCGCTGCGCTCAAGTACCTGGGCTACTCGCTCAACACCACCGACGAGGCGGAGCTCGACGAGGCCAAGGCGCTCGTCGCCGATGCCACCAGCCGGGTCGCGGCCTACGAGTCCGACCAGTACGACGAGCTCCTCGCCGCCGGCACCTCGGCGGTCGCTCACGGCTACTCGGGCAACTTCCTCGTGCAGTTCTTCGAAGCGGACGATCCCGATCAGTACACCTACTTCGTCCCCGAAGAAGGCGGTACCCGCTGGGTCGACAACATGGCCGTCGTCGCCGACGCCCCGCACCCGTGCACCGCGCACGCCTTCATCAACTTCCTGCTCGATGCGGAGAACGGCGCGGCGCTGACCAACTGGAACTACTACGCCAGCCCCAACGCGGCGGCCGAGGAGTTCATCCTCCAGGAGGTCCTCGACGACCCGATCGTCTACCCGACCGATCAGAGCAAGCTCGAGTTCATCGCCGACACCGGCGACTTCGAGATCAACTTCTCCGACGCCTTCATCGAGGCCAAGGGCTGATCCAACCCACCGCTGTGGGGTCGCCACCTGGGCGGTGCCCGCCTCGCAGATCGAAACCGGAACGGTGGGGTCGCTTCGGCGGCCCCACCGGCCGTTTTCAGCCCGCTGAGGCCAGCGCCGTCGACCGGATCGCGTCGATGTCGATGTAACAGCCCTGGAGATGGCGGCGTTCGGTCGACCGGAACGCCCGTCGGCCGTGCAACACCCGACGGTTGTCGAACGCGACCAGTTCGCCGGGTCGCAGCGTGATCTCGATCGCGTGCTCGTCACCGTCGAGCAGGTCGACGAAGGTCCGGTACGCGGCGTAGAACGCCTCGGCCCGGTGGTCGTCGGCGGCGAGCGGCTCCATCGACCGGTTGTTCACGCTCACCGCGTGCACGGCGCCGTTGCGGTCGAGCTCGATCAGCGGACGTTGCGCTTGCAGATCGACGCCCTCGGCGTGGAACCGGAACGTGACGTCGGTCGTCGTCAGCGTGCGGAACGCCGCGGGGTCGATCCGGCGCAGATCGTCGGCGACCGCGAACCCGTCGACGAACCGGCTCGCCCCGCCCTCGTCGGCGGCGGCGATGCAGTGCAGGAGCTGCACGGTCGGGCACGGTCGGCGATACGGGTTGTCGGTGTGGGCCGGGAGCCCGAGGGGCGTGTAGGCGAGATTGATCGGGTCCGGTTCGGCGACGACGTCGAACAGCGAGCCGTAGTTCGTCTCCCGCACGAACCCGACGGTGTTGCCGACCCTGGTCACCGTCTCGGTCTCGGTGCCGCACTCGTGGAGCAGCGCGATGCCGCGCTCGGCCAACTGGGTGACGAAGCCGGCGTGGTCGTCGACCCACGACGTGCTCTCGGCTCGGATGGCCGTTGCGAACCCGGCGGGCCACGGCTCGGCCGGTACGGCGCCGCCGTCGACGGTGGGGATCTCACACTCGTGGCGCTCGCCGGACTCGTGGTGGAGGGTCACGCACAGCGTCTCGTCGACGAGGCGTTCGGCGATGACCGTCCAGCCGTCGAGCACGGTCGCGTCGATCAGGTGTTGGTCGTTGCCCGCGTCACGGCACTCCGGGCAGCGGCAGGCGTCTCGGGCCCACGACGGATCGGTGGGGCGACGGGCCGCGAGCGCGTCGGCGATGCGGGGGCGGTAGCTCTCCAGCGGCGGGATGGTGAGACCCTCGACCTTGCCGTCGTCGTCGTAGGCCCGCAGCGCGAGCGCCTCGGTTCGGAACGGAAGTCGTCCGAACGCCTCGGCCTGGTCGGGCGAGAACGGCCCGCCCTGCTCCTCGAGGGACATCTTCGACGCCAGGCTGAGCCGGTCGTGATACGCCGGCTCCACCGCGACGCGGTAGCGCTTGGCATCGACGTGGTGACGGATCGGCTCGACCACGCCGGGAGCGAACCACGCCTGCAAGGCGCGGGCCCCGACCTCACTGTGGCCCGGGTCGCCCCAGTCGCCGGCGTTGCCCAACACATGGCCGAGGTCGTGCAGCAGGCAGGCCAGCACCATCTCGTCTCCGGCATCGTCGGCCTGGGCGAGGGCAGCCGACTGCAGTGCGTGCTCGAGCATGGTGACCCGTTCGCCGTAGGACTCCGCGGCGGTCGCGGCGAGCCGCTCCATCAGCACGTCGACGATCGGCGTCTCGTGACCGAGCAGCGAGGTTGCTTCCCATCGGGGGTCGGGCGTGAAGCCGCCGAGGTCGGCGACCGTCGGGGCGATGTCGAGCGTCGACGCCGTCGGCCAGCATGTCGCCGGCTCCACCCGGCCCGGTGCTCGCACGACGACGAACGTCTCGAGCACCTCGGGAACGATGTCGGCGTGGTTCTGTTCGATGCCGCCGTGATCGGTCGTCACGAGCACCGGAGTGTCGTCGCCGACCGCGGCCAACAGACGGCCGAGCTGCGCATCGGAGCGGCCGGCGGCTGCGACGTACTCCGGACTGTCCCAGCCGTACTCGTGCCCATCGACGTCGGGCTGGGAGAGATAGACGAAGACGAGATCGTGGACCTGCTCCGCCAGCGTCGCCAGAGCGGCGTCGACCGATCGGCGGTCGTCGTCGGGTCCGTACCCGCCGTCGATCACGAATCGGTGCTCGGCCGCGTCGCGCTCGATGACGTGATCGAGGGGCGCCCAGTTGACGAACATCGCTGTTCGCAAGCCGGCGTCGCGGGCGGCCTTCAGAAAGGACGGCGCGTCGCTGCTGAGCGGCACCGGCGTGTTGGTCGAGATCCCGTGCGTCGCCGGGTCGATGCCACGGAACATCGACGTGTGCACCGGCAGCGTCCACGGCGGCTGCACCGCCTGGGATTGGAAGCACGACGCGCCCTGGCGGGCGAGCGTCGTGAGGGTCGGCATCGTGGTGCGGGTGATGTGCCGGGGCGCGACCCCGTCGATCGACACCACCAGGACGGGGCGAGGGGCGGCCATGACGCGCAGCGTACGCGCTCCGCGCCGACCCGTGCGACACTCTTCGCACCATGAGCGAACGCCACGGAATCGACCTGTCGGGCGCGATCGAGATCGTCGGGTGTCATGCCGAGGGCGAGGTCGGGGACGTCATCGTGGGAGGGGTCGACCTTCCTCCCGGGGCGACGCTCTGGGAGCAGTCCCGTTGGATCGATTCGGACCAGACGCTGCGTCATCTCGTGCTCAACGAGCCCCGCGGCGGGGTGTTCCGCCACGTCAACCTGCTCGTGCCGCCGGTGCACCCCGAGGCGGCCGCGGGCTTCATCATCATGGAGCCCTGCCACACCCCGCCGATGTCGGGCAGCAACTCGATGTGCGTGGCGACCGTGCTGCTCGAGATCGGTCGGGTCGAGATGGTCGAACCGGTGACCCGCTTCACCATGGAGGCGCCAGGTGGGTTGGTCGACGTCGTCGCCGACTGCCGAGACGGCAAGGCCGAGCGCATCACGGTCCGGAACCTCCCGTCGTTCGCCGATCGACTCGATGCGATCCTCGAGATCCCCGACATCGGGCCGGTGCGCGTCGACACGGCGTTCGGTGGCGACAGCTTCGTGTTGGTCGACGCAGGCGACCTCGGGCTGCGCGTCGAGCCGTCCGAGGCTGCAGCCCTCGCCGAAGTGGGCGCGCTCGTCACCGCCGCGGCCAACGAGCAACTCGGGTTCCGGCATCCCGACAACCCCGACTGGGCCCACATCTCGTTCTGTCAGATCGCCGGCGAACGAGCGATGACCGAGACCGGGTTCGAGCTGCGTTCCACCTCGGTCATCGATCCCGGCAAGCTCGACCGCTCACCGACCGGCACCGGGGTGTCGGCCCGTCTCGCTGTCCGTCATGCCCGGGGCGAGGCGATGGTCGGCGACACGATGACCATGCGCTCGGTCATCGGCTCGACCTTCCACGGACGGATCGCGGAGGAGACGACGGTGGGCGGACGACCGGCGATCATCCCCGAGATCTCCGGGCGGGCGTGGATCACCGGGGTCACCCACCACCTGGTCGACCCGTCCGACCCCTGGCCGACCGGCTACCGCGTCGCCGACACCTGGCCCGGCGCCTGAGCGCGACCTAGGGTCGCCGTCATGGCCCAACCCTTCCGTTTTGGACTCCAGACCCACGGCCCCATCGACGGCATGTCGTGGGCCGACACCGCCAAGTTCGCCGAGCAGCAGGGCTACTCGTCGATCATGGTGCCCGATCACTTCCACGGTCAGTACGGCCCGATGACCGCCCTCGCCGCGGCCGCCGCCGTCACGACCGAACTCAAGGTCGGCGCGCTCGTGTTCGGCAACGACTACCGCCATCCGATCATGCTCGCCAAGGAGATGGCGACCCTCGACCACATCGCCGAAGGGCGAGTCGAGTTCGGCATCGGCGCCGGCTGGATGCGCACCGACTACGACCAGACCGGTATGACCTACGACCGCCCCGGGCTGCGGATCGAGCGCATGGTCGAGAGCCTGCAGATCATCAAGCGGTGCTGGCAGGAGGGCTCGTTCGACTTCGCCGGTGAGCACTACCAGATCGACGGCTACGACGGCCTGCCGCTGCCGTACACGCCAGGCGGACCACCGGTCATCATCGGTGGCGGCGGTCCCCGCATGCTCGGCGTGGCCGCCGAACACGCCGACATCGTCGCCATCACGGCCAACCTCCGAGCCGGCGAGGTCGGCGCCGACGCGATCAGCGACTCGATGCCGGAGGCCTACGACGCCAAGCTCGGTCGGGTCCGCGAGGTGCTTGGCGACCGACTCGCCGACACCGAGATCAACTCGCTCGCGATGAACACCACGATCACCGACGACCGAGACGGTGCCCTCGAGTTCTTCGCCGGGATGTTCGGGGCGCCGAAGGAACACGTCGCCCAGACACCGGCGCTCATCGTCGGTTCGGTGGGCCAGATCGTCGAGACCCTGCAGGAGCGCCGCGACCGCTGGGGCTTCAACTATGTCGTCGTCCAGCAGAACGGCGGCCAGGGACTCGAGCGATTCAACGAGGTGATCGCCGCCCTCAACGGGACGTGAGCTCGACCCGCTGGGGTTCAGGCCGGGCGACGCGGATGACGACGAGGTCGGTCGGCTCCTGATCTTCGGCGCGGGGGAGGGGACCCACGCGGCGACGCCGGCCCACCTGCTGGATGAGGAGGCGGGTGTCGTTGGGGCCTTCGGCGATGCCCTTCGCCCGAACGACATCGTCGGGGAGCTTCTCGAGCAGGTCCATCAGCGCTGTGCCCGTCGTGGGGCGGGGCAGCGGGACCAGTTCGGTGACGTGGGCATCGAGCAGCGACGGCGGCGGGATCGCGGTCGCGTCACGGTCGCGGCGGGTCGCGAGGTCGAGCAGGGTCGGCCCGAGCGAGCCATCGAGGTCGTCGACGACCGGCACATCGGGGACGTGGGCGAGCACGGCGTCGCGCACGGCGGTCCGCTCATCGGCGGTGACCAGTTCGCTCTTGGACACGATCACGAGGTCGGCGGGTTCGAGCTGACGAAGCAGGAGCGGCTGCGTGCGTTCGTCGTGCATGCGCTCGGTGAAGCTGGTGGCATCGGCGAGCACGACCACGCCGTCGAGCCGGAAGCCGTCGCTGTTCGCCCACGGCACGACCTGGGTCGGGTCGGCGACGCCGCTCAACTCGATCACGACATGATCGGGCGGTGTGGGTCGGGCCCGGAGCTCGGCCAGCGTGGCGCTGAGGCTGTCCTTGATCGAACAGCACACACAGCCGTCGGTCAGCTCGATCGTGTCGCCGGAACGCCGTCGCAGCAGGGCGGCGTCGATGTTGATCTCCCCGACGTCGTTGACGAGCACGGCGATCGGGCGGTCGGTGCGGCGGAGCAGCTCGTTGAGCACCGTCGTCTTCCCGCTGCCGAGATAGCCGCCCAGCAAGGTCATCGGGACCCGGCGACCGTCCCAGGGCGCCACGCCGTCGTCGATGTCGGCGAGAGGGTCCCCGTCGTCGGGCAGATCAGGGCCGTCGCCGGTCATGTCGGCACGCTAGCTCGCCCCGGTGACAGCCCGACGCCTAGCCTCCGGCCATGACGTCGACCCCTGAACCGGTGTTCTTCAACCCGCTCGAGCCGGGCTACATCGAACACCCATGGCCGCATCTGGCCGAGATCCGGGCCGCCGATCCGGTGCACCAGCTCCTCACCGGACAGTGGGGGTTGTTCCGCTACGAGGACGTCTTCGCGATCCTGCGCGACCGCGATCTCAGCGTCGATGACCGCAACGCCGACCTGAGCGTTCTCCAGCGGGCCGACCTGATCGAGGAGATCCCCGAGGAGGATCAGAACCGCTCGATCCTCAACATCGACCCGCCCGACCACACCCGGTTGCGCGGGCTCGTCAGCAAGGCGTTCACCCCCCGCACCATCCAGGCGTTGCGGCCCCGGGTGCAGGAGATGGTCGACGCCATGCTCGACGCGATGGAGGCCGAAGGGCGCAGCGACGTGGTCGACCGGCTCGCGTTCCCGCTGCCCTTCGACGTGATCTCCGAGATGCTCGGGATGCCGGACTCCGACGCCGAACAGATCAAGCACTGGTCCGCGGCGTTGGTGAAGACGCTCGACCCGATCATCTCCGAGGCCGAGATCGCCGAAGCGGTCGCCGCCGGCACGAGCATGGACGCGCTGATCGACGACGTCATCGAGTGGAAGACGGCCAACCCGGGCGACGACCTGCTCACCGCGATGATCGACGCCGAGGTCGACGGCGACCGCATGACGCCCAAGGAACTGCGCGATCAGGTCTCGTTGCTGTTCATCGCCGGCCACGAGACGACGGTCAACCTGATCAGTACCGGCCTGTACGAGCTCCTGCGTCATCCCGAGCAACTCGCCCTGCTCGCGGCGGCCGAGGAGTTCCCGACGACCGCGATCGACGAACTGCTCCGCTGGGTGTCACCGGTCCAGATCAGTCGCCGCATCGCCACGACCGACATCGAGCTCGGCGGCAAGACGATCCCCGCCGGTGCCTTCGTGTTGACGTCGCTCGCCGCCGCCAACCACGACCCCGCCTTCTGGGGCGACACCGCCGAGGAGATGGATCTCACCCGCGCGAACGCCGGCCAGCACGTGTCGTTCGGTTCGGGCGTGCACTACTGCCTCGGCGCGTCGCTCGCGAAGCTCGAAGCGGAGATCGCGATCGACACGTTCGTGCGCCGCTTCGGACAGGTCGAGATCGTCGGCGAGCCGGCGTGGAACGGCCGGATCAACCTGCGGGGTCTGGAGTCCCTGGTCGTCGATCTGACCTGAGGTCGAGCCCGTCGTGGGGGTCGGGATACTCGACCGGCGCGTTCCAGTCCTCGATGCAGCGCTCGGCCAGTGGCATGGCCTGGTTGGCCCGCGTCGCGTCGTTGTGGGAGATGTGGATGCTCGGTGGGATCCGCGGGTCGAAGGAACGGTGATACGCCTCTTGTCCCTCAGCGGCCTTCGACCAGCCGTTCGACAGCATGTAGCCGGTCGGACCCACGATCTCGCGAATCGGGTGGGCGCCTCGTGACACGGCTCGGCGACCGACGCGGCGGCCCTTCCACTCGGCCTTCGCTTCGCGGACGAAGCGGCGGATGCGATCGGCGACTCGGCGCATGCCAGACGGTACCGCCCACGCCGACGCTATGCGTCAGCGGCGCTGCTCTTCCCAGTTGCGGCGGAGTTCCGCAGCGTTCTCCCGAAGCTGCTCGACGCCGTTCTCGACCGCCTCGCGAAGCGCCGGGGTGTGGTTCCACTTGATCCCGTAGAGCCAGGTGTCGCGGTTGTCGCCCAGTCGCACGTGGCGAATGGTCGCTCCGCCCTCGGCCCCGCCGAGTCGGACCTGGATCTGGTCGCCCTTGTCGTGCTTGCTGCTCAGGGGGGCTTCGATCAACGCGCCCTCGAGCGACAGGTCGACGACGACGGCGTCGTCGGATCGCTCCTCGCGCTTGAACTTCACCCGCTCGGTGCGCACGTCCCACTCGATCGTCGCTCGCATCGGAGCGACTTCGTGGCGGGGGAGGAGCCGATCGAGAGCCTTGGGATCCATACGGTTCCTTCGGCCAGAGCCGGACGAACCTGAGTGTTGTGGGCCAGATCGCCCATGCCCGGCCGCCACGGTACGCTTCGGCCGTCCATCGACCGGAGAGTACCGTGAGCCTGATCCACGCCAGCAGCCTGCCCGATGTCGACATCCCGGAGATGTCGATCACCGATTTCGTGTTCGCCAAGGCCAGCGCCTATCCCGATCGCATCGCCGTCACCGACGGCGGCGGCAACCAGTACACCTTCGCCGAACTCGAACACGCTTGTCGGAGCTTCGCCGGTGGCCTCGCCGCCCGCGGGATGGGCCCCGGTTCGGTGATCGCGCTGATGGCGCCCAACCTGCCGCAGTATCCGGTGGTGTTCCACGGCGTCGCGACCGCCGGGGCCACCCTCACGACGATCAACCCGACCTACGGTCCCTCCGAGGTCCGGCATCAGCTCCAGGACGCGGGGGCGAACATCATCGTCACCATCGGCATGTTCGCCGATGTCGCACGCGAGGCGATCGAGGGCACCGAGGTGACCGAGATCTTCACGATCGACGGCGCCGCCGACACCACGCCGCTGTCGGCGCTGATGGGCGATCCGATCGAACAGGTCGAGGTCGACGTTCGCGACGACGTGATGGTGCTCCCGTACTCGTCGGGCACCACCGGCCTGCCCAAGGGCGTGATGCTCACCCACTACAACCTGGTGGCCAACATCTGTCAGATGGAGCATGCGGTGCTCTACACCGAGGACGAGGTCGGCCTGTCCGCCCTGCCGTTCTTCCACATCTACGGCATGCAGGTCCTGATGAACGGCATGCTCGCCAACGGCGTCACCGTCCTCACGATGCCGCGCTTCGACATGCAGGAGGCGCTCGAGCTCGTCCAGACCCACAAGGTGACGCGCTTCTTCGCCGTCCCGCCGATGGTGCTCGGGCTCGCCCAGGCCCCGATCGTGGACGACTACGACCTGTCGTCGGTCAAGCAGGTGTTCTCGGGTGCGGCGCCGCTCACGGTCGAGATGCAGGAGGCCTGTGCGGCCCGCATCGACTGTGAGGTCGTCCAGGGGTTCGGCATGACCGAGCTCAGCCCGGTGACCCACTGCACGCCGGAGGGGCGCAACAAGCCCGGCACGAGCGGCATGGCGGTCAGCAACGTCGAGAGTCGCATCGTCGACCCCGAGACCGGCGAGGATCAGCCGGTCGGCGAGCGCGGTGAGCTGTGGGTGCGCGGCCCGATGGTGATGAAGGGGTACCTCAACAACCCCGAGGCCACGGCCGAGACGATCGACGAGGACGGCTGGTTGCACACCGGCGACGTCGCGATCGTCGACGAGGACGGCTACTTCTCGATCGTCGATCGCATCAAGGAGCTCATCAAGTACAAGGGCTTCCAGGTGCCGCCGGCGGAGCTCGAGGGCCTGATCGTCACCCACCCGAAGGTGATCGACGTGGCCGTCATCGGTGTCCCCGACGACTCGGCCGGCGAGCTGCCCAAGGCGTTCGTCCAGCTCGCGCCCGGCGCCGAGCTCACCCTCGACGAACTCCAGGAATTCGTCGGTGAGCACCTGGTGAGCTACAAGCAGGTCCGTCTGATGGAGGTCATCGACGCGATCCCGAAGAGCGCGTCGGGCAAGATCCTGCGTCGGGAGCTGCGCGACCGATAGGCCAGAAGGCCCTCATTTAGCCAATGGATCGGCCGTAGCTTGATCCGATGGCTCAATCCGTGCTGACCGAACTCATCGCCGAACGGGGCGTGCTCCTCGTCGATGGCGCAACCGGCACCCAGTTGATGGCGGCCGGCCTCGAGGCCGGCGATGCCCCGGAGCGGCTCAACCTCGACCGCCCCGAGATCGTGTACGGCCTCCACGAGGCCTACGTCAACGCGGGCTCCGACATCGTGTTGACCAACACGTTCGGTGGGTCCGCCTATCGATTGAAGCTGCACAAGCTCGACGATCGGGTCGTCGAAATCAACCGCGAAGCGGCTCGCCACGCTCGCCACGTCGTCGATCAGCTCGACCGCAAGGTGCTCGTCGCCGGATCGATCGGGCCGACCGGTGAACTGCTCGCGCCGCTCGGTGCGCTCGAGGCCGCCGATGCGGCCGCCGCCTTCGCCGATCAGGCCCAGGGGCTGAGCGAAGGCGGCGCCGACGTCTTGTGGATCGAGACGATGAGCTCGATGGAGGAGATCGAAGCCGCGATCGAGGGCGCACGGTCCGTCTCGGACCTGCCGATCGCGGTCACGTTGAGCTTCGACACCGCCGGCCGCACGATGACGGGGGTCGACGGCCCCTCCGCCGGTCGCCGCCTCGCCGAACTCGACGTCGCCGCGATGGGCGCCAACTGCGGCAACAACCTCGCCGACACCGAAGCCGCCGTCATCCAGATGGTGGCCGTGGCCGGCGACATCCCGGTGATCTCCAAGGCCAACGCCGGCATTCCCCAGTGGCAGGGCGCGGAGCTCGTCTACTCGGGTTCCCCCGACGTCATGGCGGCCCACGCCCATCGCACCCACAACCATCACGGTGCGACCATCATCGGCGGCTGTTGCGGCAACGATCCGTCGCACCTCGCCGCGATGCGCGGCGTGCTCGACGGCACGGCGCCGGTGCCCGAGGTCGAG
>CAZEML010000011.1:0-41544 GCA_964513285.1 uncultured Candidatus Nemicrothrix sp.
CTCGCAGAAGTAGGTCCAGGTGCCGCCGAACTTCACCCGCTGGATCGGGAGCCGGCTGCGGCTGCTCAGGTCGCCGTGCTTGCCGTAGACGGCGAGATGCTCGGAGAAGTCGCCGGCGACGCCGAACGGATCGACGAAGGGACGATCCGGCAGCGACGTGCCGCGGTACTTGATCGCGTCGTGCAGCGTGCCCACCAACGCCCGATGGAGGCGGCGGATCTCCTGGCTCGACAACGAGTCGCTCATCCGGTCGTACCGGAGGCCGGCCTCGTAGAGGATCTCGTCGGCGTAGAGGGTGCCGATGCCGACCACGAAGGTGTCGTCCATCAGCAGCGTCTTGAGCTTGGTCGTGCGCTGCAGCAACGAGCGACCGAAGGCGGTCCACGACACGGGTTCGTCGACCGGGTCGAGCCCATGGTCTTCGAGGGCCGGGATCTCGTCGGCGACCGCGTCGGTGTCGACCACGAACATCTCCGCGGTGCCCTCACCGTCGAGCAGGCGCAGCTGACCGTGCTGGGTGAAGGTGATCACGACCTCGGTGTCGGGGTCGACGGCGTCCTTGTTGGCGTTGCGGCGCAACGAACCAGAGCCACCGAGATGCACGACGAGGGTCGAATCGCCATCGAGCACGATCAGCAGGTACAGCCCACGCCGGGCGACCTCGGTGATCTTCATGTCGTCGAGCTGGGCGGTGAAGGCCTTGCGGTTCTTGTAGCGACCGAGCACCTTCATGCTCATCGCTTCGACCGTCTTGACCTTCTTGCCGACCAGGTCGCGATCGAGTTCTCGGCGAACCGTCTCGACCTCGGGTAGCTCAAACACCATCACTGGCTCCGTTCTCTGCCTGGTGTTGGGTCACCGAGTCGCCACGACGACGTTCGTAGGCGGCACGGGCCGCCTTCTGCTCGGCTTCCTTCTTGGAGGTGCCGGTACCCGCCCCCTGCACCACTCCCCCGATCGCCACCGTCGCATGGAAACGCTTGTGATGATCAGGGCCGCTCTCGGAGAGCTCGTACACGGGCGGCGTGTAGCCGTCGTGGGCGGCGATCTCCTGGAGCTGAGTCTTGTAGTCGCGGCTGCCGGGCCGCTCCGCTGCTCGCTCGATGCGGTCGTCGAGGGAGCGGATCACGAGGCGCCGCACCGGTTCGATCCCGCCGTCGAGGTACATCGCACCGAGGACGGCTTCGACCGCGTCGGCGAGAATCGACGCCTTGTCTCGGCCGCCGGATGCGTCTTCACCCTTGCCGAGCCGCAGTTCGGCACCGATCCCGAGTTCTCGTCCGACGTCGGCCAGCGTGGGTGCGGACACGACCGCGGCCCGGGTCTTGGCCAACTGGCCTTCGGGCAGGTCGGGGTAGCGGTCGAAGATGTGGTCGGTGACGACGAGCCCGAGCACGGCGTCACCGAGGAACTCGAGCCGCTCGTTGGAGGCGTCGCCGGGATGTTCGGCGCACCACGAGCGATGGGTCAGGGCGTGCAGCAGTCGACCTGGCTCAGCGAACTCGTAACCGAGCCGCTCCTCGAGCGAGGTGGAAGGTGCCGCCGCAGACAGGGTTCAGCCCGACTCTCGGCCGCTCAGGCGAGCTTCGCGACGACGTAGTCGACCGCGTCTCGAACCGTACGGAGATCCTCGAGGTCTTCGTCCTCGATGCGGAACCCGGTGGTCCGCTCGGCGAGTTCTTCCTCGATCGCCTCGACGAGCTCGATCAAGGCCAGCGAGTCGGCGTCGAGATCCTCGGCGAAGGCGTCGCCCTCGTTGATCGTGGACGGCTCGATCTCGAGGATCTCGGCGAGGCGATCCTTGACCAGCGTGACGACATCGTCGCGTTCCATGGGTTCCCCCTCGACATGGGTTTCGGCAGGCACGTGTGCTCCCCGGGCGTTCCAACACATCGCCGCGGGCCACCGAGGCCCGAAGCGTTGGCACCCTACCGGTTTCGGCGCTTGCGCGCTTGTGAAGAACGGCGTTTCCCGGCCCACATCAGGGTTTGAACACGGTTCATTCGCCGCTCGCACCCGTTCTGGGGACGCGAACGATCCACCGCCGAGATCAGGACGTCCCCGAAACGGCGGGTCGGCGAGACGAGATCAGTCGGCGAGGGTCGTGGCGGCGGCTTCGGCGAGATGATCGACCATCTCGACCTCGACCATCTCCGAGGCGACCCGGATGGCGTTGACCATCGCGTCGGGGCTGCTCGAGCCGTGCGAGATCACGCACACGCCCTTCACGCCCAGCAACAGGGCGCCACCGACGGAGTCGGGGTGGAGTTCGCCGACCATGGTGTCGAGCGCCGGGCCGAGGGCGACGCCGGCGGCCCGGGTGTCGTCGTCGGTGTCGAGCGCCATCAGGAGCCGGCCCATGATCGCCCGCATCGCCCCTTCGAGGGTCTTGAGGGTGACGTTGCCGGTGAAACCGTCGGTGACGATGACGTCGGCTTCCTGGGTCATGACGTCGCGGCCTTCGACGTTGCCGATCCACTCACAGTTGGCCGCGGCCGCCCAGGCGGGATCGGAGAGGAGCTCGAAGCACTCCTTCACGAACGGGCTGCCCTTGCCGGCTTCCTCGCCGATCGAAAGGAGACCGACCTTGGGGCGATCGATGCCGAAGCGATCGCGGGCGTAGACGCCGCCCATCTGGGCGAACTCGACCAGCCATTCGGGCTTGCACTCGGCGTTGGCGCCGGCGTCGAGGAGGGTGGTCGGGGTGGAACCCGGCACCGGGATCGGGGTCGCGATCGCCGGGCGCTGGATGCCCTTGATGCGTCCCATACGCAGGAGCGCCGAGGCCATCGTGGCACCGGTGTTGCCGGCGGAGACCATCGCCGAGGCGTTGCCGTCACGCACCGCCTCGGCGGCACGGACGAGCGAAGAGTCCTTCATCTTGCGGACGCTCGAACCGGGCTCGGCGTCCATGGCGATCACTTCGGACGCCTCGATGATCGGCAGATCACCGGTGTCGCCCATCTCGCCGGGGCGACCGACCAGAACGACGGGAACACCGAGCTCGTCGACAGCGCGCTTGGCACCTTCGACGATCGCGTCGGGGGCGTTGTCACCGCCCATGGCATCGACGGCGATGGGCAGCATGAGCGTCAGTCGACTTCGATGGCCTGGCGGCCGGCGTACCAGCCGCAGTTGCCACACGCCCGGTGCGGACGCTTGGCGGCGCCACACTGCGGGCAGGTGCTGCGCGCGGTGCGACCGACGCGCCACGCCGAGGCCTTGCGGCTCCGGCTCTTCGACTTGGACATCTTCCGCTTCGGGACAGCCATGATGCGTTCCTGGGCTCGTGCGTGTGCGTTCGAGTGGCCGACGGACACGCCGGCACGACCAGTGCAGGTTAGCGAGCGAACCCCCCGGTCCCTACCCGGATCGCGGTGCGGGATCAGTCGTCGAAGGTGAGGGCGTCGAGCGCCGCCCAGCGGTCGTCTCGGGGCGGCTCGACTCCCGCGGCATCGCCGACCTCGGTTTCCTCGGCCGGGCCGGTCGGGAACCGTTCGACGTCGGGTCCTTCACAGTCCTCTCGGCACAGCGGTGCCAGCGGCAGCGACAGCAAGGCCAACTCCCGCACCATCGCCGTCAGGTCGATGCGATCGTCTTCGAGCGGCCAGGTCTCGCCCTCGGTCGGGTAGCGCTCGAACACCTCGCGGAAGTCGACCGAGAACGCCTCGTCGACATCGTCGAGACACCGACGACAGGGGCCTCGCGACACCCCATCGACCGTGCCCTCGGCGACGACACCCTCCATGACCGACTCGACCACACCGGCGACCACCAGCCGCCCGTCGACGATCGACTGTTCACCCGCTTCGAGGTCGTCCAGCACGAGGTCGGCCCCGAACTCCCGGCGGGTGCCCGGGCGACGACGGAGTTCGACGACGTCGACGACCAGCGTGCGCTGTGGCGCGGCTGCGCCCGCGTCAGCCGATGGGGGCTGACCCGTCATCCCTCGTCCTGATCGAAGAACCCCTCGGGCAAGTCGTCGGGCGCGGGCGCAGCGGCCGGCTCGGCCTCTTGCCGTTCCGCGCCCTGCAGCCGTGCACGACCCGACGCGACCGTCTTCATCGTCCGCTGCAGCACGATCTCCATCGCGCCGAGCTTCTGGTCGCACCAGTCCTCGGTCTCCAACTTCAGGTGCCGAGCCCGCTCTTCGGCGTCGGCGACGATCGTGCGCGCCTTCTCCTCCGCGGCCTTCACCAGCTCGGTGCGCTGCACCATCTGCTCGGCCTGCTTGCGCGACGTGGCGATGATTTGATCGCCCTCGGTCTGCACCCGAGCGAGGAAGTCCTCACGTTCCTTCAACAGCCAACGGGCCGCCCGCAACTCCTCGGGCAACGCCTGCGCCGCGGTGTTCAACGCCTGCAGCACCTCGTCCTTGTTGATCATCGACGACGCCGAGAGCGGCACCGGCTTCGCCTGCTCGATCAGCTCGATCACCTGCCGCAGCAACGCCTCGGCCTGCGGTGACCGGTACTCGGGCGGCAGCGCCCCTTCGTCGCCCGGCCCGCTCATCCGAAGCGCTCCTTGCTTCTCGGGTCGCGCATCATCCGAAGCGCTCCTTGCTTCTCGGGTCGCGCATCATCCGAAGCGCTCCGTGATCCGGCGGTTGACCCCCTCGGGGACCATCGACGACACATCGCCACCGAACTTCGCGATCTCCCGGATGAACTTCGACGCCAGGAACGACGACTTCGACGCCGACGGGATGAAGAGCGTCTGGACCCCGGAGACGGCGTTGTTCATCTGCGCCATCTGCAGTTCGTTCTCGAAATCGGACACCGCCCGCAGACCCTTGACGATGAACGAGGCCTCGATCTCGCGGGCCAGATCGACCACCAACGACGAGAACATCGTGATCGTCACGTTCGGGAGATGAGCGGTCGCTTCACGGATCATCTCCTCGCGTTCGTCGAGGCTGAACGACCCTCCACCTTTCTGGGGGTTTCGCATCGCCGCCACCACGACCTCGTCGAACAACTCCGACGCGGTCGTGATGATCTCGATGTGGCCGTTGTGAACCGGGTCAAAGGATCCGGGATAGAGAACGCGGGTGGTCACGGTGCCCCTTCGGATGCGGCGGTCGCCGTTGCGAGCGTCACCACGGTACTCCCGTACTGCTTCAGGCGGTGCACCACCCACGAATCCGGAACCGGGACTTCGCGGCCGGATTCGATCACGACCACAGCGCCATCGGGGACCGCGGCCAACAACTCGGGCCAGGCATCGAAGCCATAGGGCGGGTCGAGCAGCACCAGGTCGTACGCGTCGCCGCGTTGCAGGTGCGCCAAGGCGTCGCCGGGGGCGACGCGGCTCTGCGCCTCGAGACCGAGCGTTGCGACGTTCTCACGCACCGCGGCGAGCGCATCGCGGCCCGACTCGACGAAGGTGGTGTGGGATGCACCGCGCGACAGGGCCTCGATGCCCAGCGCCCCCGATCCGGCGAAGGCGTCGAGCACCCGGGCGTCGTCGATCGCGTCGAGGGAGAACAACGAGTTGAAGATCGCCTCCCGGACCCGCTCCGACGTCGGCCGGGTGTCGTCGCCGTCCGGCGTGACGAGCCTGCGTCCGCCGAGTTCTCCGGAAACCACGCGCATGGGCCCAGTGTGCCGGGTTCGGGCCCGCTTCCGCGGCGCTCCCACCCCGGCGGGTTCGGACACGTCAGAACCCGGTACCGTCGAGCCATGCCGATCCCGACCACCATCACCTGCGTCGACTGCGGTGGCGTGTGCTCCTTGATCAGCTACGAACCCGACGAGGGGTGGGAACCGGGCGACATCGTCGCCTTCCGCTGCGCCGACTGTCTCGACCGATGGGATGTCGAACTCACCGCCGACGACCTCGACGACGGCGCCCCCACGTAGCGAACCGCGGCTGTTTCGGCCACGGACTGCGACGCCGTCGCCGGTCTGGGCCATGATGGAGACGTGGGGTTGATCCAGGCGACGGAGGCAACCGAGGCGGACGATGCCAAGCACAGCCGGAGTTTCCGGCGCAGCGGGCGTCTGGTCGGCACGCTCGGCTCCCCGTTCCTCGCGTTCCAGACCGGGCCCACACCGCAGGCCGCGTTCGACGCCCTCGACGGGCCGTGCATCATCGCCTCCAACCATCGCAGCGTCTTCGACGCGCTGGCCGGGATGTACGCCATCGGCAAGTACGGCCGATCCGCTCGCACCCTGTCCGCCTCCTGGCTGTGGGAGGACAAGCGGCTGGGCCGCCTGCTCGACTCGATCGGCGCGATCCCGCTGCCGCCGGGGCGGGGCGCCATCG
Source organism: uncultured Candidatus Nemicrothrix sp. (assembly GCA_964513285.1). GTDB lineage: Bacteria > Actinomycetota > Acidimicrobiia > Acidimicrobiales > Aldehydirespiratoraceae > UBA11606. The sequence goes on from CAZEML010000011.1 coordinate 6,268, forward strand.
CCGCCATCGATCAAGCGATCGAAGTCCTCCGCAACGGCGGCCACCTCCTCATGACCCCCGAAGGCCGTGTCGTCCCCGCCGACGAACGACCCGGCGGTGTCGCGGACGGCCACAAGATCGTGTCGAAGATCGCGCTCGCCGCCGGGGTGCCCATCGTGCCGGTCGCCCTGGTGGGCACCGACGAGTTCTGGCCGATCGGGGCCACCCGCCCCGTCCTTCGCCCGCTCGATCGACCGGTCGTCGGGTACGGCTACGGCGAACCCGTGTGGTGCCGCTCGACCAACCACCGCGAGAACGTCGCCGCGGTCATGGACGCGATCGCCGACGTCGTCCACGAGATCGAGGCAGCGATGGCGCGACCCACCGCTGCCGTGTGACGGTCGACGAACTCAACTGGCTCGACGGGCGGTTGCGCCGCCTGCAGGGCCCGGACCGCCCCTGGACGATCCTCTTCCGGGCCCAACTCACCGACCCGATCTCGCGGGCGGCGGTCGAGGACGCCTGGCGAGCCGTGGTCACCGCTCGCCCCGAGCTCCACGTCTCGCCGGCGATCGACGGTTGGCGGGCGTGGCGCACGACCGACGCCGACCCGGTTGTCCACGTGGGCGACCTCGGCCCCGAACTCGAACGGGCCCGCCACGGGCGAGACGATCGGGCGATCAGCGTCGTCGTCGACCACGATCCCGCCACCACGATCTCGCTGGTCGTCGATCACGCCCTCACCGACGGGCTGGGCGGTCGCGCCATCCTCGAGGATCTGCTCCGGGCGCTCGTCGGTGCCGAGGTCAACCCGCGGCCACGGGTAGATGACGACGCCCTCGACACGCTGCGCACTCGTCGGTTGGGCCTGCGAGCCGCGATCGGTCAGATCCCGCCGCGCCGCGTCGCGACCCTCGGCGCCACCGGACCGACCACTCGTCTCGCGTCGAGGACGGTCGACCTCGCTCCGATCGACGACATGCGCCGAGCCGGCCGGTCGACCCACGGCGGCTCGACACCAGTGTCCGTGGGCACGGTGATCGCCGGGGCCACCCTCGACGTGCTCCGGGCCCAGAGCCACGCCTCCGGGTCGGGCCGCGGCACGGTCGCCATCGGGGTGCCGGTCGATCTCCGTCGGCACGTGGGCGCGCCGACCGGGACCGGCAACGCGATCGTCAACCTGACGATCCGGGACCGGGTCGGCGGGAGCGACTCGACCGCGGCCGACCTCGGCGCGATCTCGGCGGCCATCACCGAGCGCACCACCCATCGCCGGTTGGCCGAGACCCTGAGCTGGATGAAACGAGCGACCCGCCCCGGCCCGCCGAGCACCACGACCCGCACCGGCCGCCACGTCGCGACCGCGATGGTGTCCAACCTCGGCCACCTCGGCAGCGATCCGTGCTGGGCCCTCGTCGACCGCGTCGAGTTCGCACCACCGGCGCATCAGACGATCAGCATCGGGATCACCGGCCTGCACGGACGACTCGCGATCACCGTGCGGTCCCGCCTGCAGGACCCGTCGGTCACCTATGAACTCGCCGGCGCGCTCGCGGCGCGGCTCGGCTCGGGGACTCTCTAGTCGGCGTCGGCTTCGACCGCGGTGCGCTGCGCCGCACTGCGCATCGCGCTGATCGCCTCGTCGACCACCGCGCTGTGACCGACCGTCTGAGCCCGGGCGACGATGCTGGCCAACTGGTCGTCGGACAGCTCCGCTCGGGCGGCCGGCTCCAACGTGGCGATCTCGGCCGCCGTCGCCGGGTTCGGCGCCGGCGCTCGATGATGGGTGAGGTACTCGAGCAACAAGACGCCGGTGGCGTGTTCCTCGGCGGCGAGCAGCATCACCGCACTGCGACGCAGCTGCTGGGACACGTTGGTGAAGCTCGCCCGCTGGCTGAGTTGCGCGAGCAGGTCGGCGGCTTCGAGCAGGGCGCTGCTGGTGTCACCGAGCTGGGACAGGCCGACCGCGATCGTCATGTCGGCAACATCGCGGATCAGACGGCTCCGCACGGCCGTGGCCGCCCGCGACACCGCCTGCATGCGTTCGACGACCACGCCGGGCGGGTCGACCATCTGCAGGGTGTCGATCAGGTCGTAGCCGACGAGCACGGTCGGGCCCATCGGATGCTCGTCGAGCACCTGGCCCGCGGCCGTGAGCACCTCGGCCGCCTCGGCGGGGCGAGAGGTGTAGATGTAGAGCAGCCCCTTGAGCGGGTCGACCCAGGCCTGCACCTCGGCCCGGGAGGTGTACGGCGCTCGTTCGAGGGCGAGGGCGTACAGCGCCTCGGCCCGATCCGGTTCGCCGGCGAGGTGGCTCGCTAGCGCGACGCCGATCGCGTCCATCGACGAGAAGTCGGGATCGCTCGGGGCGAGGCGCGCGTACTCGGCGCCGATCGAGGCGACGGCCTCGAGATCGCCGGTGACCGACGCGGCGACGACACCCATCGCCCGGAGCGCCGGCGACGGTTGGCCGGTGAGCGCGAGGGCGGCCTTGGCCCACTCGGCGACCTCGGTACGGGCACGGAACATCGTCTCGACGCCGAGCCCGGCGATGAGGCGCTCGAGCAGACCGACGTCGCCGGCATCGCGGGCGAACCCGACCGCGACGCGGAGGTCGTCCCACATCGCGTCGAGATCCGCGAGCACCTCGGCCTCGCGCGGGCCGTAGAGATCGTCGACGACCCGCCGGACCGCGGCGCCGTACTCCTCGGCGTGGCGGCGACGCCAGATGTCGGGGTCGGACAGTTCGTCGGCGGCGAAGTCGCGCAGCGACTGCAGGAGATGGAAACGGGCCTTGGGCCCGTGGACCTCGGCGACGACCATCGAGCGCTGCACGAGACGATCGATGATGTCGAACACGTCGAGGGCATCGATCAACTCGTCGGTGCACACCGCCTCGACCGCGGCCAGGTCGAACTCGCCGGCGAACACCGAGAGCCGCTCGAACAAGAGCCGCTCGTCGGGATCGAGCAACTGATGGGACCATTCGATCGTGCCCCGCAGCGTCGCGTGGCGATCGTCGGATCCTCGGGTCTGGAGCACCCGGAACCGCTGATCGAGACGAGCTCGCAGATCGGCGGGGGTGAACGAGCGCGATCGAGCGGCCGCGAGTTCGATCGCGAGCGGCAAGCCGTCGAGGCTCTGGCACAGCTCGCTGATCGCGCGCATCGTCTCGGCGTCGAGCTCGAGGTTCGGGTTGGCGTCCCTGGCCCGATCGATGAACAGACGCACCGACGGAGAGTCCTCGTCGCCGGCGCGCAGCGGCTCGACGGGCAGCGAGGCTTCGCTGTTCACCCCGAGCGGCTCGCGGCTCGTCGCCAACATCGTGACGTCGGGGCACTCATCGAGGATCTTGCGAACGATGCGGGCGACGTCGTCGCGCAGGTGTTCACAGTTGTCGAGCACGAGGAACGTCGTCTGATCGCCGATCGCCTCGATCACCGACTGGACCGGATCGTCGCCGGCCTTGGCCGACGCCCGCATGCCGTCGAGGAAGGCGAAGGGGATGCCCTCGGCGTCCTGCACCGGTGCCAGCTCGACGAGCCACACGCCACCGTCCGCTTGCCCCGAGGCCTGCGCGGCGGCCCGGATGGCGAGGGTCGTCTTGCCGACCCCGCCCGGCCCGCACAGGGTGACGAGGGAGTGGGTCCGCAACAGGTCGCCGAGCTGCAGCAGATCGCCTTCGCGGCCCACGAGGTTGACCGGCCGGACCGGCAGCGAGGTCTTGGTCTCGTCGAGGGTGCGCAACGGCGCGAACGATCCCGCGAGGTCCGGAATCACGAGTTGGAAGATGTGTTCGGGCGCGGAGAGGTCCTTCAGGCGGTGCACGCCGAGGTCGATCGCCTCGCTGCCGGGCACGGCATCGATGGCTGCCGACGACAGCAGGACCTGGCCGCCGTGGCCGGCCGACATGAGCCGGGCCGCCCGGTTGACGGCGGTGCCGAAGTAGTCGCCGTTGCGTTCCTCGGCCAGGCCGACGTGCACGCCGATCCGGATCCGGATGTCGGCCCGCTCGGGCCACGGCTCGGCTGCCAACCCCTGCTGGATCAGCGTGACCGCATCGACCGCCTGGTGGGTGGTGTGAAACGAGATGCCGTAGCCGTCGCCGCCGGTGCTGAAGACATGGCCGTCGTGCGCGGTGACCGCCGCGGCGACGATCGCGTCGTGGCGGGCCAGCGCGACCTGCATCTGGTCGGGCACGGTGTCCCACAAGCGCGTCGAACCTTCCACGTCGGTGAAGACGAAGGTCACCAGTCCTGATGGGATGCCGCTCACGACCGGAGTCTCGCACAAGCGGCCCGTCTCCACAGCGCCGTGTGGCGCCTGGCACTACCGTCGTGCGATGGCAAACGTTCCCACCACGGCCCGGCCCGAGCTGAAGAAGTCGATCCGGCCGCCGAAGCCGACCTGGCCCGACGGTCGCCCCGCGCTCGCCGTCTCGTACTCGGGTGGCGGCTACCGAGCGTCGCTCGCCGGCATGGGCGTGACCCGCGCCCTCGCCGACCTCGGCCTGCTCGGCGATGTCCGCTACACCTCGTCGGTGAGTGGCGGATCATGGGCCAACGCCCTGCTCGCCTTGAACTGGGACGAGCTGAAGGCCGAGGGGTTCACGACCGAGGCGGTCGATCGGCTGGTCATCGAACCGTTCGTCACCCGCATCACCACCAGCTCGCTCACCGCGGAGATGGTGAAGAACCTCTGGAAGGTGATCGGCCCCAAGACCCGCAGCGATCTGCTCGGCGACACGTTCGACGCCTGGTTCGGCGGTGGGCGAACGTTCGGCGACCTGCCGACCGATGCCCGGTTCATCTTCAACGCCACCAACCTCAACAGCGGCCGCCGGTTCTTCTTCGAGCAGGCCCGGGCGGGCGACTACAAGGCGATGTACGTCAAGGGGGAGACGATCCGGGTCGCCGACGCGTTGGCGGCGAGCGCCGCGCTCCCCGGGGCCCTCTCGGCCCAGCGGATGCGGTCACCCCACGACGTGTACCCGCGCGAGAACCGCCCGTACCTCGTCGACGGCGCGGTGTACGACAACCTCGGTCTCGAGGCGTTCGGCCAGCTCTACGACCGTCCCCTGATGGTGGTGCTCGACGCCGGCGCAGAGCTGCGATCCGGGATCATGGGCAAGCGCAGCCTGCTGGGCACGGTGAAGCGCTCGTCGTCGGTGGTGCAGAACCAGGTGACGTCGCTACGCAAGCGGTGGCTGATCGAGGGGTTCCGCGCCTGGGAGGACTGGGAGGAGCACGAGCCCGACGCCTACCGCGCGTACACCGGTGATCAGCTCGCCGCGAACGCCGCGATCAAGGACTACGTGAAGCGGCGCCGCAAGAAGGAGCTGCGGCCCGACGAGGTCGCCCCGCCGATGCCGCCCCGCAACGCGAAGCGCGGCGTGACGTTCGGGCTCGACACGTCGATGGATCCCAAGGACGGCGACATCGAGTCGACGACCAGCCGTCATCAGCGCTACCAGCCCGACGGCATGACCACCGAGTCGCCACCGTGGCACGCCGATCCCGACCCGGCGACGTTCCGCACCCGCTGTGCGAGCGTGCCGATGAGCGCCGGCAAGTTCGACCCGGTCGTCGCTGCCGACCTCATCTATCGCGGGTGGTGGCTCACCCGGGAGTCGATGCGGACCTTCCATCCCGACGCGCTCCAGGCCGCCCCACCGGTGTGGAACGAGTGGAACCCGGCGATGGCCGAGCGGGCCGAGTCGGTGCGAGACGAACGAGAGAGGCGGCTCGCCGCGATGGGCGACTGACCGCCGGCGCCGATCAGCCGGGGAGCGGTACCCAGGGATCGTGGTCGTCGGGCACCAGCGGGAAACGCTGGGCGGTCCACTCGGCCTTCGCTTCCTCGATCCGGTCGCGGTCGGAGTGGACGAAGTTCCACCAGATGAAGCGCTCGCCGACCGGCTCACCGCCGATCACGATGGCGCGGCCGGTGCCGTGGAGTTCGGGCGTCGCCCCGCGTTCGAGGACGGCGAGCTGACCTTCGCCCAACGCCTGCCCATCGATCGTGAGCCCGTCGTCGACGGCGAAGACGGCGCGCTCGGGGTGGGAGTCGTCGACCCGGATCGTTCCGCCACCGAGGCCGAGTTCGGCCAGGATCAACGGTGAGGAGCCCGGGATCGGTGCGGCCAGCCCGAACCCGGTGCCGACGGCGAGCCGCACGGTGACGTCGCCGTGGGTCGCCTCGGGCACGTGGTCGGCCGGGCAGTGCTCGAACCCGGGCGCGCCGTCTTCGGTCTCGGTCGGGAGCGCGACCCACATCTGTAGACCATGGGTCCGCCGCACAGTCGGGATGTCGTCGGGGTGGGAGCGTTCGGTGTGGGTGATGCCCGATCCGGCGGTCATCCAGTTCACCGCTCCCGGCGTGATCGCCTGCACCGAGCCGACGGAGTCGCGGTGCACGATGCGGCCGTCGAAGAGATAGGTGAGGGTCGACAACCCGATGTGGGGATGGGCGTCGACGTTCATCGCCGCCCCAGCCGCGACGTCGTCGGGGCCCATGACGTCGAGGAACGTGTAGGGCCCGACCATGCGGCGGAGTCGGAACGGGAGGAGCCGGCGGACCTCCCCCGTGCCGACGGGCCGGATCCGGGGCTCGATCGTCATCTCGACGGCGGACATGGCCCCGATCATGACCGGTCTGCCGGTCCGGTGCGAGCCGCGTCAGCAGGTGAGCGAGGGGATGTTGTAGGGCGTGATGACCTGCACGGGCGCCGGCTCAGTCGCCGGTGTACCGGGTACCGCCCGATGGACCTGCATGACGAGCCGCAACGCCCGAGCCGCGTCGGTGCGGAGGTCGTGGTGCAGCACGGCGGAGATCGCACCGCTGCCCAACAGCTGCCGGTTGTCGCCGTCGAGATCGTGGGCGATGAACACGTCGGGCCGTCGGCCGTGACGGGCGAGCACGTCGAGCACGGCCCGGTTGCCGCCGCCGATCGAGTACACCGCGTCGATCGGCGTGGACGCGGCGACGGTGTCGAGTTCGTCGCTGATCACCGACTCGAGCCCTTCGGTCTCCGAGAGACGATGGACCGTCCAACTCGGTCCGACGATCTCCGCCGTCGTCTCGAAGCCGCGGAGACGCTGCTCCTCCCCCGCGAACCGTTCGCTGCTGATCGTCAGCAGCACGGTGGTCGGCCGGTCGCGCTCGTGCCCTCCCCAGCGGTCGATGAGGTAGGCCGCGGTCGCGCCAGCGGCGCGGTTGTCGAGGCCGACGTACGCGTGGCGGGCGCTGCGGGTCAGGTCGGTCACGATCGTGAGCACCGCGACGCCGTCCGCGACCAAGCGGTCGACCGCGGCGACCACCTCGGGCGTGTCGGGGGCCTTGAGCACCACCGCATGGGTGCCCCGGTCGACGAGCTCGTCGAGGCGAGCGACCACCGCGGCCGGATCCACCCGCTCGCTCAGATGCGGCCGCATGGTGAACGCGGCGGGATGCGCGGCCGGGATCGCGTGTTCGAAGGCATCCCACACCGCCGTCGTGAAGCGCCGCGGTGCCTGCATGACCAGATCGACGGTGAAGCTGCGGCCGCCCAACGCGAAGGCCTCCTGACGTCGTTCGAGCTCGACCACGGCCCGGTCGACGCGAGCGACGGTGGTCGCCCGAACCCCGCCTCGAGCGTTGAGCACCCGGTCGACCGTCGCGGTGCTGACGCCGGCCTCGCGGGCGATCGCCCGGATCGGGAACGGATGGGAGCCCATCCCGAGAGTCTGGTCGCCAGCGCCACCGATTGCCTAAATGATGGATTTCTGATGGTTCTTGACTCTGGTCAGCTCTGACGGGTCGGCGTACGGTCGAGGCCATGAGCCCTCACCCGCCGACCGCGCACCGCCACCGCCGCTTCTTCTCGGTCGACGATGTCGACGTCGCCGACCTGCGAGCGTTGGTCGACACCGTCACGCCGCGGGACCACTACCCCAACGCCGACGCGATCGAGGCGGAGGTCGTCGTCTACGACATGGCCGTCGAGCGGACCCCCGAGCAGCGCCGCGCCGTCATCGAGGAACTCGCCCACGTGTTCTCCGAGGGGCCCGGGGTCGCCGTCATGCGCAACGCCGTCGCCCCCGAGGTCGTCGACCGGGCCACGGAAGAGTTCGACCGCATCATCGCCGACGAGAAGGCCGCGGGGGTCGGCCGAGGCGACCATTTCGCCGCACCCGGTGCCAACGAGCGGGTGTGGAACGCGCTCGAGAAGCTCGCCGTCGCCGCACCGGGCGTGTTCGTCGACTACTACGCGTTCGATGCGCTCGCGATCGCGTCGACCGCCTGGCTCGGGCCGGCCTACCAGGTGACCTCCCAGCTCAATGTCGTGAACCCCGGCGGCATCGCCCAGTCGCCCCACCGGGACTACCACCTCGGCTTCATGACCAACGAGCAGGCGGAGCGGTACCCGACCCACGCCCACCTCCTGTCGCCGATGCTCACCCTGCAGGGTGCGGTCGCCCACGTCGACATGCCGGTCGAGTCGGGCCCGACGATGCTGCTCCCCCACTCGCACCGCTACGGCCCGGGCTACCTCGCGTGGCGACAGCCCGAGGTGATCGAGCTCTTCGCCGACCGCCACGTGCAGCCCGAGCTGCGCAAGGGCGACGCGGCGTTCTTCAATCCGGCGGTGTTCCACGGGGCCGGCACGAACCACACGTCGAGCGACGGCGCGATCCGGCGAATGGGCAACCTCCTGCAGATCTCGAGCGCGATGGGCATCGCCCTCGAGGCCGTCGATCGCGACCGGATGTGCCGAGCGGTGCTCGACGAGCTCCAGGATCGCCACCGCTCGGGGTGGACCGCCGAGCGCATCGAGCGGGTCATCGCCGCCACCGCGTTCGGCTATCCGTTCTCGACCAACCTCGATCTCGATCCGCCGATCGACGGGCTCGCCCCGCCGAGCCAGGCCGACGTGCTCACCCAGGCCGTCACCGAGGGCTGGTCCACCGATCAGCTCGCCGACACGCTCGACGCCTACCAGGATCGGCGCCGCACGCACTGACCGTCGCCGCCGGGCACACTGGCATATGGCCGACACCGCCCCGGATCCCGCGACAGGCACCACCGAACCGACCGGCTTCAGTTGGGGCCGGGTCGCCGCGTGACCCTCCACGACGGCACGGTGCTGCCCTCCGACGACGGCCGGGTGGTCGCCGCGTTCGACGGTGCCGGCAAGGCGCTGGGGTGTGCCCGCCAGATGTTGACCCGGCTCGCCCTCGGCGGCATCCCGGCTCGCACGGGGATCCATGCCGGCGAGATGGTGTTCGACGGGCGCGACGTGTCGGGCCCGGCGCTCGAGATCGCGGCTGCGGCGGCCGGCGCCGGACAGGCCCCGTCGTTGCTCGTCACCCACACGGTGAAGGGGTTGCTCGGCGGGACCGGCGTCGAGGTCGTCCCCCATCAGGTCGGTCCGTTGCCGGCCGTCGACGGTGAGTGGGCGTTGTACGACGCCGACGACACCGACGAGCGGCTGGTCAAGCTCGGCTACAGCTCGACGTTCCTCGAGGACCTGATCGACGACCACGCCGGCTGAGCCGAGCGCGCCGTCGAGCCCCGCGCCGGAGCGGTTCGGCGCCTGGCACACTGACGGCATGCCGACCCCACTTCCCGCCGCCGGTACCGAGAACCTCAACCCGCCCGAAGCCGACGAGGTCGCCTTCATCGCCCGCGGGATCGGTTCTGGATGCATCGACGGCGACCAGCTCTCGGACCTCCAGCGGACGGTGCTCGAAGCCCTGACCGAGTCGATGACCGGCGTCGCCGTCGACATGGCCGCCCTCGAGCCGGTGACCGCGGCGGACTTCGCCGCCGGACTGGCCAACCGCAACGAGTTCTTCCGCACCCGCCTCGTGCAGGTGATGGAGCTCGGCCGGATGATCCTGCCCGAGGCGTCGGCCGAGGTCGCCCAGCGCGTCATCGACTTCGCGACGGAGCTGTCGTTGTCCGACGAACTCTTGGCGGCGATGCGCGAGCACGTCGACCGGTCACGCCAACTCGTCGCCAACGACATCGATCGCAGCGCCTACATCTCCAACCTCGACCTGTCGGAGTTCACCCCGCTGCAGTCCGCCGACGACAACATCTACGCCTGGAGCAACACGGTGCTGCGGCCCGAGCTGGCCGCCAAGTGGCACGCGCTCGGCGATCTCGAACCCGGCACGCTCGGGCGCGGCGTCTTCGACTTCTACCAAGCGCGTGGCTTCCACTTCCCAGGGGAGGAGGGCTCGGCGCCGCCGATCCTCGCCCAGCACGATTGGGTGCACGTGCTCGCCGACTTCGGTTCGACGGTCGAGTCCGAGTTGGAGGTGTTCTCCTTCATCTCGCGAGCCAGCCACGACCCGATGGCGTTCACCCTGCTCGCCATGGTGATCAAGCTGTTCCAGACCGGCGAGCTCGAGGGTGCGGCCGGCATCTTCCAGCCCGACGCCGGCCACCTCGAGGCCGAAGGCATGCCGGTCCGCCTCGCCGACGCGTTCCGCCGCGGGGCGATGACGACCGAGCAGCCGGAGTTCCTCGCGACCGACTGGTGGTCGTTCGCCGACTGGCCCGTCGAGCGGGTCCGCGAACACTTCAACGTCGTCCCCAAGTCCGACGCGGCGATCGCGGCCGGTTCGGTCGGCCCATGGGAAGCGGGCGGCATCTCGCCGTTCCAAGATCAGGCGGGCCGTGATCTCGCCGAGGCCGAGGGTCGGGTCTACGAGAGCTTCGGCGCCTCGGTCATCTGACCGGCGGCGTCAGTCGCCGCGTTCCCCGTCGTCGAGCGACGAGAGTTCGCGGGTGACGGGGTCGAGGTGGTCGTGGATCGATGCCTCGATCCGGGCGAGACGGGCGTAGCGCTCGACGTGCTCGGGGATCGGCTCGAACGTGTCGTCGCGCTCGACGAGCAGTTCGGTCGCCTCGGCCGGCGTCGACCAGATGCCGGCGTACATCCCGGCGTTCACCGCGCACCCGATCGCCGCCGACGATCGAAGCCGGTTGCGTGAGGCCGGCACCCCGTGCACGTCGGCGAGGATCTGCATCATCACGTCGGAGTTGGCGCCTCCACCGCTCACGATCAGGTGGGTGAACGGCTGGTCGAGCTCGGCCGCCATCGGATCCATGTGGGTCTTGAGCCGAAGGGCGATGCCCTCGAGGATCGATCGGTAGACGTGGGCGCGGGTGTGGCGGCCGTCGAAGCCGATCATCGCGCCCTTCCGGAACGGGGCGTGGGGAGGCGCGGCCCAGTCGTGGATCGTGAGCAGACCGTCGGAGCCGGGGGCCACCTCGGCGGCCTCGGCGTTGAGTTCGTCCTCGGTCGCGCCGGCCCCGAACTCGTCGCGGAACCAGCTGACGCTCCACATGCCGCGGCGCACGCCCCAGCACTCGTAGAGGTAGTGGCCGGGCAGCGATGCCTGGAACGTCCAGAACGCGTCGGCGTCGGGGACGTGGCGGGGCCCGTGGGTCATCGCCGCGATGTAGGTGCCGAGCGAGACGAGACCGATGCCCGGGTCGAGCGCGCCGGATCCGAGGGCCTCGACCGCCTTGTCGTGGGCGGTGGCGATCACGGGGAGCCCTTCGGGAAGCCCGAGCTCCGCGGCTACCGCGGCGGTCAGCCCGCCGATCGGCTCGCCGGGCTTCACCAGATCGAAGACCTGGTCGCGCTCGAGCCGGCACGCCTTCCAGAGTTCGGCGTCATCGGACCAGTCGAGGGTGAGGTCGTCGATGGGCCACCAGCCGATCAGGTTGGCGCAGGTGTCGACCCGCTCCCCCGTCAGCTTCAGCCCGATGTAGCCCGAACTCGTCGTGACGTGGCTGACCTCGCCGTACTGCGCCTCGTGTGCGTGCGGATGGTCGAGGCGTTCGTCCATCCAGTTGATGACGGGATGGGCGAGCGACCCGTCGGCCCGCAGGAGCGCTCGGCAGCACCGGATGATGCAGATCCCGACCGCTTCGATGTCGGCGACGTCGTGGCCGGCGGCGGTGAACGCGGCGACCGCGGCTCGGAACGCAGCGACCGTGCCGTCCCACAGATCGTCGTCGGGGTGCACGGCCCGGTTGGGCGACGGGATCTCGAGCGGACGCAGGGACTGGTGCCCCTCGGCGACGACCTCACCGGTGCCGGCGAAGATCAGCACCTTGGCGCTCTGGGTGCCGACGTCGACCCCGATCACGAACCGCTGCTCGGTCATGGCGCAGCAAGCTAGCCGGTCGGTCCCCGTGCGATGCTTCCACCATGTTCTTCCCGTATCGCCTCGATCCCCGGTTCCGCCTGATGCTGGCGCCGATGCGGCTCGGCGCCGACGACGGGGTGACGATCACCGACGAGACCTTCACCGCGACGTTTGGCTGGAAACGGGTCGAGGTGCCGATGACGAACGTCGTCGAGGCCCACGCGACCCACGACTACCAGTGGTTCAAGGCGATCGGCATGCGGTTGTCGTTCGTCGACGACGGGCTCACGTTCGGCACGTCGACACATGGCGGCGTGTGCGTGCACTTCGACGAACGCATCCCGAAGGTCATCGGACCGCGCGATCACTCGGCGTTGACCGTCACCGTCGACGACCTGGACGGGCTCGTCACCGCGATCAACGAACGCGCCACGGGCTGAGGTCGCTCAACGCCCGCCTACCGGTGCCGACGGGCACAGGCGTATGAGCGAGAACACTCCCTCCGTCCCCCGTCGCGGTGTGCGCCTGGCGCGCCGCAAGGTTCGTGGGCTCCGTCGCCGGGTGACCGCGACGCTGCGGATCCTGGGCCAGGCCGGCGGCACGATCGCCGACGCCTTCCGTGTCTTGCTCGGCAAGAACCGCAGGGAGGTGCTCCCACCTCCGTATCGGTATCTTCCGGGTCGTCAGGGCACGCCGATCGCTCCACCCGACATCGTGATCCGCGACATCTCCGCGGAGATGGGGCGTGGAGTATTCGCGGCGCGGGCGTTCGCCGAAGGCGAGACCGTCGAGGTCGCGCCCATCATGTTGATGCTCGACGACTGGTACGACCTTCCCGCCGAGTGCCGTGTCCGGGTCTTCGGCTGGCACCTTCTCACCGACTACGAGGGGCTGGCCTACGCGCTCCCGTTCGGCTACGGAACGTTCTTCAATCACTCGAGGGACCCGAACCTGCGCTACGAAGGCGACGACGTGGAACAGACGATCACCTACATCGCCCGGCGCGACATCGACGCTGGTGAGGAGCTCTCCATCCACTACGACCAGCCCGATGGTGTCCATACCGAGATCGCCCAGTCGTGGTTCGAGGGGCTCGGCATCGTCGAGGAAGGCCTCGACTGACCCGACCGGTCGGCGGGCGCGCCGGGTGGTGTCAACGGGCGCTTCGGGCGAGCACATGAGAGGCTCGCCCCGATGACGGCCACCACCGACGATCGAATCCTGACGGCGGAGACGTTCCCGTTCCTCGTCGGCGGCTTCCTCGGCCCGTTCGGGACGATGGTCGTCATCTCGATCTACCCCGAGCTACGAGGCTCGTTCGATGCCTCGAACGCCGCGGTCACGTGGTCGTTCTCGGGCTACATGTTCGCGATGGCGCTCCTCATGCTCGTGTCGGGCACGATCGGCGAACGCTTCGGTCGCCGCCGTGCCACCCGTACTGCGTTCCTCGTCTTCGCGGCGGCGTCGATCATCGGCGCGATCGCCCCGAACCTCGGCGTGTTTCTCGGGGCGCGGGTCGTGATGGGCGCCGCGAACGCCTTCTTCACACCGCTGCTGATCGCCGGCCTGTCCGAGATCATCGACGAGCGACGCCTGGGCCGAGCGATCGGCATCTACGCCAGCTTCCAGGCCGCGGGCGCTGCGGTCGCGCCGTTCGCGTCCGGAGTGATCGCCGAGGTCGATTGGCGGTGGACGTTCGTTCTCGTCGCGGTGGTCTCGGTGCTGCTCAGCCTCCGACCGGCGCCCGGCGAACCGCGGCCTGCAACCGAGGCGCCGCCTATCCGACCGCTGTTCCGTGGACCGATGGTCCGGCTGTGGATCTCGGGATTCGCGGCGGCCGCCGGTCCGATCGGCTTGGCCGTGCTCGTCGGCGTGCGGCTGCGCGACCAGCTCGACGTCTCGTCGTCGGCCGCCGGCATCATCCTCCTCGTCTCGGGGCTCGTGACGATGCTGACCAGTCCGTTCTGGGGTTCGACGATCGACCGGCTCGGTGGCCGGCAGGCCTCGATCCTCGCGATCGGGGCGACGGTGGCGGTCGCGGCGACCCTCGGCCTGTTCGACGGATCGGCCACGTTCACCGTCGTGTGGCTGATCGCCTCCGCGACCTACGGCTTCATCGCCCTCAACCTGCAGCGACTCGCCGCGGTCGCCGTACCCGAGAATCGGGGCGGAGCGCTCAGCTCGGTGCTCGCCTTCCGCTTCCTCGGCCACGCGGCCGGTCCGCTCGTGTTCGTCCCGATGCTGGAGTGGTCGGCGCCGGTGGCGTTCGCGGTGGCCTCGTCGCTCGGGCTGATCACGTTGGCGGTGTACGTGACCGCCGAGCAGCCGGAACCGGCCGCCGAGGCCTAGAGGCCGTTCAGGAACTCACGAATCGCCGGATTGACGACCTCGGGGTGCGTCATGTTCGGCGCGTGGGCGGCGCCCGCGACCGCGACGAGTCCACGCCCGTCGGGCACGGCAGCCTGCAGTTCGCGAGCCCGCTCGATGTCGATCGACTGATCCGCGTCACCGTGCACGCTCAGCACCGGGACACCGATCTCGCCGAGGCGATCGGTGATGTCGTCGCGGTCGAAGAGGCAGTTGCTGGCGTGGCGGATGTCGCCCTCGGACTGGTCGACCCGACGCGCTTCCCACTTGGCGATCCAGACCTCGTTGAGCGCCTCGTCGCCCAGGATGAGGTCGGCGACGAAGGTACCGACATCGCCGAGCGGGAGGTCGCTCAACCAGTGCTCGGTCATCGCGCCTCGGGCTTCGTTGAGTTCGGGCGGATCGACACCGGACTCGGAGTCGATGAGCACGAGGGCCCGGACCCGGTCCGGGTGCGCCAGGGCGGCGCGCAGCGACAAGAAGCCGCCCTGCGACATCCCGACGAACACGGCTCGGTCGATGCCGAGATGGTCGAGCAGGGCGACGGCGTCGTCGGCGGAGTCCCAGTAGGTGAACGGTGCCGTCGCCGGCGTGCCACCGAAGCCTCGCTCGTCCCACGCCACGCACCGGTGGTCGCCGCTGAACGCCGCGACCTGTGCATCGAACATGGTGTGGTCCATCAAGAAGCCGTGGCTCCAGAGGATGGCGGGCCCGTCGCCTTCGTCTCGGTAGGTGATCTGCTGTCCGTTGACGTCGGCGACCGGCATGGTGTGCTCCTCGGGCTGGGTGGAGCGACGGTAACACCGGGGTGCCGACCGCCGCCGAGCGACCACTCGGGCTTCGCGCCGGCCGGCGCCCTACGCTCCACCCATGGGTCACGAGGAAGAACAGAAGCGCGCACTGGTCGTCGTCGATGTGCAGGTCGGTGTGGTGGCCGACGCCGTCGATCGCGATGCGGTCGTTGCGAACGTCGGCGCGCTCGTCGAGACGGCCAGGGCGACCGACACGCCGGTCGTGTGGGTGCTGCACGAAGACGACGACCTCGTTCGCGACAGCGACGCGTGGCAGCTCGTGCCCGAACTCGCGATGCTCGACGGCGAGCCGGTCATCCACAAGAACTACGGCGACTCGTTCGAGTCGACCGACCTCGACCCGGTGCTGGCCGACCTCGGGGTCGGGCACGTCGTCGTGGCCGGCGCTCAGTCCGACGCGTGCATCATCTCGACGCTGCACGGCGGCGTCGCCCGCGGCTACGGCGTCACCTTGGTCAGCGATGCCCACACGACCGAAGACCTCACCGAACGGGGTGGCGCTCCCCCCGAGGCGGTCATCGCCCACACCAACCTGATGTGGAAGCTGCACGGCGTGCCCGGGCGCGAAACCGGCACGGTCGAGACCGCCGACGTCGACTTCGGCTGAGCGCTTCCGGCTTGAGGGAGCCTTGAGATTCGGGCGCGGCCGTCTTGAGTCACACGTCGCACACTCGAGTCATGAACCTCACGTCGACCGAGTACCCCGTCAAGGTGGGCCGGCTGGCGAGGGCGATCATGCGAGCCGGCGTGCTCATCAGCTGTGTGGCCGCCGGCATGGTCGGCTTCAGCCTTCTCCACCATCTGGCGAACCTGTAGCCAGTCGCCGCCACCGCCGCTGACCGACCCGACCGCCGTTGGCTACGGTCCGGGGATGGCCAGCGACAACGACTCCACGCCCGATCCGCTCACCCGCGCCCTGTCCGGTCTCGGCTTCCGAGCGATCGGCCCAGCCAGTCGCGGCGGCCGCATCGCGGACGTGGCCGTGCATCCGACCAAGCCGTCGACCTGGTACGTCGCCGTCGGGTCGGGCGGGGTCTGGAAGACCACCAATGCGGGCACGACGTGGACCCCGGTGTTCGACGAGCAGCGGTCGTATTCGATCGGCTGCATCGCCCTCGACCCCAACCGCCCCGACACGGTGTGGGTCGGCACCGGCGAGGCGGTCAGCGGCCGCCATGTGGCGTGGGGCGACGGTGTCTACCGCAGCGACGACGGCGGCGCGTCGTGGCGCAACGTCGGACTCGAAACGAGCGAGCACATCGGAGCGATCCTGATCGATCCTCGCGACGGCGACGTCGTGCACGTCGCGGCCGAAGGTCCGCTGTGGTCGTCGGGCGGCGAGCGGGGCCTGTTCACCACCCGAGATGGCGGCGACACGTGGGAGCACTCGCTGGCGATCGACGACGACACCGGCGTGACCTCGGCGGTGTTCGCACCCGACGATCCGGACACGATCCACGCCGCGGCCTACCAGCGTCGGCGCAACGTCCGGGCGTTCATGGGTGGCGGCCCCGGCTCGGGCATCCACACGTCGCGCGACGGTGGGCGCACGTGGGCGAAGGCGTCTCGGGGGCTACCCGCCGGCGACCTCGGCAAGATCGGGCTCGCCACCACCCCGGCCGACCCCGACCTCGTCTACGCCACCATCGAGACGGCCGACGACGAGACGAAGGGCTTCTATCGCTCGACCGATCGGGGCGGAACCTGGGAGCGGCGCAGCGGCTACCTGTCGGGCGGCACCGGCCCGCACTACTACCAGGAGCTGTTCGCCTCGCCCCACGATGCGGCGAAGGTGTACCAGGTCGACGTCTTCCTCCACGTCACGATCGACGGCGGCAAGCGGTTCGCACCCGCCGAGTCGGCCCGCAACAAGCATGCGGACAACCACGTCGTCTGGATCGACCCGGCCGACCCGGATCATCTGCTCGTCGGCTGCGATGCCGGGCTCTACGAGACCTTCGACGACTGTGTGACGTTCCGGCATGTGCCGAACCTGCCGATCTCGCAGTTCTATCGAGTGGCGGTCGATGACGGGGTGCCGTTCACGACCGTGATGGGCGGGGCTCAGGATCTCGGCACCCTCGCCGGGCCGTCGCGCACCGACCATGTCGACGGCGTGCGCAACGAGGACTGGTGGGTGCCGCTCGGCGCCGACGGCTACGGCGTGGTCTTCGATCCCCACGAACCCGACATCAGCTACCTCGAGTGGCAGGTCGGCAACGTCATGCGCCACGACAAGCGCACGAACGAGCTCACCGACATCCAGCCGATCGGGGCGGCCGGCGATCCGCCGGAGCGGTTCAACTGGGACATGCCGATCGTGCTCAGCCCGCATCGCCCGGGACGGATCTATGTCGCGTCGCAGCGGGTGTGGCGCAGCGATGACCGGGGCGATTCGTGGACGCCGATCTCGGGCGATCTCACCGGTGGCGCCAACCGGTACGAGCTGCCGGTCGGCGATCGGGTCTGGGGTGTCGACGGGCTCTATGACCACATGGCGATGTCGTGGTCGGCGACGATCACGACCCTGTCGGAGTCGTCGGTGGCCGAGGGCGTGCTCTACGTCGGCACCGACGACACCCACGTGTCGGTCTCGGCCGACGGTGGCGAGTCGTGGTCGGCGGCCGGTGCGCCGCCGGACCTCCCCGGCGAGGCGTTCGTCAACGATGTGGAGGCGTGTCGCCACCGCGCCGATGCCGTCTTCCTCGCGGCCGACGATCACAAGTCCGGCGACTACACGCCCTACCTCTACGAGAGCACCGACCGGGGTGAGACGTGGCGGTCGATCCGGGGCGACCTCCCGGACGGGATCATCATCTGGCAGATCGAGCAGGATCACGTCGACCCGCAGCTTCTCTTCGCCGCGGCGGAGGACGGGGTGTGGTGCACGCTCGACGGCGGGGCGCACTGGCATCGCCTGGGCCAGGCCGCCGACGGCGGCCGCAAGGGGGCCTCGGTGCCGCCCATCGGGATGCGCGACCTCGCGCTCCAGCGACGCGACGACGATCTCGTCGCCGGCTCGTTCGGTCGCGGGATCTTCGTGCTCGACGACTACTCCCCGCTCCGAGGGCTCGCGGGCGACGCCCTCTCGGCGCCGGCGACGATCTTCCCGGTTCGAGCCGCGTGGCGGTACGTGCCGCATCTGCGCTCGCAGGCCGAGGGTCAGCCGACGCTCGGATCGACCGCGTGGCGGGCCCCGAACCCGGACTTCGGCGCGGTGGTGACCTACCACCTCGCCGACGACGTGCTGTCGGCGGCGAAGGCTCGCCAGGCGGAGGAGAAGAAGGTCGACGGTGACGTCGACTTCCCCGGCTACGAGACGTTGTGGGCCGAGCACGTGGAGAGCGATCCGCTCGTGCAGCTCGTGGTTCGCGGCTCTGGCGGCGAGGTCGTGCGAGCGATCCCGGCACCGGCGACCGCCGGGCTTCACCGGGTGGCGTGGGACCTGCGCGGCCCGGCCACCGAGCCGGTGTCCCTGACGAAGCCGGACTTCGTGATGCCGTGGGACACCGAGCCGCAGGGTCCGCTCCTCCCGGCCGGCGACTACACGGTCGAGCTCGTCGTGACCCGGCCCGGCCAGTGGGTCGAGGTGATGGCCGGTCCGGAACCGGTGCAGGTCGTCGACGTGCCCGGGGTGGGCGGCGGCGACCCGGCGTTCGCGGCGGAGACGGCCGGGCTGGCTCGGTCGGTCGCCGGTGCGGCCAAGGAGATCGACGCGGCGAGGGATCGGCTCAAGCACGTCCGGGCCGCGCTCGCCGCAGCGGTCGGCGCCGATGCCGAGCTGCACCGCCAGGTCGATGCGGTCAGCCGCCGGATCGAGGAGCTCGCCGCTCAGCTGACCGGCGACCCGATCGGGCAGAAGCTCGAGGAACCGGTGGCCCCATCGATCAAGGGCCTGGTCGATCGGGTCGCCCACTTCTCGTGGTTCACGACGACCGAGCCGACCACGACGCAGCGCGACGCGGTCGCCCGGGCTGCAGCCGACTTCGAGCCGGTCCGGTCGGACCTGGCCAGCGCCCTCGACGAACTGGCGACGGTGACCCGCGCCATCGACGAGGCCGGTGGCACCTGGACCCCGCGCTGACCGACTCCGTCCCTGCTTCGCCTTTTCGCGACGCGGCGTGCGGTTAGCCCCGCAGAAGTGGAGCGAGACGGGCGTCGGGGCCGCCGTAGCTGACGATGACGATGTCGAGGCCCGAATCGGCATGGGAGTCGACAGCAGCACGGATCGCGTCAGCGATCCAGCTGAACGGATTGGCGAACACGCCGCCGCCAAGGAGCGTCAGGAACACCGTGTGATTCCCGGTCTCCGCTGCGTTGACTCGTGCCGAGGCGAGCGTCGCGTCGTATGCGCCTTCAAGGATGAGGCGAGCAACCGCCTCCCACTCTTCAGCGGTGCAGTGCGAATACCCGATGGGGGCTGCCGAGCAGTAGGCCTGGGTCAGGCTGTGGCTGGCGCCCCCGAGCGTCACCTCGGTGTTCCACTGCATCCCAATGCGGAGTAAGTCACCCACACCTCGTCGTTCATCCGCCGACAACTCGCCAACCGCTGCGGCAGCTCGACGCAACATTTCCGGAGCCGGAAGTGCGTAGCCGTTCCGCATTGGGAACGTCACACCAAGCGCAGCGCCGACGTCGGCCAACGTATCGATCTGCCGAGTCATCGTTTGCCCCGGCTCGCCGGCGACTGGAGTGAAGTAGTTCCGCCAGATCGTGCCTGCGCCGCAGGCGATCGCGCACGCAGGGCCTTGGGTGCGATCGTGCTCGTAGCGGCCAACGCCATCCTCAGGCGTGACTTCGGGCGACACCATCTCGAGGGCGTTGAACTGCGAAGCGACCTGAAAGGTCGCTCCCTCGTTGGCCGCCATCAGGTGGAAGCGCTGAACATCACCGACGACTTCGCGAACCGACGTCGGGACACCTGACGGCGGCGGCAGGATGCTTCGCAGTTCGGCGACCGATGGCGTCTCGAATTGCCCGACCTTCATCCGGCGGCCGTTGGCTTTAGAGACCAGGTGGTCGTCCTCGACGATGAACTGCCCACGCACGTCCGCGACGCTTGCTTCACGAAAGCCGGTCAACGCCTCGAACCAGTCCACGGGGAGATGGCTATCACGGTAGATACTCGACGTTCGCCCCTTTCTGCGGCCTCCGTCCCTGCTTCGCCTTTTCGCGACGCGGCGAAGCGCTAGCGTCCCCGAGCGGGCAACGAGCAACAGGGGACGACATGCGCATCGAGGGAACCACGCGACCGGAATCGGTCGGGATGAGCAGCGCACGGCTCGATCGGATCGGGCCGATCCTGCAGGAGAAGTACGTCGACACCGGCGAGATCGCCGGCATCTCCACCCTCGTCGCCCGGCGAGGCGAGATCGTCCACACCGCCCAGGTCGGCCATCGCGATCGCGAGGCCGACCTGCCGATGACCGCCGACACGATCTTCCGCATCTATTCGATGACCAAGCCGATCGTGTCGACCGCGCTGATGCTGTTGCACGAGGAGGCCCGCTTCCAGCTCGAACATCCACTCGCCACCTACCTCCCGGCGTTCGGCGCGGTGCAGGTGATGGATGCCGACGGGTCGCTGGTGGCCCCCGTGCGGCCGATCGAGGTCCGGGATCTGCTCACCCACACGTCGGGTCTCACCTACGACTTCATGGTCGACACGCCCGTCGGCGCGCTCTACCGCGACGCCCGGATCATGAACGACACCTCCCGGTCGCTCGAGGAGTGCATCGACGCCGTCGCCGAACTGCCGTTGGCGTTCCAGCCCGGCACGAAGTGGCACTACAGCGTCGGCATCGACGTCGCCGCCCGCCTGATCGAAGTCCTCTCCGGTCAGCCGCTCGGCGAGTTCTTGCGAGAGCGGATCCTCGACCCGCTCGGCATGACCGACACCGCCTTCGGCGTGCCCGACGACTCGCTCGACCGTCTGTCGGCGATGTACGGCCTGCCCGACCTCGTCGGCCTCGACCACGACGCGGCCAAGCTCGTCGAGGCCGCGTTCGCCGGCGACAACCAGCGCCGCGACGTCTCCGACACGAACCCGACCGATCGGCCCGACACGTTCGCCCGTGGCGGGTACGGCCTGTTCTCCACGATCGGCGACTACTTCCGCTTCGCCCAGATGCTCGCCAACGGCGGCCGTCTCGACGGCGAACACATCGTGAGCCCGAAGACGCTCGAGCTGATGCACACCAACCATCTCGCCTCCGAGCTGATGCCGTGGGAGCTCACCGGCATCCCGAATCCCGGCATGGGCTTCGGTCTCGGTTCTCGGGTGATGGTCGACGTCGCCGACTTCCGCGGGCCTGGCTCGGTCGGCGAATACGGCTGGGCCGGCGCGGCCAAGACGTACTACTGGGTCGACCCGACCGAGGAGCTCGTCGCCGTGTTCATGTCGCAGTACATGACCGGCATCCAGCTCCCCGACCGCGACTTCCGCTCCCTCGTCTACGGCGCGCTGACGGACTGACGCCTCGCGGCTCGGCGACTCGGGAGCGAGGCGCCGGGCTTCGGCGCGCCCGGTCGAGACACGAAGAATCGCTTGCGAGTTCCCGTTTGATGTTGTTTCATGCTTTTCTGTGTCAGATCAGCTGCTTCTGGACTTCGAGCGAGCGTTCGACCTCCACGTGACGATGACCGGGGTGGCCGACGAGATCGACCACGACCGCACCGCCCTCGCCGGACTGCTCACCGACGCGGCACGCTTCACCACCGCTGACACCGGCGACATCGACGTCCGACTGCGATCCCTCACCGACCTGCTCCGCACCGAAGCCGACGACCTGGCCCGTCGCCTACGGATGGTCGCCCTCGGCGGACCCGAGATCAACGCCGGACTCGCCGCCCTCGAAGACCTCCGCAACGCGTGGGACGTGATCGACAACAAAGGCGACACCGACGGCAACGACGGTGTCGTCTCCCGATCCGACCTCGAATGGGCGGCCGAGAATCTCGACGGCGATGCCGCCCGGGCCGCTCGATGGCTGCTCGACCACCCCGAGCTCTTCGCCGCCGTCGAGACCGCCAAACACAACACCGACTACCTCGCCGAGGGCGGCGCCGGCTTCGCCGCCGACAGCGACGAGACCGACGGCAAGCTCTCGCTCGACGACGTCGACGCCTACATCACCAAGCTCGACACCTGGGCCACGCTCGTCCCCTACATGGCAACCATCGACGTCGCCGCCCACGGCGGCGAGCTTGACGGCGTCATGTCCAAGGGCGACTTCGAGGCGTTCCTCGACGACCAGTCGCTCCCGCCCCAGGTCCGCCAGGCCGCCCAGACCGTCCTCGACGACTCCGCCTACCACGACACCGGCGGCATCGACTGGGACGACGTCCTCATGGTCGCCTCGTTCATCCCGGTCGTCGGCGACTTCGTCGACGGCGCGATGGCGCTCTACTACCTCTCTCAAGGCGACTGGGAACAAGCCGCCCTCTCCGGCATCGGCCTCCTCCCCATCCCCGGCATGACGGGCGGCACCGTCCGGGGCGCCAAAGCCGCAGCCGAAGAAGCCGCAGAAGAGCTCGCCCAACGCACCGCCCGCGAGTCGATCGACGCCATTCCACCCTCGAGCTTCGACGATCTGGGCGACGGCGTGTATCGGTCCGAGCTCGGCCTCGTCTACGGCAGCGACCCCAAGTACCCGAACCGAATCGCCCACGTACGGGCTCACGGCAGCGACGTCGCCGATCGCACCGTGCCCCATGGCGTCTTCTTCGACGACCCACTGGAGATGACCGATGCCGCGTGGCGGATCGCACGAGGCGGAGGCGCAATCGCGACGACCAGTGGGAGGCGCACGTCGTACTTCGTCGACATGGGCCGCCCGATCGGCTGGATCGGCGGTGCTCCTGGAGCGGCGTTCGACAACCCGCCGGTGCGGTACATTCGCCTCATCATTCAGGACGCCGACGAGGTGATCACCTCCTATCCGGTGAGCGGAATCCCCATGGGAGGACCGACATGATCTGGCTGCGCAACTGTCCGAATGACTGGGGTGCCATCCGTCCGCTGATGACGGCGAGCGGACGGGTCGTGCTCATGTGCGATGAGGCCGACGAGGTGTGGCTCCACCCGGACGACATCGACAACGACGACGCGGTCATCTACGCAAGCCCGCCCGACTGGACTGTCACCGACGGGGTTTCGATCGCGCCCGGCACCACACGCTGGGCGACCGAGCAGGACCTCGCCGAACTCGATTGGGATGTCGAGTGGCGTCGGCCGGAGCCCGGCGCACCGACACCGAGCGCTGACCCGGTTGGCACGGCCCACGCCTCCGGGATCGCCGGCGCACCGCGAGGCACAGAGCTTCTCGCCGCAATGACACAAACGGTGCGCCGGATGGTCCCCGCCTTGCCTTCGACATTGCACGTCGCCGTCCGCAAAGCGGAGCAGCGGTGGCTCGAAGGCGCCCCTGACAGCTCCCACGAGGGATGGGACCGGATGGTGTCTCGCTTCATCGCCGAGAAACTCGAGCGCGACGGCTCGCTCGACGACCTCGAGGGAACGGCAATGCAGGCGCTCGACGCGGTCATTTGGGTCGAGGTTCCCTCGGACGCCGAGCTCGATGAACTCGCAGCGACATTCGAAACCCTCGTCGCGCGCTACGACGCATGGCTGACTGACTCGGCATGACCGTCCTACGACCTCGAGACCGTCGGCCGCTGCAGACCCAACTTCGAGTGTCGATCAACTCCCGAGGCGAGATTCACGGCTCGCCCTGGGGACCGGAGTTGCCATGAGTACCGTTCCAGAGGCGTTGGTGCACCTGCTCCTGGGGTATTTCGGGACGGGAGCAGTTCCTGATTACGGCCGCACACTCGAGATCTTCGACCAGGGTCCTTACCACGAGCTGCGTGAGCGGCTGGCGTCCAACTGGACGCTGACCGACCTCACCGATTTGAACTACGACTTGGGCTGGCGGTGGTGGATTGAGCGACCTAGTGACGGTCCGATCGACCTGCGAGTCTCGTTCGTCGGCCCCTACTACCTGATGCTGGACGAGGTTGGATCGCCGACCCACGAAGGTGCGATCGAGACAGCGCTCGAAGCCGCCGGGCTGCACACGATCCACCGGCAGATACTCGAACGCGAGGTCACCATCTGGTCGCCGGAAGTGGGCGGCTCTCTGTACGAGTACCTCTTTCAGTTCGACTCAGGCCTGCCGTGGGGTTGACCACACGGGGCGAAGTGGGAGCGATTCGACTACGAGCTCCAGTAGCTCGCTCGACAAGCTCGATGGCTCCCGACACTCAGCCCTCCTCAAGCTCCTTGGTTGCGATGGGTCGCGGTGCCCTGTTTCGAACAGAACTCGGCCGCTACCGTCTGTGGCAGTGAACGTGATTCGGTTGGCGGCCGTCCTCGCAGTCAGCGCACTTCTGGCCGGTGCATGCTCCAGCAGCGACGACGCCGCGCCCGCCGTCACCGTGCCGACGTCTGAGGCGAGCAGCACGACCTCGACGACAAGTACGAGCACGACGACCACCACGTCGACAACCAGCACCACGACGACGACCTCGACGACCACGACCGAGGCCCCAGTCGAGACCACCGACGAGGAGCAAATCCTCGACGTGATCGAGCGCTACTGGCGCACGATCCTCAACGACGCCTACGACCCGCCGAACCCGAGCCCCGAGCTTTGGAACGACCTCACCACGCCGGAGAATCGGACGATCCTGGCCGAGCGCGTCCAAACCCGGATCGACAACGGCGAGGGGGTAGCGGCGTTCAACCTCGACGAGCCATTCGTCACCAGCGCCGACGTCACCGTCGTCGATGCGCTCGCCATCGTCTTCATGTGCTTGCGGAGCGAGTCACGATCGTTCGACTTGGAGACCGGGGAGACCATCGAAGAGGTGCGGCGAGTCGTGCTCCGACGGATGGAAGTCGCCAATGGCGCCGAGGGGTGGCTCGTCCGAGCTTCGGAGACGATCGAGACCTTTGACGAGGGACAGGAGGGCCAATGCGCCGACTCGCTCTCGCGTTGATCCGCTGTCCCGGCGCACGCCGCCCGCTGAGGGAGACGGAGCCTGAGACTCCAACGAACGAGTGGGCGACAGCCTGGCGCTCGACGCCGACTCGCCTGGCAAACCCGTTGGCACAGCTGGCCCTGTCCCGCCCACCGACCGGCCGCTACCGTCGGTGGCAATGAACGTGATTCGGTTGGCGGCCGTCCTCGCAGTCAGCGCGCTCCTGGCCGCGGCATGCTCCAGCAGCGACGACGCCGCGCCCGCAGTCACGGTGCCGACGTCTGAGGCGAGCAGCACGACCTCGACGACAAGTGCGAGCACGACGAGCACCACGTCGACGACCAGCACCACGACGACGACGACCACCACGACCGAGGCACCCGACGAGACCACCGACGAAGAGCTCATCGCCGACCTGGTTGAGCGCTACTGGAGAACTGGCCTGGTGGAGGCCTCGAACCCACCGGATCCGGCTGCAGACCTGTGGGACGACATCGTGATCCCATCTCTGCTGCCCGTCCTCCAAGATCTCGCGCAACGAAACCTCGACGCGAATCGGGGCGTCGACGGCATCGACCCCGACCAGGACTTCGTCTTGGCCGAACAGATCTCGATCGTCGACGCGCTCGGAATCGTCTTCCTCTGCCTTCGTGACGAGAGCCGTATCTATGACGTCTCCTCGGGAGAGACCACCGAAGAGGTATTGGTCGTCGTGCTGAAGCGGATGGAAGTCATCAACGGCGAGGCCGGCTGGCGCGTCGCCAGCTCGGAATCGCTCGAGCGATTCGAGCAAGGAGAAGTCGACGCATGCGTCGCTCAGTTCCCGTCGCCATAGCGATCATCGCCATCCTGGTGACACTTGTCGGTCCTGCGTCCGCTCAGTCCGGCGGCGATGATCTCGACGTAGCGCCGCCCGCCGACCCGACACCTACGCCGACGATCAACGACAGTTCGGCGACGATCACGGTTTCGTTTCGCGAGGACCTGCAGGTCGTCAGTTCCCAGACCGGTCGGCCGGGGCGGCAGGCCGAGTGCGGGTTCTTCGACGTGACCGGCGATCAGTTCTACACGATCACCATCACCCCGGTGACGCCCGAAGATCGCGACCTGCCGTACATCATCCATTGCTGGTATCTCGACACCGGCGCCAGCGTCCCCGGGTTCCCCGATGCCTACTTCTGCTGCGACCCTGGCCTTCCCGGCGGAACCGTCGTCAACGAGTGGCAGGTCGCGGAGTACGCCGCCGCGACGATCGACTTCGCCGTCCCCGCGTTCGAGACCTCCCCGGCCGGCGATCAGGTCGTCGGGGTGCGGACGTGGCTGGCCGTGACGAGCCAGCTCGACTTCGCTCCCGTCAACGCGGCCGCGGGTCCGATCTGGGCGACGATCTTTCCCGAGTTCCGTGAGGCCGAATGGGATCTCGGCAACGGCGAAACCATCACGTGCACGACCGACGCCACCACCGTGTGGGATCCCGATGCCGGCGACGATCAGGCCACCGACTGCGGCTACGTCTTCACCACCAACGACGACGGCGAACCGCTGCAAGGCGCCGTCACCGTCACCTGGGACCTGTACTGGACCCACGCCGACCCCAACAACCCTGGGGGCGCGATCGGGCCGGCGTTGTGGGGCGACATCTCCCAGACGACGATCGTCGACTTCAACGTCCGCGAGCTTCAAGCCGTCATCGACTGACGCGAGCACGCGCTCGTGCGCGAAGGTCAGGCCGCGAGTCGCAGCGGCACAACGGAAGCCATCGCCTCGAAGTCGCGGTCGGCAGCGAGCAGCTCCGCGCCGGCTCGGATCGCGATCGAGGCGATCATGCAGTCGATCAGTCCTCGCGGCGTGATCCCGGCCGCGCGGCAGGATCGGTAGACCTTCGCCGCGCCCTCGAAGTCGGCGACGACATCGGCATGCACCCATCCGAAGGAGGTCACGAGGCGCCGCACCCTTCGCGCGTCGTCATCACGACGAACACCGGCAAGGAGTTCGGCCAGAACGGGCTCGGTGACCGCAATCTCGTCGCTGCCTTCGCGGATGAGCTCGGCGAGCCGAAGGTGAGCTGAGGATCCCGTAGCCCGGTCGAACTCGACCCAGGTGGACGTGTCAACGAGGATCACGGCCCGACATCCGGCGGCACGTCGGCGATGAGGTTGGCCCCTTGCATCGCAAGCGCCTCGTCGATCGTCATCGGAATGCCGGCGAGGTGGCGAAGCGCGAGCTCGACCGCCTCGGTCTTGGTGTGAAGCCCGTACCGGCGCATGACGACGGACAGCAGCTCATCGTCGATGTCGATGTTCGTCCGGGCCACGTTCGGAGCGTACACCTTCTCTACACCCCAGGGGTAAAGAAGGTGTATGGGTCGCTCATCAAGACCAGGGCGCCTCGACGCCGAACCAGCGTGCCGGCCGGCGCAGAGGCGGTGACCCATCGAAGGAGACCGAGCAGCTCGTCGATCCCTTCCTCGAGCACCCCGGCTGACTCCATCGCGCTGAGCCAGCCGCCGGTATCGAGACTGTCGACGAGCGCTTGCCGGAGCGCGTCCTCGGTCATCTCGGGGCGGTCGACGATCTTCGCCGTGGTGGTCGCACGATGACTCGCCATGCCGGCGAAGCCCCGCTCGCAGCCGCATGACGGATTCGAGCAGTCGGTGCCCTGGATGTAGACGAGTTCACCGTCGAGGGTGAAGCAGTAGTCGTTGGCCAAACGTGTTTGTGAGTCGCGTGTGGCGACGAGAACCTTCATCGTTCGCCCCTTCCGGTTCGGTGGTGTGGGGCGGCCGTGACCCGGCGGCGAGGTTGTCGCAGACCGTAGGGCTGGGGTGTGACAACGGATCAGCCGGACCGGGGAGCGAACCAGCCCGGCCGACCCGTTCAACGCCTCATCGATTGCCGCGATGTGGGGTGTTCGGACGCCGGTCGACCATGCGTCCGGTCGACCGCTCGTTGGCCGGTGGACGACCACGGCGCGGCTCGGGGGGTGTGGGGGTGGAACGGTTTCGGCCGTTCTTGGCCGGGCCCTTCGTTCCCTTGGGCGTGGTGCGGCCGGTGCCGCGTGAACGCGCAGGCATGGAGCGTCTCCTCTCTCTCGAGCGGCCGGCCACGGTGACCGGCCCGAACGGCAGGAAGAGTCAGATCCACATGAGGACGACCGTACGACCACGCGGCCGACGCTGTCCTCGAATTTCGCGGGCGCCCGTCGGCCCGGGTCGCCGGACTCAGCGAGGGGCGAGCTCGGGATGGTGGTCGGGGTCGTCGACCGACCGTGAGCCGGCGGGGATCGCCATGGCGCGCCGCTGGGTCAGGTTGAAACACAGATCGATGGCTTCGGACACGACGATCGGTGCGCCGGTGTCGGTGTCGTAGCACCAGGCGATGGCCCGGCCGATCTTCTCGCCGATGTCGAGCGACGCTCGGAAGCTCTGGATCGGCGTACCGATGGTGACCGGTCCGGGCCGGACCCACATGCGCTGTTCCATCACCGCGTAGGCGTACTGGTCACCGTTGGGGAGGGTGCGGATCCACACGTGGTCTTCGAAGGGCACGCCACCCCAAAGCAGGTTGGCGAAGTTCGATGGCGGGACCGTCTCGGCGCCCTGCGTGTCGTCAGCGTCGACCTTGCGGGGCTTGCGCATCGCCAGGCCGAGGTCGTGCAGCTGCTCGAGCGACGGCGCGGACGCGAGCGCGTCGGTGTCGAGGCTGAGGCTTCGAGGCGCGCCGTAGGCCGGCAGCTCGAACGCCGGGCCGTCGATCGACGGATGGTCGAGCTCGTGGACGAACGTGGCGGCCAGGTCGTCGTCGGCTTCGTTGCGCAGCTCGTGGTAGATCCGGAGCCGTTCGCCGCCGGGGATGACGGCGCTGCGGACGACGAGTTCGGCGTCCTCGAGCTGTTCGTGGTGATGGCGGGTGTAGCCGCTGCGCAGCGCGAGCCGGGGCAGCCCGAGCTCGTCGCAGACCGCTCGCGTCGCGGCGCCGGCGTTGACGCCGTAGTAGCGGACATTCATGTGCCCGAGTTCGTCGATCTGGTCGAGCGTGACCGTGCTGCGATGGCTGACGTCGAGGGGATTCACCCGGGCAGTCTGCCGTCGCCGATCGACGAGGCGACGCGGATTCGACCCCGCTGTCAGTCGACGATGCGCATCTCGAGCCGTAGCTCGACGCCGTTCGCAGCGCCGGCTTCCGTCAGCGCCGTGCGGGTGGAGGTCTGCGCGTTCCAGACCCAGACCTCGACCTCGTCGAGCCATTCCCGGTAGCCGAGCGCTTCGTTGATGCGCTTGCGGCAGTACTCGGCGGCGGCGAGGGTCGGCATTTCGGTGGTGAGGCCGAGTTCGTGTTCGGCTTCGATCCGGTCGAGCAGCGACACGGCCTCGTCGACGGCCGCGTCGGCGAGCTCGATGAGCGCCTTGCCGCCGGCGCGGTCCGAGGCGGCGCGCTCGCGGCGTCGGGCCTTCTTGCGTTCGGACTTCGAGCGCCCGTCGTTCTCGTGCACCCGTCGACGCTAGGGCGACGGCGGCCGAACCGGTCGGTCGCCTGCGATGCTGGGGTCGTGGCTCCTTCGCCGGACTGGCTCGACCCGTTGATCGATCGGATCCACGGCGCGGACGGCGACGCGGCTCGGCTCGACGAGCTGTTCGCTCAGCTGCGATCGGATCATGGCGTGGCGGAGGCGAGCCGCCGGTGGTGGGCGGCGTTCGGTGCGAGCGACGCCAGCGCGACCTGACCGCCGGAGGTGCTACGCCCGACCCTGGCGAGGCAGGCTTGAGTCATGACCGATCGGTACGACCTCGTCGATCTCGATGTGCATCGGTCGTCGGGCATCACCGCGACCTACGGCGACGGCTATGTGGCGACGTTCGGTCTGGTCGATCTGCGCCTCGGGTGCCCGTGTGCGACGTGTCGGGCGCTCGGCGAGCGAGGCGAGGCGCCGTGGCCTCGGCCGAACAGTCCCCTGCCGTTGAGTATCGCCGATGCGAGTCTGCATGGGGCGTGGGGCGTCAACATCGTGTGGAACGACGGCCACTCGACCGGCATCTACACGTTCGAGTATCTGCGCCGGTGGGCTGAGCACGAGCCGGTCTGACCGGCGCTCGCCTCAGCTGATCGGTTCGCCGAAGGCGGAGCAGTCGGCGTTCTCACACATCGACGGCTCCCCCATCGCCTCGGGCGGCAGCGCGCTCACCCCACAGTGGCCGCAGATCGGCGAGACGTCGTCATCGTCGATGTCGTCCCACAGATCGCTCATCGGCGTCAGCCTCGGGGCGCCATCCCGTGCACGATCGAGACACTGATCGTGTTGGTGCCGTCGAGGCGGTGCGGGACGATCGCCCGGTACTCGTCGGAGTTCCACCAGCGCAGGCACTCCTCTTCGCTGGCGAACTGGATGATGACCGTGCGGCCCTCGTCGCGGGAGCCTTCGAGCACCATGACGTCGTCGTCGAAGGTCATGAACTGGGCGTCGTAGTCCTTCAGCACCGGAAAGAACGCCTTCTCGTACTTGCGGTACTCGTCGGCGTCGGTGACCTGCAGGTGGGCGATGAAGTACACGGGTGCGCTCATCGGGCCAGTCTCGCCGTGCGGGTCAACGACGGCAAAGCGATCGGCCCCACCCCGCTAGCGTCGCGTGACGACGGCACCGGAGGCACGACATCACATGACCGAGCGGCAAGACCCCACCCTGGCGATCACGTTCCTGTACTACCGAGACCTGGAGTCAGCCGAAGCGTTCTGGCGGCACCTCGGTTTCCCGATGGTCATCGACCAGGGGTTCGCCAAGATCTTCCGGGTGGCCGATGGGGCACACGTCGGTCTCGTCGATGAAGCCAAGGGGATGAACGACTGGCAGGCGCAGAAGTGCGTGCAGGTCTGCCTTCGCGTGCCCAACGTCGACGTGTGGCGCGACTGGGCGCTGGCCGAGGCGCTGCCGGGAGTCTCGGAGATGTTCCAGAACGAGGCGCTCGGCATCCGAGCGTTCGTCTTCACCGACACCGAGGGCTACCAAGTCGAGGTCCAGTCGACGATCTAGATCGCGCATGGCGGCCTCGGACGCTGGCCGAGCGGTCCCTCAACCCAGGGAAGCAGTCACAGCGATTGCGCAGCTAGGCAGCTGGGTCAGCGGCGAGGGCGGTGAGGTCGACGCCGAGCCATGGGATGCGTTCGGCGATCGACGTTGGTAGCTCGTCGACCGTTGTCCGGCCCGCCTCGGCGGCGTCGACGACGTCGAGATCGAGCCCGAGCTCTCGGGCGTAGGCGAACCGGTCGAGTTGAAGCCTCCCTCGCACCGCCGCGGCGAGGGCTCCGGCCATTGGATACGGCGCTCCGTCGGCGGCGAGGATGTCGGCCATCCGGATGATCAGCCGGGTGGGACCGATCGTCGAGGGCCGGGCATGGACGCTCATGCCGCGAACCAATCCCAGGCTCGGATGGCGGCGAAACGGTCGTCGTTCCAGACGAGGTCGTGCACGCGGGTGAAGTGGCGTTTGTGGATCTGGCGGGCGTGGTCGGGCGTGATGCCGAACTCGTCGGCGACCGTGTGCGCGGGCGACGGGTCGCCGTTGACCTTCTGGACCCGGAACAGCCACGCCGCGTCCTGATCACGATCGGAGCTGACCGACCGGTACGCCTCGACGAACGTGCCAAGGGTCGAGTCGAGCTCGACGAGTGCATCGATGGTCAGGTCGGTGTCGCCCCCGGTAGAAACAAGGGCGACACCGGCCTCACCATCGAGGCTGTCGTCGTGGCCCAGCTCGACCGAACGGTGGCCGATCTCGGCGGCGACCATCGAACGGATCGCCCGGTTGGCCCAGCTCCACGGCTTGGCACCACCAGGCTTCCAGCCGCTGGCGCGGTGGAAGATGACGATGGCGGCTTCGACCGTCAGCTCGGTGACCCGTTCGGTGTCGGCGGCGATGTCGGGCCGGTACATCGAGCGGATGTTGCCGAGCACGACGCCACGCAGGCGCGGCTCGTAGAGCTCGTGGAAGGTCCAGATGGCGGACATGTCGCCGTCGGCCATCGCGGCCATGAGCGTTTCGAGCGGATCGTCGGGGTTGGTCATTGCATCTCCTTTGTCGGGGGACGGCGTGACACGGCAGAGGCCGTGACGACATCCGTCCAGTCGTGTGCCGGGCCACTGTCCGCCGTGGGCAGCGAGCCGAGGATCTCCACCTTGCCAGGGGGGTGTGACAGCGTGAGCTGAAGGCGTCCCGCAGCAGGATGTATGGCACGTTCGGAGGACGGCCCGAGGCACGGGTTTCTGACACCCGGCCGGATGCTGTGCGGCGCTCCAATCGAGGGAGGCGTCGGACCGGTTCAGGCGTCGAGCAGGGCGCGCAGTTCGCCGGCGTCGACGATCTGTACCGTCGCCCGGCGGTCGAGGTCGACCACGCCGCCGACGTGCACCGTCGCCCGCTTCGGACCGTCAGTCACCACGACCCAATCAGCCGCCGCTGGACGATCGACGACGGTGAGCAGCTGGGCGACCGCCGTCCTGGTGGTGGCCGCCGTCAGTCCGTGCTGGCGGAGCCGTACGGCGAGCGCGAGCAGGACCGCTTCCTCGCGCCGAACTCGCTCGCCGACCCGGTCGATCGATGGGGCGAGATGGGCCCAGCGTTCGATCACCGACGTGGTCGTCGCCAGCCGCCGACGCAGCTCGGCGAACTCGATCCAGCCGTCAGCGCTCACGTGTCACGCTCTGGGGCCGGTCCGGGCCCCACCTGCGCCAGCAGTGGCCCGGGATCCGGGAACGACGTCGATCAGTACGCCGCCGTGATCGCTGCAGCGGACGCCGTCGACGACGTTGGGCCAGCCGAGCACGTTCGTCGTCATCAGGCCACGGGTCGCGATGTGGTCGTTCTCTTCTCTGGGCCAGCCGGGGACGACACCGATCGTTGGCATGTCCATCTGGTCGAAGCAGCGGTACATGGCCTCGTAGCGTGCGCCGCCACGAGTCATCGGGTCGGTGAGCCGCTGGTTGAAGTCGCCGGCGACGACCACGGGCCGATCGGTCGGCCACTCAGCGAGCAGGTCGGCGAGGATCTCGAGATAGGTGATGTGGTCCTGCCACGGTTTGCGATTGCGGTCGCCGTACTGGACGTTGGCCATGTGCCACGGAATGCATACACCGAGCACGTCGATCGGACCGACCGGCGTCTCGGTCGTGGCCGAGACGAACCGTCCACGAGGCAAGTCGGGATGACCGAGATCGTCGACGTTCGTCCACGGATGCCGCGACCACATCACGACCCGCCGCTCCTCAGGACCGTGGTTGAGTGACTGACACCAGACGGCATGGCCGTCGCCGGCGGGATACGTGATGCGGCTTCGGTCAGCACGAGCACGTCGGCGTCGAGCGATGCCAGGTGCTCGAGGCCCGCCGCTCCGGTTGGGGTCGTCGGCTTCTTGCGCTCGAGGTTCCAGGTGGCGATACGTGCGGTGTTCATAGGCCCCTTCGCAGGACGTAGTCGCCCGACCTCGGATCAGGGCTGGATCGCCCATTCACCGCAGTCGCTCACGGACACATACTGGCCGTCGCGAACCTGGATCCGCTGACCGAGGGCGTCGCCGAAGTGATTCGAGACGAGCGAACCGAACTCGCCGCTCGCGTCGCTGGTGATCTCCCAGTAGCAGCCGGTGCCGTCGCCATCCGCCTTGTAGGTGCCGGCGACGATGTCGGTGCCGACCAGGTACAACCCGTCACGAGCGATGACCGACATCGCGGCGATCTCCTCGGCGACGATGAGCGCGCTTTCCCGCTCGTCGAGGGCCAGCTCGCGCGTGTCAAGGGCACTCTCACGCTCATCCAGGAGCGCTTCGCGCTCGTCGAGCGCAGCGAGCTCCTCTGCCGTCGCCGGCACCTCGACCTCCACCACCGTCTCCACCGGAACTTCGATCTCTCGCTCGACGATCGTCTCGACCGGAACTTCGACCTCGGTCTCCACGACGCGTTCGACGACGACCTCTTCCGGTTCCGCGGTCGCCGCGGCACCTCCAATGCCCAACGCCACCACCGCCACGGTCGTGTAGCGGACCCACGACTTGGACCAGATACTCGACAGACGTTCCTTCATCGGACTTACTCCCTTCGCCGGCACCGTTGCCGGACGGCGACCTTCGTCAGACGGCGGCGTGACAGGGACAGGACCTGTCACAACCGGGCGCTACGACGTGATCGGCGAGCTGTGCCACCCTTGCCTCGGGAGATGGACGATGGCTGAGAAACCGAAGCTGCGAGCGGCCGGCGAGATCGTGATGGAAGTCGTCGACACGGCGGTCACGAATCGTTGGGATGCGGCCGTTCGACGAGCGGATGCGACACCCGGCGCGGACATTGACGCTCAGGTCAGAGCGCTCCGGAAGTCATTCGCTCGCGAACTCGCCACGGTGGGTGCGGCGGCCGGTGGGACTGCCGCCTCGCCGGGCGTTGGAACGGTGGCGGGGTTGTCGGTTGCGGGCAGCGAGTTTGCGTGGACGACCACGCGAGGCGCGGATCTGATCCTCACGATCGGGGCAATCCATGGCCACGAGGGAGCGTCGCTCGAAGAACGCCGAGCGTGGATCCTGGCCGTGCTGCTCTTTGGGGAGACCGCGAGTGTGAACCTCGGCAAGCTGACGACGCAGACCGCCAAGGGTCTCGGCAAGAAGGCCACGGACGCCATCTCAGTCGAGACACTCCGAGCGATCAATCGAACCTTGGGGCGGACCGTGCTGACGAAGTACGGCACCAAACGAGGAGCCGTCGCGATCGGACGACTCCTTCCGTTCGGGATCGGCGCCGCGATCGGCGGTACCGCCAACTACGTCCTGGTTCGAGGCGTCAGCCGCCATGCCGACTCGTTCTTTCGCGATCTGCCAGGACCGCTGCGTGATGTCCGAGCCTGACAAGCGTCTCGGCCTGACCGAGTAGGAGCTCCAAGAGCTCGTCACCGCCGAGTTGAAGCTCCCCGGGTTTCACGCAGGCGTGTTGGTTTGAGTTTCGACCTGTCGGTC